>NZ_DAOUAO010000123.1:0-3844 GCF_034433535.1 Tepidiforma sp.
CACTGGCTCGCATCCTGCTCCTCTACGACTCCCGCGGAGGGCTGACCGCCCGCCTCGCCGACGCCATCGAAGCGGGCATCCGCGAGGCCGGCGGCGTCTGCCTGCGCCGCACGGTCGAAGAGGCCAGCCCCACCGACCTGCTCGCCTGCGACGGCCTCGCCCTCGGCTCGCCCAACTGGAGCGGCATCACCGGCCGGCTGAAGGAGTGGTTCGATACCTCCGGCGACCTGTGGGAAACGGGCGAGCTGGCCGGGCTGCCGGCCGCGGCCTTCACCGCCGGCTACTCCCGCTCGGCCGGCACCGAGGCCACCCTGCTGCAGCTCATCCACCTCGTCCTCGCCCACGGCATGGTGGTGGTCGGGCTCCCGTGGAGCGAGACGATGCGGCGCTCCGGCTCGTATTACGGCGCCACCGCCCACGGCGAGGTCACGCCCGAGGATGCGGCGCAGGCCCGGCGGCTCGGCGCCCGCCTGGCGGAGGTGGCCCGGCTCCTGGCCGCCGGCCGTCATCGTCCCGGGCAGCCAGGTACGGCTGGAGAAACCACCCCCCGCTGACGAGGTCCTGGAATACCGTCAGGCGGCGCCCGCCGGCGAGCTCCACCGCGAAGTAGCGCCGCGAAATCTCCTCCCGCCACCACTCGTCATCGATCCGCCAGCGGTCGAGAATTGCCCGGACGGGCACCATCCGCCCGCGCCAGGCGATGGCCGTCGGTTCGCCGTCAGCGTTCGCCTCCGCGGCGATACCCCGCGGCCGGTTCAGGAACCGAACGCCACCAGCGCTGTCTGCCGTTCCGGGATTCGCGACCACGGTTGCACCTCCACAATCCGGTAGACCTGCGGCCCGCCGGCCCGTGCATGCAGCTGCGCCACCGCCTCATCCAGCTCGCGCTGCCGCCCGCGCCCCGCCGGCCACAGGAGCTGCTGGTGGGCGTATTCGCTGCACGCCCCCGAGAGGGTGACGCCCACGCCCACCGCCGGCGCCGGCAGCCGCAGGCCCTCGAGTTTCCCGCGGAGCACGAAGAGCGCGTGGCGGGGGTCGGCGGTGGGCTCGCGGAAACCCAGCTTCCGCGCGGCACGAGTCCCGTCCTCGAGCGCAGCCCACCACTCCGCCAGGCGGATGGCGCGCCCGCTCAGCTCCGGGCGTGCGAAGGCCCGCACGAAGGCCGCCTCGCTGGCCGCCAGCAGCGCCTCCCGCGTGACCGCGGCTGCGGGGAGCTCGACCTCCTCCGTCACCTGCAGCTCCTCGGCAACGGGACGCACGCCCTCGTCGTCCCGCCCGTTCGCCAGCTCCCACGCCCGCCGGCCCGCTGGCCCGAACTGCGCCTGCACCGCCGAAAGCGGCAGCGAAGCCACCTGCCCCAGCCGCACGATCCCGAACAGCCGCAGCCGCTGCTGCATCGCGGCATCCACCGGCAGGACCTCGATCGGCAGGTGCGCCAGGAACTCCCGCTCCCGCCCGGGCACCACCACCAGCGAACGGCGCCGCCGGCCATCATCCCCCGCGATCCGGCAGCCCAGCGCCAGGGCGCTGCAGGCCGCGTGCGCCGAGAACACCGTTTGCGCCGCCCCGGCCAGCACCGGCAGCCCCATCGCTGCCTCCGCGCTCTCCCGGAGCGCCCCCAGGTACTCCGCAGTGCCCAGCCCGGCCAGCTCTGGCATGCCCCGGATATCCGCGTGCAGGTGCCCCTCGGCGATCGGCTCCACCACCGGGCATCGCTCCCGGAAGAACGCGACCAGCCGCCGCGCCTCATCTGCCACCGCCGCCCGCGAAAGCGGCAGGAACACCGCCCCCGGGCAGAGCGCCAGCGCCCGCCGCAGGCTCATGCCCGGCTGCACCCCCGCGGCCATCGCCTCCGGTGAACAGGCCGTCACCTCCGCGTGCTCCTCCGGCGAACCGCCCACCACCACCGGGCGCCCCGCCAGCTGCGGCGCTTCCCGCCTGGCGATCGCGATCGCAAACCACGGGACGAGGAAGCAGGCGAAGGTCATTGGACCTCCGACTATAGAACAGACGTTCTAATCCCGGAAGGCCCGAAGTGTGAAAATTTCGTCAGCCGCTGCCGCGCTGCGCCGCTGCCTGCACCCCGGCCGCCGCCAGCGTCGCCTCGAACGACGCGAGCGCCACCTCGATCTGCGCGTCATCCGGCACGCGCGTGGTCAGCCCCTGGAGGGCGATGTTCGGCGCGAACGCCCAGCGCACCGGCCGGAGGTGCCGGTAGCGGGCGCCCAGCCGCAGCAGCTCGTAACTCAGTCCGGCCACCACCGGGATGAGCAGCACCCGCGAGGCCACCCGCACCAGCAGGCCCTCGTCCACCAGCAGGTCGAACACGAAGAACAGCACCAGCGCCACCATCACCACCACCAGCAAGAAGCTCGTCCCGCAGCGCTGGTGCTCCTTCGGGAACCGCCGGACCTCCTCCACGGTTAGCGGTCGCCCGGCTTCGTACGCATGGATGGTCATGTGCTCGGCGCCGTGGTACTGGAACACCCGCCGGATATCCGGGATGAGCCCGATCGCCGCGATGTAGCCGATAAACAGCCCGAGTCGGATAAGGCCTTCCGCCAGCACCACCCAGAAGCGCGCCACATCCCATCGCTCCAGCAGGTGGGCGAGGAAAATCGGCGCGGCGAAGAACACCGCCACCACGAACAGCAGCGAGAGCAGCATCGTGCCGAGGAACGCCTTCTCCGGGAACGGCTCCGGCTTCTTGCTCTCGTCTTCCTCCTCGAACGCGATCCGCGAGGAGAACTGTAGCGCCCGCATCCCCAGGGCCAGCGTCTCCCAGAGCACCACCACCCCCCGCACCAGGGGGATCCGCCGCGACCGGCCGGTGTAGATCCCGGTCAGCCGCTCCGAATGCGTGACAATGTGGCCGCGGGGGTGCCGCACGGCAACGGCCATGTGCTCCGGCCCGCGGATCATCACCCCTTCGATGACGGCCTGGCCGCCGTAGTACACCTGTGTCGGTTCCGAAGCCATCGGCTGCCCTGCAAACCAAAAGGGCGCCGGGAAACCGCGGCGCCCCTTCGCGAACTCCGTTGACGGTTCAGCCGCGCTGGAAGCGCCGGTTGAACCGCTCGACCCGCCCGGCGGTGTCGACGATGCGCTGCTCCCCCGTGAAGAACGGGTGGCACACGTTGCAAACGTCCAGGTGAATCGTGGCCTTTGTCGAGCGAGTCTTAATCTCGTTGCCGCACGAGCAATGAATCGTTGCTTCGACGTACTGGGGATGAATCCCGGGCTTCATCTCGCGCTCCTCTCAGGCCTCACTCAGCGCGTAGACGCTGATCTTCTTGCGCCGGCCCTTGGCGTACGGCTCGAACTTCACTCGCCCATCGATGAGCGAGTAGATCGTGTAGTCCCGCCCCAGGCCGACGTTGTCACCGGGGTGGAAGCGGGTTCCCCGCTGACGCAGGATGATGGCGCCCGGCTTCACGCTTTCGCCATCGAAATGCTTCACGCCGAGCCGCTTGCTGTTGCTGTCGCGCCCGTTCTTTGAGCTGCCGACGCCCTTCTTGTGCGCCATCTTCGCTTACCCCTTCGTGATCGATTCCACCACCAGCCGGGTGATCGGCTGCCGGTGTCCGAACTTCCGCCGGTAGCGGACCTTGTTCTTGTACTTCATGAACACGAGCTTCGGCGCCCGCCCGTGCTGGGTAATGCGCGCCCGGACCTTCGCCCCTTCGACGAGCGGCGTCCCGACCGTCACCGACGGCCCGTCGAGGACCATCAGCACATCCAGGTCCACCACATCGCCTGGCTCGCCGGCGACCCGGTTCAGCTCGAATTCCTGCCCCTCAATGAGGCGCAACTGGCGCCCATCGGCGCGAACGATCGCTTCCAT
>NZ_DAOUAO010000124.1:0-13146 GCF_034433535.1 Tepidiforma sp.
ACGAGGTGGTGTCAGGTGGGTAAGCGGAGCCGTTGCAGGGCAGCGATGGAGCGGCTAGGCTGTGGGGGACAACTCAATAGCGCTGTTCGTGTTCGCTGGGGGTGCCCGCCGGGCGGGCTGAGATCATACCCCTTGAACCTGACCACGTTCGGACGTGCGGAGGGAAAGCGAAACGGAGGCCGAGCGACTCGTAAGAGGTGCACGGAGTCCGGCTTTCCCCGGGCTCCG
Organism: Tepidiforma sp.; assembly: GCF_034433535.1. Taxonomy (GTDB): domain Bacteria; phylum Chloroflexota; class Dehalococcoidia; order Tepidiformales; family Tepidiformaceae; genus Tepidiforma. The sequence continues at coordinate 229 of NZ_DAOUAO010000124.1, forward strand.
TTTCGTTTTGGGCGGCAATGACGCCGCCGGGCGGGGCCGGGGCAGGGGGCTCCCCGGCGGACCGGGCAGCGGAGAGGAGCCGCTGCGTGATTGTGGAGATTGAATGCCTGCCAAGGCCGTCGGGTGAACCGGGGGCGCCGTATTCGTTTGTCGAAGCGGCGATCGCGGTCATCCAGGAGTCGGGGCTGAAGTATGAGGTCTCGGCGCTGGGGACGACGTTCGAAGGCGAGCCGGATGAGGTGTGGCGGGTGGTGCGGGCGGCGCACGAGGCCTGCCTGGCGGCGGGGGCGGAGAGCGTGCTGTCGTTCGTGAAGTTCTCGCAATCGCGGCTGCCGAACCCGCCGACGATGGACTCGCTGACGGCCAAGTTCCGCGAGGGGCGCGGGTGAACGCTGCCGCGGGGGTTGCGCGTGGCGGGCGGCGGCTGCTGTGGGCCTACGGGCCCTCGGCGGTCCTGCTCGCCCTGCTGGTGGCGGGGTGGGAGGCGTACGTTCGCCTTTCGGGGACGGAGGCGTACTTGCTGCCGGCGCCGAGCCGGGTGTGGCGGGCCTTCTGGGAGGTGAAGGGGCTGGTGCCGGAGCATATGCGGACGACGCTGGGGGAGGCGGTGCTGGGGCTGGTGTACGGGACGGCGGCGGGCGTGGCCATCGCGGTGCTGGTGGTTTCGGTGCCGCTGGTGCGGCGGGTGCTCATGCCGCTGCTGGTGGTCTCGCAGACCATCCCGATGGTGGTGCTGGCGCCGCTGCTGATTGTGTGGTTCGGGTTTGGGATGACGCCGAAGGTGCTGGTGGTGGCGCTCTGGGGCTTCTTCCCGGTGGCGGTGGCGACGGCGGACGCGCTGGCGGGGGCCGACCGGGAGATGGTGGACCTGGTGCGGTCGATGGGGGGTTCGCGCTGGCGGGTGCTGCGGGATGTCTCGGTGCCGGCAGCACTGCCGGGGTTTTTCGCGGGGTTGAAGATCGCCTCGGCCTACGCGGTGGGCGGCGTGGTGGTGGGCGAGTGGATCGGCGCGAGCTCGGGGTTGGGGCTGTTCATCACGCGGGCGCAGACCTCGTTCCGGGTGGACCGGGTGTTCGTGGCGGTGGTGTTGATTGCGCTCCTGAGCATGCTGCTGTTCGCGGCAGTCCACGTGGCGGCGCGGCTGGCGACGCCATGGATGTACATCAAATCCGAGGAGGAAACGGAATGAGTCGATGGTTGCGCTGGCTGCTGGCGGGGACGCTGGCAGCGTTCGGGCTGGCGGCTGCGGCCGCCTGCGGCGGGGACGATGACGACGGCGGCGGTGGGAGCGAGAAGCTCGAGCCGGTGACGTTCATGCTGAACTGGACGCCGAACACGTACCACAGCGGGATGTATATCGCGCTGGACCGGGGGTGGTACCGGGACGCGGGGCTCGATGTGAAGATTATCGAGCCGGCGGCCGGGGGGACGGCGCAGGTGCTGGCGGCCGGGCAGGCGGACTTCGGAATCATGGAGCAGGAAGCGGTGATCCCGGCGCGGGCTGAGGGGGTGCCGGTGGTGGCGCTGGCGGCGCTCATCCAGCACAACGATTCGTCGCTGTACTTCCTCAGGAGCGAAGGGATCACGCGCCCGCGCGACCTCGAGGGGAAGACGTACGGCGGCTTTGGGGGCGTGCTCGAGCGGCAGCTGATTTCGGAGCTGGTGAAGTGCGACGGGGGCGACCCCTCGAAGATCAAGTTCGTGGAGGTGGGCAATGTGGACTACCTCTCGGGGATGGAGCAGAACCGGTTCGATTTCGTCTGGGTGTTCGAGTTCTGGGATGTGATGCGGGCGAAGGAGGTTGAGAAGAAGGATGTCGGCAGCCTGAAGTTCATCGACTACACGAACTGCATCCCGGACTGGTACACACCGCTGCTGGTGACCAGCGAGCGGATGATCAAGGAGAAGCCGGAGGTGGTGCGGAAGTTCATGGAGGCGACCGTGCGCGGCTTCGAGGTGGCGATGGAGGACCCGCAGGCCGCGGCGGACGCGATCATGAAGGGCGCGCCGGAATCCGACCGCACGCTGCTGGAGGTGAGCGCGGAGTACCTTTCGACCCGCTACGTTGACCCGGGCCGGCCCTGGGGCCTGCAGGATCGCGAGGTCTGGGTGCGCTTCACCGAGTACCTCAAGCGGGCCGGGCTGATCGAGAAGGACATCGACGTGGACGCCGCGTTCACGAACGAGTTCCTGCCGAAGCGGTAAGGGGGCGTGGTGATGACGGCGCCGGCGATCGAGGTAGCGGGCCTGCGGCACACGTTCCGGTCGAAGGGGCGTGAGGTAGCGGCTGTTGAGCGGATCGACCTCGAGGTCGGCGCCGGGGAGTTTGTCGCGCTGGTGGGGCCGAGCGGCTGCGGGAAGAGCACGCTGCTGCGGGTGCTCTCCGGGCTGCTCGTGCCCACCGGCGGGACGGCGCGGGTGATGGGGGAGGATTGCGTCGGGCGGCCGGGGCTGGTGGCCTATATGCCGCAGAAGGACCTGCTGCTGCCGTGGCGCCGGGCGCTGGCGAACGCGGCCCTCGGGCTGGAAGTCCGGGGCGTGCCCAGGAAGGAGGCGCGCGCCCGGGCGAAGGGGCTCTTCGGGGTCTTCGGGCTGGAGGGCTTCGAGCAGGCCTGGCCGGGACAGCTGAGCGGCGGCATGCGGCAGCGGCTGGCGCTGCTGCGCACCTTCCTGACGCCCGCAGGAGTGCTGCTGCTGGATGAGCCGTTCGGGGCGCTGGACGCGATCACGCGCCGGGGGATGCACGCCTGGCTGCAGGAGGTGCTGGCGCTCGAGCCGCGGACGGTGCTGCTGGTGACGCACGACGTGGAGGAGGCGCTGGTGCTGGCCGACCGGGTGGTGGTGCTTTCGCCGCGGCCGGGGCGGGTGGTGGAGGAGGTGGCGGTGGGGCTGGGTCGACCGCGGCACCCGGGGGTGGTGACGACCGGGGACTTCACGGCGCTGAAGGCGCGGGTGCTGGCGGCGCTGGGCGACGGGGCCGGCGCGGAGGTGCGGGCGCAGGAGGCGCTGGAGGGGTAGGATCGGCGGCATGCCGGTCCGCACCGAACGCCGCAACCGCACGTTGCTGATCACGCTCGATCGCCCCGAGGCGATGAACAGCATCGACCCGGAGATGTACCGGCAGCTGGGCGAGGCGTGGGACCGGTTCGAACAGGACGATGAGCTGCTGGTGGCGGTGGTGACCGGCGCGGGGGAGCGGGCCTTCTGCGCGGGGCGCGACCTTGTGAAGAGCGCCGAAGACGAGGCGAACGACTGGAGCCAGCAGCGCGGCGGCGGCAGGCTCACGCCGGAGGGCATCTGGAAGCCGGTGATCGCGGCGGTGAACGGCCACTGCCTGGCCGCGGGGCTCGCGCTGGCGCTGGCGTGCGATGTGCGGGTTGCCAGCCCCAACGCCACCTTCGGGACGATGGCGGCGAAGCGCGGGATCGTGGCGGGCGGCGGGCAGACGCAGCGGCTCGCGCGCTACATCCCCTTCGGCCTCGCGATGGAGCTGATCCTGTTCGCGGAGCGCATCAGCGCGGAGGAGGCGTTGCGCTACGGGCTGGTGAACCGGGTGGTGCCGCAGGGGGAGCTGCTCGAGTTCGCGCTGGGCTGGGCGGAGAAGCTCACGAAGAACGCGCCGCTGGCCCTGCGGGCGATGAAGCGGGCCGCCTACGAGGGCGGCTGGGAGCTGCCGATGCGTGAAGGGCTGCGGCTGGAGGCGCGGCTGTACGCGGAGATCATGAAGACCGAGGATGCGGCGGAGGGCGGCCGGGCCTTCGCGGAGAAGCGCGAGCCGCAGTTCCGGGGGAGGTGAGCGCGGTGCGGGGTCCGCTGGAAGGCATCCGGGTGCTGGACTTTACGTGGGCGCTCGCCGGCCCGTTCGCGACGATGCAGCTCGCGGACCTTGGGGCGGAGGTGGTGAAGGTTGAGCACCCCGGTACACACGAGAAGGAGCGGGGGTTCGGGCCGTACTACGAGGGGATTTCGACGTTTTTCTTCAGCCCGAACCGCGGCAAGAAGGGCATCGCCATCGACCTGAAGACGGAGGAGGGGCGGGCGCTGGTGCGACGGCTGGCGCGGGCGGCCGACGTGGTGACAGAGAACTTTCGGCCGGGCACGATGGACCGGTTGGGGCTTGGCTACGAAGACCTGCGGAAGGAGAACCGGCGGCTGGTGTACGCGGCCCTGAGCGGCTTCGGGCAGACGGGTCCGTATTCGGGGCTGCCGGCGGTGGATGCGGTGGCGCAGGCGATGGGGGGGACGATGAGCCTGAACGGGTACCGGGACGGGCCGCCGCTGCGGGTGGGCGTGAGCATCGGCGACATGGTCGGGGGACTGTATCTCGCGCTGGGCATCCTCGCGGCGCTGCGTGCACGGGAGGTGACGGGCGAGGGGCAGCTGCTGGATGTCGCGCTGATGGAAGCGCAGATGGCGCTCTGCGAGAACGCCATCGTGCGGCACTCGGCGTTTGGGGAGCACCCGACCAGGCAGGGGAGCCGCCACCCGCTGCTCGCGCCGTTCGGCCCGTTCGAAACGAAGGACGGCTGGATCGTCATCGCCAACGTGAAGGAGTGGGAGCTGTTCTGCGCGCTGCTCGGGCGAGACGACCTCGCGGTGGACGAGCGGTTCGTGACGAACCGGGGGCGGCTGGAGCACGTGGACGAGCTGGAGGAGGAGCTGACGCGCACGCTCCGGGAGCGAACGACGGACGAGTGGTTCGCGGTGCTGGAGGGCTCGAACTGCTGCTCGGTGGGTAAGGTGAACACGATCGCGGACCTGTTCGACGACCCGCACGTGGCGGCGCGGGGGATGCTGGTGGATATCCCGCTGCCGTACGGCCTGCCGGGGACGCTGAAGCTGCCGAATTCGCCGATCCACCTGTCGAAGACGCCGCCGGTGGTCGGCCGGCCGATGCCGGAACACGGTGGGGACACGGACGAGGTGCTTTCGACGTGGGCCGGGCTCGGCGCCGAGGAGATCGCGCGGCTGCGGCAGGCGGGGGTGGTGAAGTGAGCCGGGACTGGGACCCGGCCCAGTACGAGCGCTTCCGGGACGAGCGGAGCCAGCCGTTTTTCGACCTGCTCGAGCTGGTGGAGCCGGCGCCCGGCGGCCGGGTGGTCGACCTCGGCTGCGGCACGGGCGAGCTGACGCGCGTGCTGCACGAGCGTACGGGCGCGGCGGAGACGATCGGGGTGGACCGCTCGCGGCGATGCTGGAGCGCAGCGCCGCGTTCGCGGGGGACGGCCTTCTGTTCGTGGAAGGAGACATCGCGACGTTTGGCGAGGGCGAGCGGTTCGACGTGGTGTTTTCGAACGCGGCGCTGCAGTGGCTGCCCGACCACGAGCAGCTCATCCCGCGGGTCGCGGGGCTGGTCGCGCCGGGCGGGCAGCTGGCCTTCCAGGTGCCGGCAAATGCCGACCACCCGTCCCACCTGCTGGCGCACGAGGTCGCCGGCGAGGAGCCGTTCCGGTTGGCGCTGGGCGGCTACGTGCGGGAGTGGCCGGTGCTGCCCCCGGAGCGGTACGCGGAGCTGATGGATGGGCTCGGGTTCGAACGGCTGACCGTGCGGCTGCAGGTGTACTGCCACCGGCTGGCTTCGACGGCGGAGGTGGTGGAGTGGGTGCGGGGCACGCTGCTGACCGACTATGCGTCGCGGATGGAGGGGAGGCTGTTCGACCGGTACATGGCGCGCTACCGGGCGCGGCTGCTGGAGTCGCTTGGCGAGCGGGCGCCGTACCTGTACACGTTCAAGCGGATCCTGGCGGCCGGGCGGGCGCCGCTCACAGCCTGAGGCCGAACCGCGCCCCGGCGAGCCTGAGGAGAAGGTCGAGGGCGACCAGCCAGGGCGACGCTGCGTCGCCGATGTCGGCCGGCTGGTCGACGGCTGCTTCCGATTCGCGGGGCGGTCGCGGGGAAGCGAGGCCGTGGAGGGCGGCGAATTCGCCGGCATCGAACCAGGTACCGCCGCAGGCGCTGCACTGGTCGAGCGCGACGGCGCCGGGGAGCGTCTGCAGGGGAAGCGAACAGGCGGGGCAGGGGCGGCCGGGCGGGTGCTCCGGGGCTTTCCAGGCGGTTGCGGCGAGCAGCCCCGCGGGCAGGTCGGCGGGATCGGCAGGGGCTACGGCGGCGGCGCGGGGCACCCAGGCACCTGCGCAACGGGCGCAGAGCCAGAAGGGCTCGGGCGCGGGGTTTTCGCGGCGGTGGAATGGCTGGAGCGCCGGGCGGCCGGGGCAGGCGGGGCAGCAGGGCGCCCCAGCGGGCGCGGGCCGCCCGGGGCGGGAGGCGCGCAATTCGGCGAAGATCTCGTCGGCGGAGCGCTCCCAGCTGCCGTCGGCGGCGCGGGCCCGTGCGGCGCGGAGCCAGGCGTCATCGGGCGAGGTCATTGCCTGCAAGTTCGGCAGGCGGGGGCGGGTTGCGCAGGCATGCGCGGGCGGCGGGGCGGACGTAGACTGCGGGCATGAGCTGCGATGCGGAGATTGCGGAGATCCTGCGACGCTCGGGGCACCGGCTGACGCCGCAGCGGCTCTCGATTGTGCGGGCGCTGCGGCACGGCGGGCGCCACATGAGCGCGGCGGAGATCGCAGAGGAGGTGCACCGGGAGCACCCGTTCGTGGACCTGAGCACGGTGTACCGGACGCTGGATGTGCTGAAGCGGATGCGGCTGGTGACCTCGACCGACATGGGGTCGGGGGATGTGCTGTTCGAATGGGCGCCCGAAGCGCCGCACCATCACCTGATCTGCTCGAGCTGCGGCAATGTGGCGGAGATCGGGCACGCGTATTTCGAAGAGCTCGAGCGGCGGCTGCTTGCGGACTTCGGCTTCGAGGCCGACGTGCATCATTTCGCGGTGTTCGGGGTGTGCCGGGAGTGCCGGATGTCGGAGCCGGGCGATGCCAACGAGGCGTGAGCTGGTCGCCGCGCTGGCGGAGGCGGTCGGTCGGGAGTGGGTGGTGTGGCGCCCGGAGGAGCTGGCGACCTATGAGTTTGACGGGACGGTGGAGCGGTCGGTGCCGCACGCGGTGGTGCTGCCGGCGAACGCCGAGGAGACGGCCCGGGTGGTGCGGACCTGCCGGGCGCTGGGCGTGCCGCTGACGCCCCGCGGGGCGGGCACCGGGCTGAGCGGCGGGGCGGTGGCGGCACGGCGGGGGGTGGTGCTTTCGACCGCGCGGATGCGGCGGGTGCTGGAGGTGGACCCGGTCGACCGGGTGGCAGTGGTGGAGCCGGGCGTGGCAAACCTCGAGATTTCGCGGCAGGCGGTGGGCTTCGGGCTCTGCTACCCGCCGGACCCCAGCTCGCAGGCGGCCTGCACGATCGGCGGGAACGTGGCGGAGAACGCCGGCGGGCCGCACTGTCTTGCGCTGGGCGTGACGCAGAACTTCGTCTGCGGGCTCGAGGTGGTGACGGCAGCCGGGGAGGTGCGCTGGCTCGGCGGGCGGGCGCTGGAGTCGCCGGGGTTCGACCTCCGGGGCGCGTTCATCGGAAGCGAGGGCACGCTGGGGATTGTGACGAAGGTGGTGGTCCGGCTGGTGCCGGTGCCGCCCTCGGTGGTGACGCTGCTGGCGGCCTTCCCGACAGTTGGGGAGGCGTGCGGGGCGGTGTCGAGCATTATCGCGCGGGGGATCATCCCGGCGGCGATGGAGATGATGGACCGACTCTGCATCGAGGCGGTGGAGGCGCGCTTTGCGGTGGACTACCCGGAGGGGGCCGGCGCGGTGCTGCTGGTGGAGCTGGACGGGCCAGACGGGCAGGCTGCCGCGGAGGCCGCGCGGGTTCGGGCGGAGTGCTTCGAGCAAGGTGCGAGCGAGGTGCGGGTGGCGAAGGATGCGGCCGAGCGGGCGCTGCTCTGGAAGGGGCGCAAGGGGGCGATCCCGGCGCTCGGGCAGCTGGCACCGAACTATTACATCGTCGATGGGGTCGTGCCCCGCTCGCGGCTGGCGGCGGTCATGGAGCGGGTGGCGGAGATTTCGCGGACCTCCGGCCTGCGGATTGCGAACGTTTTCCACGCGGGGGACGGGAACCTGCACCCGCTGATCCTGTTCGACGAGCGCGAACCGGGAGCCCCGGCACGGGTGCTGGAGACGGCGGCGGCGATCATGCGGGTCTGCGTGGAGGAGGGCGGGACCCTCAGCGGGGAGCACGGCATCGGCGCGGAGAAGCGGGAGTTCATGCCGTGGCTGTTTTCGGAGCGGGACCTTGCGGCGATGGCGCGGCTGCGGGAGGTCTTCGGGGCCGATGCGGGGCTGTTCAACCCGTGCAAGGTGTTCCCGGCGGGCACGGGCTGCGGGGAGGCGGGGAAGTCGGCGGCGGCGCTTCGGGCGGCCGGCGAGGATGCGTATGTCTGAGGGTGCGGTGCTGACGGTCGCGGGGGCGGCGCCGGCGCGGGTGGAGCGGCCCGGGTCGCTGGCTGAGCTGGCGGCGCTGGTGCGCGCGGCCCGGGAGGTCCTGGTCCCGGTGGGCGGCGGGACGCAGCTCGACGTCGGGTATCCGCCGGCGGAGCCGTTCGCGGCGGTGGAGCTGCGGGAGGCGCTGTCCGGGGAGGTTCGGCACTGGCCTGAGGACCTGACGGCGACGGTCCCGGCGGGGCTGACCCTCGACGAGGTGAACGCGGTGCTGCGCGCGCGGGGGCAGGAGCTGAAACTGGACCCGCCGCTGCCGGGCCGGGCGACCGTAGGCGGGACGCTGGCGGCCGCAGCGGAGGGGCCATGGCGGGGGCGGTTCGGCGCCCCGCGGGACCAGGTCCTGGGGATGACGGTGCTGGAGGCGGACGGCGAGCTGGTGCGGGCAGGCGGCCGGGTGGTGAAGAACGTGGCGGGGTTCGACCTGTGCCGGCTATGGTGCGGCTCCTGGGGGGCTTTTGGGGTCATCGTTGAGGTCACGGTGCGGACGTGGCCGGTGGCGGAGACGGTCGAGTGGGAGACTGCGGTGGCGGACCTGGCGGACGGGCTCGAGCTGGTGCGGCGCATGACGGCGGCCGGCGCGTGGCCGGAGGTGGCGGACCTGGCGTGGCAGGCAGGCCAATGGGTGCTGGTGCTGCGGGTCGCCGCAAGTGCGGCGGAGGCAGCTGCGGGCGCGCTCGGCGGGCGGGTGGTGAAGCCCTGGGCACCGGGACGGTACGAACAGGTGCGGGACCTCGGGTTCGGGCAGGAGGATGTGCTTCGCGTGCGGGCGCACGGGACGTGGTCGGTGCTGGGGGAGCTGGCGGAGGGCCTGCTGGCGATGCGGCCGGAGGCGATGGTAGTACGGCCGCTGGCTGGACTGGTGCGGGCCTCGGCGACGCGGCGCGGGGGGCCGGCCTCGCGCGAGCTGCGGGGGGTGATGGCTGCAGTGCGCAGGACGGCAGGGCGGGTCGGGGGGTTTGCGGTGGTGGAACGGATGCCGGCGCGCTACCGGGAGGACGTCGACCCGTGGGGCGATGCGCCGGCGCACTTCGACCTGCTGCAGCGGGCGAAAGCCGCCTTCGACCCGGCCGGGCGGTGGAACCGCGGGAGGCTCGTCGGTGGCATCTGAAGGGCGGGGCGCCTGGCCGGTCCCGGGGGAGGCGCCGGCGACGGCGGACCTCAGCCGCTGCGTGCATTGCGGGCTCTGCCTGACGGCGTGCCCGACCTACCTGGTGACCGGGCTGGAGATGGAATCGCCTCGGGGGCGCATCCAGCTGGCGCGGCTCATCGACGAGCGACGCGCGGAGCTGACCGCGACGGTGCAGGAGCACTGGTCGCGCTGCCTGCAGTGCCGTGCCTGCGAGGCGGCCTGCCCGAGCGGGGTGGCCTACGGGCGCATCCAGGAGCACGCCCGTGCACAGCTCCAGGCGGCGCCGCCGCGGGGGCGGTGGGCGATGCGGCTGCGGCGGTTCGTGCTGCGGCAGGTGGTGGCGCGACCGCGGGCCCTGGCGGCTGCGCTGGCGCCGGCACGCTGGTTCGCCGAGTCGCGGCTGCGGGGGGCGGCACGACTGCTGCTGTGGGGCCGGCTCGCGGAGCTCGAGCGACAGCTGCCGGCAAACCAGGGTCGGCCGTTCCGGGCGACGGACCTGCCGCCAGGGGGCGAGGAGCCGGTGCAGCTGTTCCTGGGGTGCGTGATGCGAGAGCTGTTCGGGGAGGTGCACCGGGCGACGGCCCGGGTGCTGGCCGCGTGCGGCGCGCGGGTCGAGGCGGCAGCAGGTCAGCGCTGCTGCGGGGCGCTGCACGCACACGACGGGGACCTGGCGTTCGCGCGGCGGCTGGCGAAGGCGAACATTGCAGCGTTCGAGAGGACCGCGGGGCCGATCGTCGTCAACTCGGCGGGGTGCGGCGCGGCGATGAAGGAGTACCCCCAGCTGCTGGCCGGGGAGCCCGGCTGGGCGGAGCGGGCGCGGGCGTTCGCGGCGCGGGTTCGGGATGTTACGGAGCTGCTGGCGGAGCGGGGGTGGCAGCCGGGCGGGCGGTTCGCCGTTCGCGCGGCCTACCAGGATGCCTGCCACCTCGCGCACGTGCAGGGCATCCGGGAGGCGCCGCGGGCGCTGCTGCGGGCGCTCGAGGGCTGCTCGCTGGTGGAGACGGAGAGGGCGGACGTATGCTGCGGCGCGGCCGGCCTGTACAGCCTGGTGCAGCCGGGGATGTCGCGGGAGCTGCGGCAGCGGAAGGCGGACGCCTTCCGGGCGGCGGGGCCGGAGGTCATCGTGACGGGGAACCCGGGCTGCTACCTGCAGTACCTGGGGGCGGTGCGCGAGGCCGGCCTCGATGCCGAGGTGCTGCACACGGTCGAGGTGCTGGACCGGGCCATGCGAGCAGGGCAGGCGGGGAAGGAACGGTAAGTATCGGCAATTCCGGGGTCCGGCTGGAGTAACGGTCGGGTGGCATACCGGGAACCGTGCTGTTTCGCGTCCGGCGCGGGCCGAATTAGAGCAATGAAGGTGAAACGGGAAGAGCGTTGGGCGGCAACGGCCATGCCAGCGCGGCCCGGTCTGCCCGCGACGGAGCGGGCGAAGCTGGAGATGCACGTGATGGCGCTGCAGGGCGCGATCGCGGCGTTCTTCGTGGCCGGCGAGCTGCTGGGGTGGTTCGGCAATCACCCGGGATGGACCCGGGCGGCGGTGGGCTGGGTCGCGGGCTTTCACCTGGTTCGAACGCTCTACGTGGTGCGCTGGCGGGCGCGGGGCCGGCCCATCCCGCTGGTGGAGAACACGCTGCCGCTGTTCGACGTGAGCTGCGTCACTGCGGGGATGCTGGTGCTGAACGACCCGTTCACGCCGTTCTGGGCGGTCTACCTGTATGCGCTGGTGGGGTATGCGCGCCGGTATCACGGGGTGCCGTACCTGTGGGTGGTGCTGCTGGTGGTGGCGAACGTGGCCGGGGTGCAGGCGGTCACCCGGTGGCGTCACGATGCGCCGGTGCTGAGCTGGGATTTCGGGGCGATGGTGGTCCTGACGGCAATGATCGGCGCGCTGGCGCACGCGGTGGGTGCGGGCTGGCGGGAAGCGGAACGGCAGGCGCGCGTGCTGGCGGAGACTGACGGGCTGACCGGGCTTGCGAACCGGCGGCACTTCCTCGATGTGGTGGAGCAGGATGCAGAGCGCTGGGGCGGCTATGCCATCCTGATGATGGACATCGACGACTTCAAGCGGCTGAACGATGAACACGGGCACCTGCATGGGGATGCGGTGCTCGAGCGGGTGGCAGCGGTGCTGCGGGCGCACCTGCGCGACGGTGACCTGCTGGCGCGGTACGGGGGTGAGGAATTCGTGGTCGCGATGCCGGGTGCGGACCTCGCCACGGCGCTGGTCGTCGCGGAGCGGCTGCGGTCGGCGGTGATGCGGCTGACGCCCTCGTCCATCTCGGTCGGGTGTGCGGTGCGGCAGCCGGGCGAATCGCTCGACCAGGTGCTCCGGCGGGCGGATGACCTGCTGCTCTCGGCGAAGCGGACGGGGAAGAACGTGGTGCGCTGGGAGCCGGTGCGGCGGCGCGGGCCGGGCGGGATGTCTCAGGCGGCGAGCTGACCGAGCCGGGCCTCGATGGCGTCGCGGGCCCACGGGTGGACCTCGGCGAAGGCGCGGAGGAGGCCGAAGCAGCCGCTGATCATCATGTCGCCGAAGGGGGCGGCGAAGGTGGGTCGGAGGGCGGAGCCGGCGAGGCGGCCGCGCTGGGGGCCGGTGACGGCGACCACCGGCGGGAGGCCGGGGCGGACGAGGGAGCGGTCGGCGTGGAGGGCGCCGTGGCCTTTGCTGGTGAAGATCTCTTCGTTGGTGAGGGTGCCTTCGGCGAGGCGGCGGGTGAAGGTTTCGACCTGCTCGCTGGTGACCTCGCCGGTGTGGTGCTCGAAGAGGCTGGCGATCGTGCGCCCGCGGAGGTGGAAGCCGAGGAGGTGCATGTTGCCGAGATTGAGGACGATGCGTTCGGGTTCGGCGGCGACGCGTTCATCGTGGAGGGCGCCAAGGGCGGCCGCCGGGCCAGTATCCATGAACGCGGTGGGGGCCTCGGCGGCTGCTGCCGCGGCCATGGCGCGGGCGCGGGTGAGGTAGGGCGGCAGCGCCTCGGGGGCGGTGGCGAAGGCGAGGAGATCGTTGCGGGCGGCGACGGTGCGGGCGAGGTGTTCGAAGCGGAAGACGCGGTCGGAGGTGCCCGGCGGCGCGGCGCCGTGGTCGAGGCAGCCGATCGCGATGCCGTCGAAGCCGGTGGGCACTTCGAAAGCGGCGAGGGCGGTGCGGATGGCATCGAGGTCGAGGTCGCGGAGGGTAACGCGGGCGCCGGCGAACCCGCGGGTTTCGTCGGGCGAGACGATAGTGACGCCTAGCTCGCGCACGCGGTCGAGATCGTCGTCGAGGGTCTGGGCGGCCTCGGGGGTGGCGAAGGCGGGGAGGCCAGCGCGGAGGTGGTCTTCGAGCGCCCAGGCGCAGGGCCCGCCGCCGGCGATGGTGCCATCGAGGAGGAGTGGCTGGCGGGCGGCCGTGGCGCGGCGGATGCGGGC
>NZ_DAOUAO010000125.1:0-9248 GCF_034433535.1 Tepidiforma sp.
CCATTTATTCTGGCGCGGCCGGGCCGCCCGCGCCGTGATCCGCGCCGAGCAGCGCCAGCCGGCGCGCCCGGGCAGCCCCGGGCTCCCGCAGCGCCCGCTCGACCGCCTCCTCCACCGCCGCGTCCAGCTCGCCCGGCGGCACCACCCGGTCGACAATCCCCCAGCGCAGGGCGGCCTCCGCGTCGATCGGCTCGCCCGAGAGGATCATCTGCGCGGCCACCCCCGGCGGCGCGATCCGCGGCAGCATCTGCGTGCCCCCCGCGCTCGGGATGTACGCCAGCGAAACCTCCGGCAGCGCCGCCCGCAGGTCGCTGCTGGCCACCCGCACGTCGCAGAAGAGCGGCAGCTCGAGCCCAGCGCCGTAGCAATAGCCGTGCATCCGCGCCACCGTCACGCAGCGGTGCCGAACCAGCAGCCACCAGAGGTCGCGGTCGTGCCGTGCCCGCCGCGCCGCCATGATCGAGGGCGCCGTCCCAAACTCCGAGATGTCGGCCCCCGCGCTGAAGCAGCGCCCTTCGCCCCGGAAGACGATGACCCGCACCTCCGGCATCTCCCGGGCTGCCCGCAGGTACTCCCAGAGGAGGTCGCGCATCACGAGGTTGATCGCGTTCAGCCGCTCCGGGCGGTCGAGGGTGAGCGTCGCCACGCCCCGCTCGTCCACCGCGAAGCGCACCGGTTCGGCCACGCGCCCCGTCCCTAATCCAGCCAGTCGGGCTTCCGAATCTGGCTCCGCATCCGCCGGGCCATCTGCTGGGCAAAGTCCTCGTTCACCTTCTGCACCAGCTCCAGCATGTCGTCGCGGCCCGGGCGCATCGTCTTCGAGCGCCAGTTCTTCAGCATCGCCCGGTCCTTATCCGAAAGGCCCGCCTCATCCGCCATCCGGTTGACGAGCACCGTCAGCAGCTCGTTGACCTCTTCTTCGTTGAAGCGCACGTCCATCCCGTTACCTCCGCACCGTTTCGTACCAGCCCTTGCTCTTCACGCGGCGCATGAACTTCGCATCGAGGTGGGCGTTGAGGGCCTTGTTCAGCGCCTCCGTCAGCTCCGAAAGCATCGGCGTGCCTTCCGCGCGGTCGCTCCGCCAGCGGCGAATGGCCTCCTTCCCCTCATCCGAAAGCCCGGCGTTATCCACCGCCACCGCGCTCACCAGCATCATCAGCGACCACGCTTCCGGCTCTTCCAGCAACACAATCATCGGTCATTCACCTGTGAACAGTGGTTTCCGCTTCTCCAGGAAAGCCCGGACACCTTCCGCCCGATCTTTCGTGGTTTGCAGCAGCAGCGTCAAATCGGTCTCGAAGCGCAGCGCCTGCTCCAGCGGCAGCGCCAGCCCCCGCCAGATCGCCTCCTTGGCCAGCGCCAGCGCGATCGGCCCCCGCGAGGCCATCACCTCCGCCAGCCGCAGCGCCTCGGCCCGCGCCGAGCCCGGCGCCGTCACCGACCCAACCAGGCCGGCTGCCAGCGCCTCCTCCGACCCGATCAGCCGCGACCCCGCCGCCAGCGCCTCCCCGGCGTCGCCCCGCCCGAGCAGCCGCGCCCGCGCGGGCCAGACGGTCGGGCCCCGCAGGGCAGCTCCCGCGCCGCAGATGCGCACGTCGGCCGCCAGCGCCAGGTCCAGCGCCGCACCGCGCAGCTCCCCTTCGAACCACGCGATGACCGGCACCCTCCCGACCACCAGGGCCCGCAGCTCTTCCGCGCTCGCCGGCGCCGACCCGGCCAGCCCGTCCGCCTCGACCACCGCCGCGCGGGCATCCTCCGGCAGTGCCTCCAGCCACGCCGCCACCCAGCCGGGCTCCCGCCCGCCCCACGCCCCATCGAAGACCAGCACAGCCGCCATGCCCACAGCCTACCAGACCACCCCCGCTCCCCGTTCCCCGCTCCCTGCTCCCGGGCCGGGCAGCGGCGGCGCAGGGCTCCCTGCTCCCTGCTCCCTGCTCCCGGGTGGCGGTGCTCGCGGTGCGGGGCTCCCGGCTCCCGGGTGGCGGTGCTCGCGGCGCGGGGCTCCCGGCTCCCGGCTCCCCGCTCCCTGCTCACGGGCCGGGCAGCGGCGGCGCAGGGCTCCCTGCTCCCTGCTCCCTGCTCCCGGGTGGCGGTGCTCGCGGCGCGGGGCTCCCGGCTCCCGCCTCCAACCTCCAACCTCCAACCTCCCACCTCCCACCTCCAACCTCAGCTAAACTGGTACTTCTCACCACCTCGGAGGTTACCGATGCAGCTATCCGAGTCCCTGACCGCCGCCTACAACGCCCAGGTCAAGCTCGAGTTCGAGTCCTCCTTCGTCTACCTCCAGATGGCCGCCGACTTCGAACTCCGCAGCCTCCCCGGCTTCTCCCGCTGGATGCGCATCCAGTCCGGCGAGGAGTACACCCACGCCATGAAGTTCATCGACTTCGTCATCGCCCGCGGCGGCCGCCTCGAATTGCTCGCCCTCGATAAGCCCGCACCCACGCCCGAGACGGTCGTCGGCGTCTTCGAAGCCGCCCTCCGCCACGAACAGCGTGTCACCCGCGCCATCCACGATCTTTACACCCGCGCACTTGAAGAGCGCGACTACGCCTCGCTCCCCCTCCTCCAGTGGTTCGTCAACGAGCAGACCGAGGAGGAGGCGACCGTCTCCACCATCCTCGAGCGGCTCCGCATGGTCGGCGAAGACCGTTCCGGCATCCTCTTCCTCGACCGCGAGCTGGGGCAGCGCGCCGGCAACCCCGGCGGCGGCGCCGCCGAAGCCGAGAGCGCAGCGGAGGCCTGACCCGCGGTAGCCCGGCTCGTTGGCTCGAACCTCGACGGCCGCCGACACACCTTCGGCGGCCGTTTGCGTTACCAGCTCCTTGCGCCGCCGGGCGTGCCCGCCACCTGGAGCCCCGGCAAATGCTGCCGCGCGAACGCGTCCTGCCGCTGCGTCAGGTTCCGCACCACGAAGACCAGCAGCGCCAGCGAAGCCGTGAGGATCGCCCCGCCGATGAACCCGAAATACCCGATGTCGGTCGACGTGTCGTCTTCGGTCGGAACTCCGACCGCGGCGAGGACTGAGCCGACGTGCCACCCCACCCAGCAGATCCAGTGCAGCGCCGGCGCCGGCAGCCCCTTCCACGCCCAGCCGATCGGCACCGGCAGCCCCGGCGTCGTCGCCCGCCAGGCCTGGTTCCAGATGCGCAGCGGGAACCAGTAGTTCACGATGGGCGTAAACCAGCTCCCCACCGCCCAACCGGTCCCCAGCTCGAGCGCCGCCCCGAGGGGCTGCAGGTTCCCGGTGATCCGCCGCGTCCAGATGATCAGGACGATGCCCAGCACCAGGTTCGCCAGGTAGCCGAACCCGATGAACCCGCCCGAGACGTCCAGCGTCTCCCAGTCCTCTTCGAGCGCCCCGGCCAGCCCGAGGCCCGCGCCGATGCCGAAGAGCGCCGCTGCCACCGCCGCGAGCACCGCGATGGCGGTCGCCAGCCCCGAAGCCGAGAGGTAGAACCAGCCGCCATACCACGTGCCGGGCGTCGTCCCGGGGGCCGCCGGCGCGCCCCACGCGGGAGCGGCAGGCGCGCCCATCGGCGAAGGGGCAGCCGAGGCGGGCGCTGCGGGTTCAGCAGGGGGCGATGCCGCGGGCGGCGTCACGGCCGCACCGCACTTCCAGCAGAAGCGCGCCTCCTGTGCATTCCACGAACCGCAGCGCGAACAGTACATCAGCGAACCCCCGGCTCACGTCTCGTGGGCGATCCTGCCCGCCCCGCATCATCCCCGCAAACCGCGACACCCCCGGTCGCGGGGGAGGTGGGAGGTGGGAGGTTGAAGGTTGGAGGTTGGAGGTTGGAGCCCTGAGTGCGGTGGGCAGGAAGGTTCGGGGCGATCTCCAACCTCCCACCTCCAACCTCCAACCTCCAACCTTCCTCACCACCAAATCTTGCTGTCGATATCCTCCGGGAGGTCCTCCCACTCCGTCGTCCACAGGTTCGAGGACAGGTACTTCCAGCCCCCATCGGCCAGCAGGCAGACGATGTGCTGCTCGCCCTCCAGCCGCTCCGCCGCTTTCAGCGCGGCCTTCACAACCGCACCGCAGCTGATCCCAACGAACAGCCCTTCCTTCTGCGTCAGCTCCTTCGCCATCGCGAAGCTCGAGCGGCTGTCCACCACGATCTTCCCGTCCAGCACCGTCTCATCGAACACCGGAGGGATGAACCCCTCCTCCAGCGCCCGCAGCCCCTGCACAAGGTCCCCCGGGTGCGGCGCCGCCGCGATCACCTTCACCCCGGGTTTGTGGTCCTTCAGGTAGCGCCCGGTGCCGGTCAGGGTCCCGCCGGTGCCCAGTCCGGCCACGAACACCGTCGTCTCCGGCAGGTCGCGCAGGATCTCCGGCCCCGTCGTCTCGTAGTGGGCGCGGGGGTTCGCCTCGTTGCCGTACTGGTAGGGGAAGTAGTACTTGCCCGGGTTCTCCGCCACGATCTCCTTCGCCCGCGCGATCGCCCCGTTCGAACCGAGCTCGCCCGGGGTGTAGATGATTTCCGCGCCGTAGGCCCGCAGCAGCAGCGTCCGCTCTTCGCTGACGCTCTCCGGCATCACGCACACCACCCGGTAGCCCTTCACCCGGCCGATCATCGCCAGCCCGATGCCGGTGTTCCCTGAGGTCGGTTCGAGGATGGTATCGCCCGGCTTCAGCTCGCCCCGGCGCTCCGCCGCCTCGATCATGTACTTCGCGATGCGGTCCTTCACCGAGCCGGTCGGGTTCTGGCCCTCCAGCTTCGCGTAGAGGTGGATGCCCGGCCGGGGCGAGAGCTTCTGCAGCTCCACCAGCGGCGTGTTGCCGATGAGGTCCAGCACAGAACGGTAGAGCGCCATCGCCGAACCGGTTCCCGGCTACAGCCCGCCGGCCAGCGCCGGCAGGATATCGAGCACGTCGCCCGCCTTCACCGCCGTCTCCACGCCGCCCGTGTAGCGGATGTCCTCATCGTTCAGGTAGATGTTCACGAAGCGGTGCGGCTTCCCATCCGGCCCGTAGACCTGCGCCTTGAACCCCGGGAAGCGCGCCTCGATGTCATCGAACACCTCGGCCACCGTCCTGCCCGTCGCCTCAACCGTCTTCTGCCCGCCCGTCAGCTTCTGCAGCACCGCCGTCAGGCGGACACTCACCGTTGGGGTCGTTGCACTCGTCATCGTCGTTCCATCACTCCGGCAAAGTCATCGGCCGGGGCGAACCGTGCGCCCGCCCCGGCCCGTCGTCGATCAGCCGCCGAACGGCGCCGCCGCGTGCGGGATCGGCGCCCCGCAGAACGCTTCGTAGTCGATCAGCTCGTGGATCGTCGGGTTGTCCCCGCAGAGCGGGCAGTTCGGGTCGCGCCGGACCTTCACCACCCGGAACTCGAGGCTGAGGGCATCGTACAGCAGCAGGCGATTCACCAGCGGCTCGCCGATCTCGAGGATCAGCTTCAGCACCTCCGTCGCCTGGATGCTGCCGATGGTCGCGCACATCGCCCCCAGCACCCCGGCCTCGGCGCAGCTCGGCACCAGCCCCGGCGGCGGCGGCGCCGGGTAGAGACAGCGGTAGCAGCCCTTGCCCGGCAGATAGGTCGTCGCCTGGCCGTCGAACATCAGGATAGAGCCGTCCACCAGCGGCTTCTTCAGCAGGTAGCAGGCATCATTCACCAGGTAGCGGGTCGCGAAGTTGTCGGCCCCGTTCACCACAATGTCGTACTGCTCGATGATTTCGAACGCGTTATCGCTGGTGATCGGCGTCTCGTGCGTCACCACCGTGATGTTCGGGTTGTGCGCCAGCAGCGTCTCCTTCGCCGATTGCACCTTCTGCTTTCCGATGTCCTCCGTCTGGTGGAGGATCTGCCGCTGCAGGTTCGAACGGTCGACTACGTCGAAATCGACGATCCCGATGGTGCCCACCCCCGCCAGCGCGAGGTAGAGCGCCACCGGCGAACCGAGGCCGCCGGCCCCGATGATCAGCACCTTCGCCTCGATGATCTTCCGCTGCCCGGCGCTGCCCACCTGCGGCATGATGATGTGGCGGCTGTAGCGCTCCACCATCTCCGGCGTGAGGACCGTCGGTGCGCCGCCCGCCAGCGCAGGGATCACCGCCACTTCATCCCCCTCGCGCAGCTCGGTCGCCTCGCCGGCCAGGTTCTCGATTTCGACCTGGTTCACATAGATGTTGATGTGCCGCGCACGCTGCCCGGTGCTGTCCACCAGCTGCGCCCGGAAGCCCGGGAACTGCCGGTCCAGGTCTTCGAGCACGTCGCTCACCGTCACGCCGCGCGCCTGCACGCTCGCCCGGTTGCCCACCAGGTGGCGGAACGGCGTCGGGATGTAGACGTTCACTGACACAGGGGTCCTCCTTCGGCTGCCTTCGGCAGAACTATCGTTGCACATCGCAACTCTCTCCGCGCGGGGCTCGCCCCGCGGTGCTGCACCTACATGGCCACGCTCAGGTACCGTTCGCCAGTGTCACAGATCACCGTGACCACCGTCTTCCCCGCGCCCAGGCGCTCGGCTACCTTGCGCGCCGCGAACAAGTTCGCCCCGGCCGAAATCCCCGCCAGGATCCCCTCCTCCCGCGCCAGCCGCTTCGACCACGCGATCGCGTCCTTATCCTCGACCCGGATAATCTCGTTGTAGACCGAGCGATCGAGCACCCCCGGCACGAAGCTCGCGCCGATGCCCTGGATCGCGTGCATCCCGGCCCGCCCGCCGCTCAGCACCGGCGAACGCGCCGGCTCCACCGCCACCAGCAGCACGCGGTCGCCCAGCTCCGCCCGCAGCACATGCCCGACCCCCGTAATCGTGCCGCCCGTGCCCACGCCGGCCACGAAGGCATCAACCCTGCCGCCGGTCGCCTCGAGGATCTCCCGCGCGGTGGTGCGCTCGTGCACCTCCGGGTTCGCCGGGTTCTCGAACTGCTGCGGCATGAAGTAGTCGGGGTGCTCCCGGCAGAGCTCCTGCGCCGCGAACACCGCCCCCGTCATCCCCTCAATGGCCGGCGTCAGCACCAGCTCCGCCCCGTACCGTTCCAGCAGCCGCCGGCGCTCCACCGACATGTCCTCCGGCATCGTCAGGATCAGCCGGTACCCCTTCACGGCCGCCACCAGCGCCAGCCCGATGCCGGTGTTCCCCGAGGTCGGCTCCACGATGGTCGACCCCGGCTTGAGCACGCCCCGCCGCTCCGCATCCTCGATCATCGCCAGCGCGATCCGGTCCTTCACGCTGCCGCCCGGGTTCAGGCTCTCCATCTTGCCGAGCACCGTCGCGGCATCCTGCGGGATCACCCGCTTCAGCTTTACCAGCGGCGTCGCCCCGATCAGGTCCAGCACCGAATCGGCGATGCGCGGCCGTTCGAACGCCCCGCTCATATCACCCACCGCCCGGCCACGGCCGTCGGCTCCCGCTCGAGCAGGTCCGCCACCGTGTACGACCCGAGGATCTCCGCCGTCGCGTCCCGCACCCGCGTCCAGATCTCGCGCTGGCCGCACTGGTGGGGGTGGTCCGTCATCTCGGGCGGCTCATCGAGCCAGGCCACCGGCGAAAGGCTGCCCTCCAGCACCTCGATCACCTCTTTCACCGAAATCCGGTCCGGCGGACGCACCAGTTCGTGCCCGCCCGAAGGCCCGCGCACGCTGCGGATGAACCCCGCCTTGCGCAGCGCGGTCAGCAGCTGGTCCAGGTACTGCTCCGGGATGTGCCGCCGCAGCGCAATCTCCGAGGACTGGAGCGGCCCCTGCCCGTAGTGGCCGGCCAGCTCGATCAGCGCCCGCAGCCCGTAATCCCCGCGCGTCGAAACACGCATCCTGCTGTCCTTCCGCGGTACCCCCGCGCGCAAAGTCGACTAACTCGCTCAACAATCCTATCCCACCCGCTCGCCCCACCGCAACCCCGAGGGGGAGTAGGGGAGAAAGGGAGAGAGGGAGAAAGGGAGAAGGACTGCCCCTCCCTGCTCCCCGCTCCCCGCTCCCCGCTCCCACCTCCCACCTCCAACCTCCAACCTCCAACCTCCCACCTCCTCCCCGTTCCCCGTTCCCTGCTCCCCCCCTATGCTTGCTTCGTGCTCGTAGTCCAAAAGTACGGCGGCACCTCCGTCGCCGACGCCGAACGCATCCGCCACGTCGCTGCCCGCATCATCCGCCGCATCCGCCAGGGCGACCAGGTCATCGCCGTCGTCTCCGCCATGGGCTCCGCCACCGATGACCTCATCGACCTCGCGCTCCAGGTCGCACCCGACCCCGACCCCCGTGAGCTCGATATGCTCCTCTCCACCGGCGAGCAGGTTTCCGTCGCCCTCCTCGCCATGGCCCTTAAGGCCATGGGCCAGGAAGCCGTCGGCCTCACCGGCCAGCAGGCCGGCATCATCGCCCAGGGCCGCCATTACCAGGGCCGTATCTCCCGCGTCGAAGCTGACCGTGTCCGCGCCGAGCTCGCCGCCGGCCGCGTCCCCGTCGTCGCCGGCTACTGGGGCGTCAACGAACACCAGGAGATCTTCACCCTCGGCCGCGGCGCCTCCGATACCACCGCCGTCGCCCTCGCCATCGCCCTCGGCGCCGACCTCTGCGAAACCTGCAAGGACGTCGAAGGCGTCTACACCGCCGACCCCCGCATCGTCCCCACCGCCCGCAAGCTCAAGGACATCTCCTACGAAGAAATGCTCGAGCTCGCCACCCAGGGCTCGCAGGTCATGCACAACCGCGCCGTCGAGCTCGCCTCCGTCTACAACGTCCCCATCCTCGTCACGTCCTCCATGGTCGAAGCCCCCGGCACCCTCATCCGAGGAGAAGCAGAATTGGAAGAACGCAACCGCGTCCGCGGCATCGCCCACGATACCGACGTCGCCAAGATCACGGTCCGCCGCGTCCCCGACCGCCCGGGCATCGCCGCCAACATCTTCGAACCCCTCGCCGAAGCCGGCATCTCCGTCGATACCATCGTCCAGAACGCCTCCGAAGCCGACCTCACCGACCTCTCCTTCACCATCTCCCGCGCCGACCTCCGCCGCGCCGAACAGCTCATGCCCGAGATCTGCGCCCGCGTCGGCGCCCCCGAATGGTCCTCCGATGCCACCCTCGGCAAGGTCTCCATTGTCGGCGTCGGCATCCAGACGGCCCCCGGCTACGCCGCCCGCATGTTCCGCGCCCTGTACGATGCCGGCATCAACATCGAACTGATCTCCACCTCCGAAATCCGCCTCACCTGCATCATCGCCGCCGACCGCGTCCCCGACGCCGTCCGCGCCCTCCACGACGCCTTCGAACTCGAACACCCCGCCTGACACAACC
>NZ_DAOUAO010000126.1:0-2666 GCF_034433535.1 Tepidiforma sp.
CGTAGCCAATCCTGAAACCACAGCGGGCAGCGCCCGCGGAGCACCCACCCCATGGAACTCGCACAGCTCGAAGCCTTCATCCAGGTTGCTCACCACCGCAGCTTCAGCCGCGCAGCCGAAGCGCTCTTCCTTACGCAGCCGTCCGTCACCGCCCGCATCCAGTCCCTCGAACGCGAAATCGGCGAGCGCCTCTTCGAGCGCACCGGCCGCAGCGTCACCCTCACCGATGCCGGCCGCGCCTTCATGCCGCACGCCCAGCGCGCCCTCACCGCTGTCCAGGAAGGCACCGATGCCATCGAAGCCGTTCGCCACGGCGAAATCGGCACCATCCGCATCGGCGCCTCCACCTCCATCGCCACCTACGTGCTGCCGCGCATCCTGAGGAAGTTCCGCGCCGAGCGGCCCCGCGTCCACATCCGCCTCGCCACCGGCCAGACCGAGGACATCATCGATGGCCTGCTTGGCGGCGAATACCACGTCGCCGTCACTCGCCTCGCCCAGCACCCCGAGATCGAATCGCTCCACCTCTACAACGACGACCTCGCCCTCGTCGTCCCCGCCGACCACCCCTTCGCCACCCGCGGCCGCGTCTCCATCGCCGAGGCCGGCCACGAGCCCTTCCTCTTCTTCGAACGCGGCTCGAGCTATCACTCGCTCGTCTACTCCATGTTCCTCCGCGCCGGCGTCGTCCCGGAGTCCGTGATGGAGCTGGACGACATGGAGACCACCAAGCACATGGTCGAAGCCGGGCTCGGCGTCGCCATCCTGCCCGTCGTCTCCTTCCAGCGCGAACGCGAGCGCGGGACCCTCGCCAGCGTCGAAATCCGCGAGATGGAGCAGCCCGCCCAGCGCGAAGTCGGCGTCCACGTGTTGCGTAACCGCCTGCTTGCGCCCCCGCTCCACGAGTTCCTCCGCATCATCACCTCGGAGTTCGGCGTGCCCAACACCTTCCCCCAGCCGACCATCGCAGCCGGCTGAGGCCATCGCCCCAGCCGCGTCATCGCCCTACACTCTTGCCTATGAACTCCGGGATCCTCCTCGCAGCCGGCACCTCCTCCCGCATGGCCACCCCGAAGGCGCTCCTCGATTGGGGCGGCGAACCGCTCGCACGCTACCAGCTCCGCCAGCTGCTTGAGGCCGGCTGCGATGAGGTCATCATCGTCCTCGGCTACCGCGCCGATGACATCTCCCGCCAGGTCAAGGGCCTGCCCTGCCGCATCATGTTCAACCCGCGCTACCAGCTGGGGCGCGCCGGCTCGCTTCGCATCGGCGCCAAGGCTGCCAATCGCGACGCCGACCGCATCCTCATCCTCGATGTCGACACACCCCGTCCGGCCGCCTTCCTCCGCACCCTGCTCGAAGCCCAGCAGCCGCCTCACGCCTTCACCGTCCCCGTGCACCAGGGACGCCACGGCCACCCCGTCGTCGTGGCAGGCCGCCTCAGGGAAGAGTTGATGCACGCCGAAGATGCGACCCAGGGCCTCCGCGGCGTCCTCCGCGCGCACTGGGACGAACGCAACGAAATCGATGCCGGCGACCTCCTCGACCTCGGCTTCAACACCCCCGAAGAGTACGAAGCCGCGCGCTCCCGATTCTTCAGCCTCGCCCGCTAAATGCCCCTCGTCGGCAGCAGCCGCCCGCATCCCCGCCTCGTCATCTTCGACCTCGACCGCGCTCTCATCGATGCGCGCCCCGCCTTCACCTACACCGTCGAAGAAGCCGTGGCCGCCGTCACCGGCCGCCGCCTCAGCGCCGCGCCGCTCGCCGACGAGTACCATGCCCGGCCGTGGCGCGACGCGCTCCGCATCCTGCTCGATACCCCCGCCGATTGCGACCGCGCCGAAGAGCTCTGCCGCGAGTACGCCGCCCGCAGCGCCCTCAAGCGCCTGCTCGTCCACGAAGGCGTGGGGATGGCGCTCGATACCCTCCGCGCCGCGCAGGTCGAAATGGCGGCCTTCTCACGCCGGCCGTACCCGCTCGCCCGCAAGCACGTCGAATCGACCGGTCTCGACCGCTTCTTCGCCTTTCTCGCGGCGCCCGCTTCGGACCGCTTCGAACTCGCCGCCGCGCTCACCGAGTGCCTTCGCCTGCTTGAGGCCCCCGCCGGGGAGACTGCCGTCATCGCGCCTGGCCGCTACGAACGAACCATTGCCGCCCGCCTCGGCGCGATCCCCTTCACCGCCGCCTGGGTCCCCGACCACGACCCGGGCGACCTCCCCATCCCCACCACCGGCCACATCCTCGAAGCCCTCCACCGCCGCTGGGAAGGCCGCCCGCTCGAACCCTGACCCGGCTTACCGCCCGGTTCGCACCACCGGCTCGATCAGCTGATGGCACCCGGGGCAGAACGTCTCGCGCCGGGCGGAGACGAATTCCAGGTCGCACTTCGGGCAGGTCACCAGTTTGCGCTTCATTGCGCTCCTCCTTTGCGGGGCTACCACCAGCATCGGTTCCCGGAGTTGGCGCAGGTAGCCCCAGTTTCGTATCGTTCCCGCCCAATCCATATCCAAGAACTATCGATCGATAGCCAAAGTTACAGAACGGGAAACGGCCGCCGAACCCGCTACACTGGGGGCGTCCCTGCCACCCATCCCACGTCATTCGATGGAGGAACCATGGCCATTCTCCTCACCACCACCGGCACCATCGAAGGCCGCACCATCACC
>NZ_DAOUAO010000127.1:0-13408 GCF_034433535.1 Tepidiforma sp.
CCCCGCAGCGACCCCGCCCGCCCCGCGGAACGCCGCCCACGGCCCCGCGAGCGCCTCCTGCGCCGCTGCCGGCAGCGCATCGAGCCGGGCGCAGGCCGCGGCGACATCCTCCAGCCAGTAGCGGTCGCACGCAGCGATAGGCGGGATCCCCGCCAGCTCGCGCCGGTCGGCACGGGTCTCCTCCGCCCGGCCGATGACGTCGTAGGCCGTCGTCCAGCCGCCCTGCCCCAGCGGCGCCGACATCGCCCGGGCATGGGCATTGAGGCGTTCGCGCAGCTCCCGTGCGCGCGCCGGGAGGTCCGAAGGGGGCGCCGGCGGCGGCGGTCCCGCATCGAGCGCGGCCATGATCTCCGCAATGACCGCGGCCTTCGTGTCGGCCCGCGCCCCGGCCCCGGCGTTGATCGCAAGGTGCAGGCAGGCCTCGCCGAGGCCCGCCTTCTGCAGGTTCTCCAGCACCACCTCCCGCGCCACCCGCTTCTCGGCCACGAACAGCACCGTCTTCCCGGCCGCAATCAGCTCGGCCACGATGTTCGTGATCGTTTGCGACTTGCCCGTGCCCGGCGGCCCTTCGATGACGAAGCTCTCGCCCGCGGCCGCCATCGCCACCGCCTCCAGCTGGTACGCGTCGGCGTCGATCACCACGTGCAGCGCCCCCGCCGGCACCCGCTCATCGATCGGCGGCCGCGCCGTGTCGACGGCACCGTCCTCCGACGGCGGCAGGCCCTCGCCCGGCACCGCCTCGCCGATGAGCCGCGCCACCACCGGGTTCGCCGCCAGCCGGCCGGCCGCCCGGTCGAGCTCCTCGACCATCGCCAGCTTGGCAAAGGCGAAGACATCGACCACCGGGCCGTCCGCCTCGACCGTCCACCCCTCCTGCGCCGCCACCGCCGCCTGCACCGCCGCCAGGTACGCCTCCAGGCCCTCGAACAGGGGCTGCCCGTCCTCGTCCTCGAACGCCGGCAGCCGAATGCCGTACTGGGCTCGCAGCACGTACGCCAGCGAAGGGTTCACCTCGGGCGCGTCATCCTCTGCGGTCGCAAGCCGCACGACCCGCGCAGCGCGGTCGAGCTCCAGGCTCACCGGCACCAGCACCAGCGGCGAACGCAGCCGGTGCCGATCACGGTCGACCCATTCGAGCCAGCCCAGCGCCAGGAAGAGCACCCGGATGCCCTGCTCGCGGTCGGCCGTGCGCGCACGGTCGGAAAGCCGCCGGGCGGCATCGAACGCCTCCCGGGCGCGCTCATCCTCGCCGGGGATGGCCGCCCCGGGGGCGAAGTCGCGCGCCCCGAGCTCGATGCCCGCCTCCTCGACGATGAACGCCTGCCAGAGCTGCTCTGCCGGGCGCGGGAGCCGCAGGTTCGCCCGCCCCGGCCGGTAGTTGATGCCCCGGTTGCGCCGCGAGACGTCGAGGAGCTGCTGCTTCCACCGCTCGATCCGCTGCCGCAGCCGTTCGCCCGGTTCCGGCGCGCCCGATGGCCGCGCGGCCGCTCCCCGGAACCCGAAATCGACGACCGGCTCGCTCCCCATCCCCGGCATTATAGGCGCGGTGCCCGGGCGAAACGGTCGCCCGGCCTGCCCGGTTTGCCCCGGCCGGCTGGGGACTGCCGCCCCTCGCACCCGGTAGCCTGCGGGACACGACCGCCGGGAGGCCGACAATGACCCGTGTCATGCGCTCGGGACGAACCTGGCTGGCGGCCTGCGCCGTCATCATCGCCGCCATGCCCTGGATCGCCGCCATCGACCACGACCACCGCGGCCGTTCCTTCCTGCTGGAAACGTCGATTGCCCTCGGCTTCATGGGGCTGGCGATGATGTGGCTGCAATTCGCCCTCACCGCCCGCTTCCGCTGGATTGCGCCCGGCACCGGCCTCGATACCCTGATGCAGCTCCACCGGCAGGCCGGTATCTCCGCTTTTGGGCTGATCGCAGCCCACCCGGTCCTCGCCATCGCCGCCCGGCCCGGGTTCGTCGACTTCTTCGACCCCCGCGCCAGCCTGGCCCGCGCCCTCGCCCTCTGGCTGGTCAGCCTGGCGCTCATCGCCATCCTCACCAGCAGCCTCTGGCGGCGGCGCTTCGGCATTCCGTACGAATGGTGGCGCCTCGCGCATGCCGTGCTGGCGGTGCTCATCGCCGCCATCGGGCTCGTCCACGTCCTCCGCGTCGGCTTCTACACCGACGCGGCCTGGAAGCAGGCGCTCTGGACCGTGTGCACGGCCGCCGCCGTCGGGCTGGTCCTTCATACCCGGGTCGTTCGACCCTGGCTCAGCTCCCGCCGGCCCTACCGCGTCGTGTCCGTGACCAGGGAACCCGGCACCTCCTGGACCCTCGAGCTCGAGCCGGTAGGTCACCCTGGCCTGCGCTTCCAGGCCGGGCAGTTCGCCTGGCTCACCCTGGGCGACCGCCCCTGGTCCCTCCAGCAGCACCCCTTCTCCTTCGCCTCAAGCGCCGAACGGCCGGGGCGGATCGCCTTCACGGTCAAGGAGCTCGGCGACTGGACCGCCGGCATCGGGAAGGTGCAGCCCGGTACGCGCGCCTTCCTCGATGGCCCCTACGGCGCCTTCACCGTCGACCCCGCCGCGCGCACCATCGTCGGCATCGCTGGGGGCGTGGGCATCACGCCGCTCATGAGCATCCTCCGTACGGCGCGCGACCGGGGCGATACCCGCCAGTTTGCCCTGCTCTACGCCGCCGGGTCCCTCGATTCCATGGTTTACCGTGAGGAACTTGAAACCCTCCGCAACCAGCTCCCCCTGGACCTGATGCTCCTCCCCCGCGAGGCGCCGCCGGGCTGGGACGGTCCCTCCGGCCTGCCCACCGCCGAGACCATCGATGCGCTCGTCGACCGCTACGGGACCGGCGGCACCGCGTACCTCATCTGTGGGCCGCCGCCGCTCATGGACCTCGCCGAGCGTCGCCTGCTTGCTCGCGGCGTCCCCGCCCGCGCCATCCGCGCCGAGCGCTTCGATATCGCCTGAACGGGAGGTTCGCCCATGCCGCACTACCTTCGCGTCCGCCGCCTGGTGGTCCTGCTCACCGTTGCACTGATCGCTGTGGCGCTCGCCTTCGGCGCGTGGCGCGCCGCCGATGACTCACCCGGGCGGAGCGGTCCGGGCCCCAACGCCGGCCAGCAGCGCACCGCGCCGTTCCTGCCACCAGAGCAGCCCGGCCAGCACGAGCGCGCCGGCCGTATCGCTGACCAGGTCGTTGAAAGTGTCCCAGGTGCCCTGGCTCCGGGTGGTCTGGAACACCACATCGCCCAGGTATTCGTACACCTCCCAGCCGATCCCCACCGCTACTCCGACTCCCACCGCGGCCGCGAAGCACCGGCCCGGAGCCAGCGGCCGCCCGCGGCGTAGCGCCACTGCCCGCAGCACCTCCCACGCCCCGGCCGTGACCGCGGCAACGCCCATGAAGTGGGTCAGCTTGTCGTACTCGTCGATGCGCGCGTAGAGGTCGCCATCCGTGCCCAGCACATCCGCGAACGAGCACACCACCGCGATCCCGTGCGTCAGCCACGAGAGCCCGCCCTCCCGCGCGAAGAGCGCTTCTCCCAGCACCAGCAGCAGCAGCGTCGCCGAGACCTGGAACACGAGGTAGCCCCAGAAGTCGGTGAACCCGGGCCGCAGCGCCTGCGCGAGGAGCAGGTAGCCCAGCAGGCCCCCGAGCGTGGCCGCCGTGAACTGCGCGCGCGTGTTCTCCGCCAGCGCCCGCGGCATCGCCCGGGCGGCAGCAGCCACCTCGCGCCCGGCCGGGGCCAGCTGCCGGCGCCACTGCCACGCCGCCGCCGGCCCGATGCTGACCGCACTCCCGATCGCTCCATCGACCCAGAAGTGATTGCCCGTCACCACCGTGGTGAGCAGCATCCCCGCCCCGGGGCCGGCCCCGGCGACCCACCGCCCGGCGCCGCGCCGCCGCAGCGCCAGCACATACCCGGTCAGCGCCAGCCAGCCCACGTGCAGGCTCGGGATGGCGGCGTACTCGTTGGCGAAGGCGTGCTCCCGGCCCGCCGCCGCCACGGTGTCTTCGATGCCCAGCCACGGCATCAGCCGCGGCGGCGCCGCCGGGTAGGCCGCGATGAGCACGATCGCCAGCGCCGCCGAAACCCCCAGCCCGTTGCGGTAGATGACATAGCGCTCGCGGTCCGTCGCGTACAGCCAGAGCAGCACCCCCGCGACGACCGCGAGGAACCCATGCGAGTACACCTCGTTGAACACCGTCGTTACCGGCTCCCAGCCCGTGAACCACTCCTGCACGGCGCGCTCATGGAACAGCCCCAGCGCCTGCTCGAGGTCCACCAGCCGCTCCGAATTGCGAATCGCGGGTTCCGGCGGCGACACCACCTGGAAGCGCGCCGCCTCGTAGGCTGCGAACCCGCCCATCACGAGCGCCGCCTCGCCCAGGAAGCGCCGGCCATCGAACCGCGCCCCGCGCCGCGCCGCTGCCGTGCCCGCTATCGCAATCGCGACCGGTATCGACGGGTGTCCCGTCTGCACGAACGCGCCGACCGCCCCGGCGGCCGCCACCGCCCCGGCCGCCACGCCGCCGATCCTCCAGAACGACCAGCCCGCGACCCCCACCGCCGCCGCAAACAGGCCGGCTTCCAGCGGGTGGGCCGGCAGGTGAAAACGGAGCGCCTCGAAGAACCCGTCCATCGAAGCACCTCCCGCGGGGACCTCGCTCGCCCCGGGGTCATCCGTTAACGGAATGGTAATGGAAGCCGGGCCGCGCTGTGCAGGCCCCGCCCGGGCCCTACTCCGGCGTGTACTCGAGCCCCGCCTGCGCCAGGAAGGCCGCCAGCTGCTCCTCCCGCAGCTCCCCCGCCCGCATCGCCAGCAGCGTCCCATCCGCGCCGATGAGGAACGTCGTCGGCATGCCGGTCAGCCGGTAGTGCGTGCCCACCGCGCCCTCGGAATCGAGCAGCGCCGGGTAGGTCGCGCCCAGCTCATCGAGGATGCCCACCGCCTGCTCCGGCGGCTCGCGGTAATCGACCCCGAGGATCACCAGCCGGTCGCCCAGGGCCTCCTGCGCCCGGATGAAGGCCGGGATCTCCCGCTTGCAGGGGTCGCACCAGCTCGCGTACCAGTTCAGCAGCACCACCCTGCCGCGGAAGTCCGAGAGCTTCCGAATCACCGAGGGGTCCCGGGCATCGGCCAGCGCGAAATCCGGCGCCGGTTTACCGATCTCCGGACGTTCGGGCACCAGCGGCCCGAGCGCACCCGCCGGGGCCTGCCCGCTCGCGCCATCGCCGCCCTCCTCCCCCCGCAGGAAAAAGAACGCCCCGGCGCCGAGCGCCAGCACCACCGCAAGCGCCAGCGCCGCATAGCCAGCCGCCTGCCGCGGCCTGCCGGCTGCCCCCGGTTGTTCGGTCATCACCCTCGAGTGTAGCCCATCCGCCCCGGACCGCCCGCTCCGCGTTGCCCTGCCGTTAACACAATCGCGTACGATCGACGCAGGGAATGACTACCGCGAGCGCTGCCCATCCCCGCGTTCTCGTCGTCGAAGACGAAGAGTCGCTGCTCTTCACTCTTGCCCACAACCTGACGCGCGAAGGCTACCAGGTCATCACCGCCTCCCGCGGGGACGATGCCCTCCGCCTCGCCCGCGAGAAGCACCCCGACCTCATCGTCCTCGACGTAATGTTGCCCGGCCTCGACGGCATCCAGGTCTGCCGCAGCCTCCGCCGCGATTCCGATGTCCCCATCATTATGCTCACCGCCCTCGGCGGCGAAGGCGACCGCGTCGCCGGCCTCGATACCGGCGCGGACGACTACATGGCCAAGCCGTTCGGTATGCGCGAGCTCATGGCCCGTGTGCGCGCCCTCCTCCGCCGCTCCGGCCCGCGCTCCCGTCCCGATACCGGCCCCACCGCCATCGTCTCCGGCGACCTCACCCTCGACCGCGAGCGGCGCGAGGTCACCCGCAACGGCCGCGTCCTCAAAATGAAGCCGAAGGAGTTCGAACTCCTGCTATTCTTCCTCCAGCACCCGGGACGGGTGTTCTCGCGGGAGCAGATCCTCGATGAGGTCTGGGGCTACGACTTCTATGGCGGTCCCCGCACCGTGGACGTCCACATCCGCTGGCTCCGCCAGAAAATCGAGGACGACCCGGCCAATCCCGTCCGCCTGCGCACCATCCGGGGGAGCGGCTACCTCTTCGAAGGCTGACCCATGAGTCGCAACCTCGCCGCGCGCGGGGCGGCGATAGCCGCCTGCACCGCTGCAGGCGGGTTCCTGCTTGGACTCATCTCCCGCGGGACCGGCTGGCGCGAAGTCCTCGTCTTCGTCGTTGGGGCCGCACTCGCCGCGCTCGTCGGCTACGCCGCCTTCTGGCGCCCGGCCCGCGCCATCGCCACCGTCACCGAGGCTGCCGGCCGCCTCGCCGAGGGCGAACTCGCCCAGCGCGTCCCCGATGAACCAGGACCCGCAGGCGAACTTACCCGCGCCTTCAACCTCATGTCCGGCCGCATCGAAACCCTCTTCGAGTCCGTCGCCTACGAACACGCCCGCCTCGAAGCCGTCTTCGATGCCTCCAGCGACCCGATGGTCGCCCTTGCCCGCGATACCCGCATCCGCTTCCTCAATCCCGCCGCCGTGGCGCTCTTCGGCACCACCATGGCCGATGCCCTCGGCCGGCCGCTCATCGAGGTCGCCCGCGACTACGAAATCGATGCCCTCGTCCGCGCCGCCGGCACCTCCCGCTTCGGACAGACCGCCATCATCAGCTTCGGGCCCGCCCGCACCCCCCTTCGCGCCGCTGCCCTCCCCATCCGCGAGGGCGGCGAATGGGCCGTCCTCCTCATCCTCACCGACCTCACCGAGGTCCAGCGCCTCGACCGCGTCCGCCGCGATTTCGTCTCCAACGTCTCGCACGAGCTCCGCACCCCCCTCGCTTCCATCCGCGCCCTCGTCGAAACCCTCGACTCCGGCGTCGACCCCGAAGACCAGCCAGAATTCCACCGCCGCATCCTCCGGCAGGTCGACCGCCTCACCCTCCTCGTCAACGAGCTGCTCGACCTCTCCCGCATCGAATCCGGCGCCATCCAGCTCCGCCCCGAGTCCATCCCCGTCGGCGACCTCATCGCCGAGGCCGCCAGCCTCCTGCAGGACCGCACCGAAGCGGCCGGGGTCACTATCATCGCCGAGGGCACCGACCTCAGCCTCGAGGCCGACCGCTCGGCGCTCCTGCGCGTGATCGGCAACCTGCTCGACAACGCCGTGAAGTGGTCCCCGCCCGGCGGCCGCATCTGGGTCGCCGCCGCCGACGAAGGCGACCTCATCGCCATCACCGTCCGCGATGAAGGCCCCGGCATCCCCGAGCAGGACCTGCCCCGCGTCTTCGAACGCTTCTTCAAATCCGATGCCGCCCGCGCCGGCGGCGGCGTCGGCCTCGGGCTCGCCATCGTGAAGCACCTCGTCCGCGCGCACGGCGGGACCGTCACCGCCGAAAGCCCGCCCGGGCAGGGCGCGACCTTCACCGTGCGCCTCCCCCGCCGCTTCGTCGGGCGGGCACGCGTCGTGCCCGGCGCCTGACGGCGGAACCTCCTGCCCCCGGCGCGCGTCTGTACCGGTAGCGCCGCCCTGCGCGCCCGGAGGCCGCCATGTTCCGCCTGCTCCGCTCACGACCCGTCGTCTTCTCCGCCGCCGCAGCAGCCGTGGGGCTGGCCGCCTTCGGCCTCGCCTTCGCAGCGCCGAACGGCGAGCCCACCCCCGCCGCTCCCGGCCTCTTCGCCGCCCGGAAATGACGGGATGTGAACGCCAATCCTTGACCGGCAATACCGCCGGGCCCATCATGGCGCATCCCTCAACCCGGGAGCGAACCATGTCCGGCATCCTCAAGGAATTCCGCGATTTTGTCCTGCGCGGCAATGTGCTTGATCTCGCCATTGCTGTCGTCATCGGTACGGCCTTTGTGGCGCTCGTGGATTCTGCGGTGACGAACCTGCTGACCCCCTTCATCGCGGCCATCGTCGGCCAGCCGAGCTTCGCCTCCATCAACCTCGATATCGGCGATGCCACCCTCGAAATCGGCCTCTTCCTCGAAGCGGCCTTCAACTTCATCGCCGTGGCCGCCGTCGTGTTCTTCTTCATCGTGAAGCCGGTCAACATCATCCTCGCCCGGCGCGCCCGCGGCGAAGCCCCCGCCGATACCCCCATCCCCGAGGACATCGCCCTCCTCCGCGAAATCCGCGACCTCCTCAAGCAGCGGCAGTAACCGGCCGCCACAGCCGGCTTCCCATCGGGTAGACTCCCCGCGCCAGACGGCAGCAGGAGAAGGAGGAACCCCCGATGAAAGCCGCAATCTTCCACGGCCCGCACCAGCCCCTCACCATCGAAGACGTCGAAATCGACCGCCCCCGCGGCCGCGAAGTCATCGTCCGCACCGTCGCCTCGGGCGTCTGCCACAGCGACCTCCACTTCGTCGATGGCCTGTACCCGCTCCAGGCGCCGGCCATCCTCGGCCACGAACCCGCCGGCATCGTCGAGGAGGTCGGCGACCAGGTCACCTACGTCAAACCCGGCGACCACGTCATCTGCTGCCTCAGCGTCTTTTGCGGCCACTGCGAAATGTGCGTCTCCGGCCGGCCCAACCTCTGCCGCGCGCCCAGCCGCCAGCGCAGCCCCGAGATGCCGCCCAAGCTCACGTGGCGTGGCCAGCCCGTCGTCCAGTTCGCCAACCTCGGCGCCTACGCCGAGAAGATGCTCCTCCACGAGAACGCCGTGGTGAAAATCCGCGACGACATGCCCCTCGCCGCCGCGGCCCTGATTGGCTGCGGGGTCACCACCGGCCTGGGGGCCGTCCTCAACACTGCGAAAATCGAGCCAGGGGCATCCGTGGCCGTGTTCGGCTGCGGCGGGGTCGGCCTCGCTGCCATCCAGGGCGCCCGCATCGGCGGCGCGCGCATGATCATCGCCGTCGATACCGTCGAATCGAAGCTCGCCAAGGCGAAAGAGCTCGGCGCCACCCACGTGGTCGATGCCTCCTCCCACGACCCGGTCGAGGCCATCCGCGACATCACCGGCGGCGGCGTCGAATACTCCTTCGAAGCCATCGGCCTCAAGCGCGCCGCCGAGCAGGCCTTCGAATGCCTCGCCATCGGCGGCACCGCCACCATCATCGGGATGATCCCCGTCGGCCAGAAAGTCGAACTCGATGGCCCCAGCTTCCTCCAGGAGAAGAAGATCCAGGGCTCGGCCATGGGCTCGAACCGCTTCCTGAAGGACATGCCCCGCTACGTCGACTTCTACATGCAGGGCCGCCTCAAGCTCGACGAGATGATCACCCGCACCGGCCGCCTCGAGGACGTGAACGAGGCCTTCCGCGCCATGAAAGCCGGCGAGGTCGCCCGGACCGTTCTCCTCTTCGACTGACCCGCTTCCACGCCCATTCGTCCCCCCGGGACAGCCAACGGCCCCGGTCAGTTCGACCGGGGCCGTCGTGTGCGCCAGCCGCTGCGGGCGCCGTCGGGTCAGTAATCCTCCGGCGGGGGCGGCGGAGCGGCCGGCGGCTGCGGGATCTCGGCCACCAGCGTCTCCGTCGTCAGCACCAGCGAAGCGATGCTGACCGCGTTCTCCAGCGCCGAGCGGGTCACCTTCACCGGGTCCACAATGCCCAGCTCGAACATGTCGCCCCAGGTGTTGGTCTCCGCGTCCCAGCCCTCGTTCGGATTGGTCAGCTTCTTCACCCGGTCGACGATGACGGCCCCCTCGAGGCCGCCATTCTCGGCGATCGTGAAGGTCGGGGCCTCCAGCGCCTCCATCAGGATGCGGATGCCAACCTTCTCGTCCTCGTTCTTGGTCTTCTTCTCCAGCGCGGCCAGCGCCTTCTGCGCCCGGATGAGCGCCACGCCGCCGCCGACCACCACGCCCTCATCGACGGCCGCGCGGGTCGCGCTCAGCGCATCCTCGACGCGTGCCTTCTTCTCCTTCAGCTCGACCTCGGTGGCCGCGCCGACCTTGATGACGGCCACGCCGCCGGCCAGCTTCGCCAGCCGCTCCTGCAGCTTCTCGCGGTCGAACTCGCTGGTCGCGTCCTCGATCTGGGCCTTGATCTGCTTGATGCGGGCCTGGATCGCCTCGTCGCTGGCCATGCCCTCGATGATGGTGGTGTCATCCTTGTTCGCCACCACCCGCCGGGCCCGGCCGAGGTCCGCCACCGTGGCCGTATCGAGCTTGAGGCCGATGTCCTCGGTGATGAGCGTGCCGCCGGTGAGGATGGCGATATCCTCGAGGATCGCCTTGCGCCGGTCGCCGAAGCTGGGCGCCTTCACCGCCAGCACGTTGATCGTGCCGCGCAGCTTGTTCACCACCAGCGTGGCCAGCGCCTCGCCTTCGACATCATCCGCGATGATGACAATGTCCTTCGTGACCTGCAGCACCTTCTCCAGGAGCGGCAGGATCTCCTGCACCGACGAAATCTTCTTGTCGGTGATGATGATGTACGGGTTCTCGATGACCGCTTCCATGCGGTCCGGGTTCGTCACAAAGTACGGCGAGACGTAGCCGCGGTCGAGCTGCAGGCCGTCCACGAACTCCGTTTCGAACTTGATCCCGCGCGACTCCTCGACCGTGATGACGCCGTCCTTGCCGACCTTCTCCATCACGTCGGCGATGAGCTCGCCGATCTCCTTATCGTTCGCGGAGATCGAGGCGACGTGTGCAATCTGCTCCTTCGTGAGCACGGGCTTCGCCTGGGCCCGCAGGTCCTTGACGGCCTCCGCCAGGGCCGCCTCGATGCCGCGCTTGACCGCCATCGGGTTGTAGCCCGAGGTGACCACCTTCATCCCGGCGTGGACCAGCGCCTGGGCCAGCACCGTCGCCGTCGTCGTGCCGTCGCCCGCCACGTCGTTCGTCTTCGTGGCCACCTGCTTCGCGAGCTGGGCGCCCATGTTCTCGAACGGGTCCTCCAGCTCAATCTCCCGCGCGACGGTCACGCCGTCCTTGGTGATGTTCGGCGCGCCGTACTTCTTATCGAGCACGACATTCCGGCCCCGCGGCCCGAGCGTCACCTTCACCGCATCGGCGAGGGCATCGACGCCGTCCCGCAGGCGCCGGCGCGCCGCCTCATCGAACAGCAGCTGCTTGGCAACCATTCCACATCTCCCTTCATCGCGACGAAGGGCGCCTCAGCACCGGCTTCCGGCCGGCGCCGCGCGCCCCCGCGTCAGCGAATGCCTAGTACTCGACCTTGCAGAGGATGTCCTTCTCGTTGAGGACGATGTAGTCCTGGCCGTCGATCTTCACATCCGTGCCCGTGTACTTCGCGTACAGGATGCGATCGCCCACGGCGATGTCCATCGGCACGCGCTTGCCGTTCTCATCCAGCCGGCCGGGGCCGACGGCAACGACTTCGCCCTGCTGCGGCTTCTCCTTCGCCGTATCCGGGATCACGAGCCCGCTCGCCGTCACCTCCTCCTGCTTGAGGGGCACGATGACCACGCGGTCAGCGAGCGGGATGAGCTTCGACTTGGTTTCCGTCTTCGAGGCGGTCTTGGCAGCCATTGGGGTGCACTTCCTCCTGGAACGTGTCAGGTTATGTGACTGGCGCCGCCATGTTAGCACTCACCATGCGAGAGTGCTAGACCCCCGGTGCACCGAACCCCCGGCCCCGCGCGCCCCCTCAGCCCGCCTCCCTCTGCTCGTCCGCCCACATCTTCCGGCCGTCGTAGCTCAGCAGCTTCTCCACCTCCACCCGCATCACCGCCCGCTCCGGCGCATCGAAGCGTGCGAACTCCCGGGCGTATACCTCCTGCGGCAGCTCCCGCTGCCCGCCCGCCGTGATCAGCTCGTGGATGAACCGGTGGACCGCCTCCCGGTCGGTGAAGAACGTCACCCGCCCCCGGATGGTCACCTGCTTGAACCAGTCGCCAGGGTCGAAAATCGAGAGCGAGACCGCCGCGTTGCGCCGCCACGCCCGGTACTTCGCGCGGTTCGGCGTCGAGGTCAGCCAGATGTGGCCGTCATACCAGCAAT
The DNA here is from genome assembly GCF_034433535.1 of Tepidiforma sp. Classification (GTDB taxonomy): domain Bacteria; phylum Chloroflexota; class Dehalococcoidia; order Tepidiformales; family Tepidiformaceae; genus Tepidiforma. The sequence goes on from NZ_DAOUAO010000127.1 coordinate 11,970, forward strand.
ACGACATCTGCGCCACCACCGGCTCGCACGAGCGCGTCACCCACGCCACTGCCGCCCGGCGCGCCTCGCGCACGATCCGCCAGGCCTCCTCCTCATCCAGCGTGTAGCCCTCGATGTACTGCCGCGTCCACCACGCCGGGCGGGCGCCGGCATCGCCACTCGACATCATCGCCTGCCTCCGTTGGCCGTTCAGCCAAATCGTTGGCCGCGATGATGAGCCGGTTCGCCCGCCGCTGCAACCCTACCTTTCGAACACCGCCCGCAGCTCGGCCGGCACCGGCGCTTCCAGCTGGTCGAACGTGCAGCTGCGCGGGTCCCGGTCCGGCCGCCACCGCTGGAACGTCGCCGCGTGTCGGAAGCGGTTGCCCTGGAGGTAATCGAACGTCACCTCGCACACGAGCTCCGGCCGCAGCCGCTCCCAGCTCAGGTCCTTCGTCCCCGTCCAGCGGCTCGGCGCCCCGGGCGTGCGCCCCTGCCCGAACCCGACCCCCTCGTCGTCGGTCCGCAGCGGCGCCAGGCGTTCGACCAGCTCCCGCCGCGCGGCCGCGCTGAAGCTCGAGGTGTGCCCCACGAAATGCAGGACGCCGGCGTCGTCGTACAGTCCCAGCAGCAGCGACCCCACCGACCGCCCCTCTTCGCCCCGGTTCCAGCGGAACCCGCCGACCACGCAGTCAGCCGTCCGCAGGTGCTTGACCTTCACCCAGCCGCGCCTGCCCGGCTGATAGACCCCGTCCAGCCGCTTGGCGATGACGCCATCGAAGCCCGCGCCCTCGAACCGCTCGAACCACTCCTGCGCGGTGGCGGGGTCGCGCGTCGCCGGCGTCAGGTAGAGCGGAGGCCGGGCCGCGGCCATCAGCCGCTCCAGCCGTTCGCGGCGCTCCGCCAGCGGCCGGTCGAACAGCGGCGTATCGCCCTCGCGCAGGAGGTCGAACGCCACGAACGCAGCGGGCGTCTCCTGCGCCAGCCGGGCGATGCGCGAAGCTGCCGGGTGCACCCGCTGCTGGAGCGCATCGAAATCGAGCCCGCGCGGCCCCATGATGACGATTTCGCCATCGAGCACCGCGGGGCCGGGCAGCGCCCGGGCCAGCCCTTCGACCAGCTCCGGGAAGTAGCGCCCCAGCGGCTTCAGGTCGCGCGACTGGAGAAACGGCTCACCCGCGCTGGCCCACGTGACGATGGCCCGGAAGCCGTCCCACTTCGGCTCGTAGAGCCAGCCCTCCCCGCCCGGGATGGCATCCGCCGCCTTCGCCAGCATCGGCGCAATCAGTTCCGGTTCCACCCGCCCATTCTGCCCCTCCCGCGCACTCCCGTCAGATCACCCTCCTGCCCCCTGCCTTGCGGATCGGCGGGTCGGCGGCTCTCCCACCTCCAACCTCCCACCTTTTCCCGGCTCCCCGCTCCCGGCTCCCCGCTCCCGGTTCCCCGCTCCCCGCTCCCGG
>NZ_DAOUAO010000128.1:0-4362 GCF_034433535.1 Tepidiforma sp.
GGGAGCACCGCCGCTGCCCGCGCCCAGCCCGGGAACCGGGAGCGGGAAGCGGGGAGGTTGGAGGTTGGAGGTGGGAAGTTGGAGGTGGACTTTCTCCCGTTCTCCCCTTCTCCCGTTCTCCCCTTTCTCCCCTTCTCCCCCTCTCCCGTTCTCCCGCGGGGGGCGGGGCGGCCGGGGCGGGGCTCAGCCGAAGCGGGCGAGTTCGCGTTCGAGGTTGAGGGGGCGGGTGACGGCGGCGCGGTCGTAGTCGCCCCACTGGTCGCGCGGGACGAGCCACATGACTTCGAACTCGTTGCCGTCGGGGTCGCGGCCGTAGAGCGATTTGGTCGCGCCGTGGTCGGACTGGCCGGTGAGGGCGCCGAGTTTGGCCAGGACGGTGCGCATCTCGGCGAGGTCGCGGATGGTTTCGACCTCCCAGGCGAGGTGGTAGAGGCCGACGAGCTGGCCGGTGAAGGGCCCCTGGGCGGCCTCGCCGAGGCTGAAGAGGCCGAGGTCGTGGTGGTTATCGGAGCCGCGGGCGCGGAGGAAGACGGCGCGGTCTTCGATGCTGGTGACGATTTCGAAGCCGAAGGCGTGGGTGTAGAAGTCGGCGGCGCGGGCGGCATCGCGGACGAAGAGGACGGCGTGGTTGAGGCGCTTGATGGCGGGCATGGTTCAAGCGTAGCAGCGGCCCCGCCCCGCCCGGGAGGTGGGAGGTGGGAGCACCGCCGCCGCCCTCGCCCCACACGGGAGCCGGGAGCCGGGAGCGGGGAGGTGGGAGCGGGGAGGTGGGAGGTTGGAGGTGGACTCTCTCCCGTTCTCCCGTTCTCCCGGGAGGGACGGCTGGGGCGGGCGGGGCTCCCCTTCTCCCGGTACAATCCGTGGGATGGCCGAGCTGAAGGTGCTGGTTTCGGGGACGGGCCGCATGGGGCGGCAGGTGGCGGCGGCGGTGCTGGCGGAGCCGGGGATGACGCCGGCCGCCTATGTCGACGGTCTGGCGGAGCGCGGCGCGCTGGACGGGATGCCGGTCTTCCGGGATGCAGCAATCGCGCTGGACGAGGCGAAGCCGGATGTGGTGGTCGATTTCACCAATGCGGCCTGGACGCCGGCGATCGCCCGGGAGGCGCTGCAGCGGGGGGTGCCGCTGGTGATCGGCACGACCGGGCTTTCGCAAGAGTTCATGGGCTGGCTCGAACGAGAGACAGCGGCGCGCGGGGTGGGGGCCGTGGTGGCGGCGAACTTCGCCATCAGCGCGGTGCTGATGATGCACTTCGCGCGGGTGGCGGCGCGCTTCTTCGACCACGCGGAGATCATCGAGCTGCACCACGACCAGAAGGTGGACAGCCCGTCAGGGACAGCAAAGGCGACGGCGGAGGGGATGCTGGCGGCGCGGGGGCGGCCGTTCACGCGGCCGCTGCCGGAGCTGGAGACGGTCCCGGGGGCACGCGGGGCGGAGCTGGGCGGGGTTTCGATCCATGCCGTGCGGCTGCCCGGGCTGGTGGCGCACCAGGAGGTGCTGTTCGGCGGGCAGGGACAGACGCTGTCGATCCGGCAGGACAGCACCGGCCGGGATTCGTTCATGCCCGGGGTGCTGCTGGCCATCCGCGAGGTGGTGCAGCGGAAGGGGCTGGTGGTGGGACTGGAAGGGCTGCTGGGGCTGGCCTGAGCCTCAGGGTTGCCGTTTGAGGTGCGCCCGGCGGTAGGGTCCGACGCGGTCGGCGGCCACACGCGCCTGCGACCTGGCAAACTGCTGGCGGAGGTGGGTGACAACGTAGGCGAGGGGCCGCGCGGTTTCGAGGTCGAGGTGAAATTTCACACGGATGAAGTGCCCGCCGAGGGGGTCGGGATGGCAGGCAAGGATGGTGACGGGGAGATCGAGCTGCCACTGGCCGGCGGGGTCGAGCAGGCGGAGGACGGCGGTGGGCGCGGTGACCGGGAGCGGGGACGAGAAGGCCGCGCCCGTCATGGAGAGGTCGTTGAGGCGCCCTTCTGCGGCCAGGCCGTCGCCCACGTAGAGGCGGTAGGGCAGGTCGGCCGGGAAGCGCGGCGCGCGCCGGCGCCCGCCCCCGTGTTCGTTGGGTTTCACACCGAATATTTCGGCGGAATGTTCGAAAATTGAAGGGGCCGGGCGGCAAACCCGGCCCGCACGTCTCAGTTGACCTGGCGTTCGCGGCCCTGCCAGTAGGGCGCCCGGAGTTCGCGCTTGAGGATCTTGCCGGACGGGTTGCGGGGAAGGGCGTCGATGAAGTCGACGGACTTCGGGACCTTGTAGCCGGCGATGCGTTCGCGGGCGAAGGCGATCAGCTCCTCGGGGGTGACCTCGGCGCCGGGCTTCTTCACGACGATCGCCTTGACGGCTTCGCCCCACTTCTCATCGGGCACGCCGATGACGGCCACGTCGGCGACGGCGGGGTGACCGAAGAGGGCGGATTCGACCTCGGCCGGGTACACGTTCTCGCCGCCGGAGACGATCATGTCCTTCACGCGGTCGTGGATGTAGACGTAGCCGTCTTCGTCCATGTAGCCGGCATCGCCGGTGTGGAACCAGCCGTTGCGGATGGCCTTCGCGGTTTCCTCGGGGAGGTTCCAGTAGCCCTTCATGACCTGCGGCGAGCGGCAGATGATCTCGCCGACCTGGCCGCGGGGGAGGTCGTTGCCGTCGGCGTCGACGATGCGGATTTCGACGCCCTGGAGGGGCTTGCCGCAGGAGCGCATGCGGGGGTTGCCGTTGGGGTCGTGGTCCTCGGGCGGGAGGTAGGTGATGGTGCCGGTGGTCTCGGTGAGGCCGTACATCTGGCCGAACTGGCACTTGAAGGTGGCGAGGGAGTTGCGGAGGAGGTCGAGCGGGATGGGCGACGCCCCGTAGGCGATGAACTTGAGGGAGGAGAAGTCGGTCTCCTGCACGCCGGGGGTCTGGAGGAGGAAGAGGAGGACGGCAGGCACGAAGATGGAGCGGGTGACGCGGTATTCGGGGATGACGCGGAGGATCTCGGTGGGGATGACGTCGCGGAGGATGATGGTGCGGGCGCCGGCGTAGAGGCCGACGATGCCCCAGCCGGAGCCGGCGATGTGGAAGAGGGGCATGCAGACGAGGTTGACGTCCTCGGCGGACCAGGGCGGGCCCCACTGGCGGACGGCAGCCGGCAGGAGGGCGAAGAAGTTGCTGTTGGTGAGCATGGCACCCTTGGGATGCCCGGTGGTGCCGCTGGTGTACATCTGGATGGCGACGTCATCGGGGGCGACAGGGCGGTGCGGGTCGGCGGGGGACTGGGCGTCGCGCCATTCGGGGTAGTAGTGCCAGCCTTCGTGGGGGGCATCGATGGCGACGACGGTCTTCACGGTGCGGAGTTCGGGCAGGATTTTTTCGATGACGGGGAAGAAATCCTGGCCGACGAAGAGGACCTCGGCGGTGGCGTCGTTGATGACGTAGGCCACCTCGGGCGGGGCGAGGCGCCAGTTGACGGCGACCATGACAGCGTTGGCCTTGGCGGCGCCGAAGAGGACTTCGTAGAAGCGGTCGGAGTTCTTATCGAGGTAGGCGATGCGGGCCTGGGGCTGGAGGCCGGCGGCGATCAGGCCGTTGGCGACCCGGCTGGCGTACTCATCGAGCTGGCGGTAGGTGGTGTTCCGGTCGAGGTGGGTGAGAGCGATGGCGTCGGGGCGGGCCTCGGCGTGGGCGCGGGTGATATCGCCGACGCTCTGGATGCGGATTTCGGTGGTCATCGGGAAGCCCTCCGGGGTCGCTGGTGGCACGGGATCGTGCCATGCTGACTGACCGGTCAGCAAGGGGGCTACTCGCCGGCCCTGGATTCGCGCACGAACAGGTAGCGGCCGTGGAGTTCGCGGCCGTTGAGGGCGGCCATGGCGGCGCAGGCTGACGCCGGGGATGCGAGGGTGGCGATGGCGTGGCCGCGGGGGAGGCCGGTGCGCGGGTGGTAGGCGAGGCGGGGCCTGCCGATGAGGCCGAAAGGGCGCAGGAGCTCGGCGAGGTCGTCCTCGGTGGTGAGGTAGCTGAGGTTGCCGATGAAGAGGTCCAGGAGGCGGCTCGATTCCCGGGGCGTGCCGGCTGGCGCGTTCCCCGGAGGCGCAGTGTACGCGACCCGCGCCGCGCGGTGACAACAGGGCACCCCCGGGGTTGAGCCGGGGGCGCCGATGGGTGCGTTCGGGCCGCGGGGGCGGGGGCTAGCGGCGGCGGGCGGCGAGGGTGAGGAGGGTGACGCCGCCGCCCAGGGACGCGAGGCCAGCCAGGACGAAGAGCAGGGCGAGCGGGCTCCCGCCGGCGGGCTTCCCGGTGCCGGTGGCGGGCGGCCGCGGGGTCGGGGAGGTCACAGCGCCGGCAACGCTGGTCGTGGACGGCGTCGGGCTGGGCGAGGGGTTCTCAAT
>NZ_DAOUAO010000129.1:0-8178 GCF_034433535.1 Tepidiforma sp.
TCTGCGTGCTGCTCGAAGCGATGCTCGCCCGGCTGGAGGGCCGCGACTACGCCCCGCCCGAGCTGCCGCCGCTGAGCCAGCCATCGCCGGGCGGCCCCGCGCGCGAAGGCGAGCCCGACTTCGGCTACTGCACCGAGTTCGTGGTCGAAGCCGCCGGCGCCGGGGCCATCGACCTCGAGCGGCTGCGGGCGCTGGCCGAGCGGTTCGGCGCCAGCGTCGTCGTGGTCGGCGATGCGCAGGCGGCGCGCGTGCATGTCCACACCGGGGACCCCGAGAGGCTGGCGCAGCAGGCGGCGAAGCTGGGCACGGTCTCGCGCCTGAAGGTCGACGATATGACGGCCCAGCACGCCCGCTTCCGGGCCGGCGGCTCCGGAGCGACCGCGCGCACGGGGCTGCTGGCGATCAGCCGCGGCGCTGGCTTCGATGCGATGTTCGAAAGCCTCGGCGCGGCGGTGCTGGATATGGGCGAGGTGGAGAAGCCCGCGGCGGGCGAGATCGCGCGGCTGGCGGATGCGCTCCATACCGCGGATGTCTTCGTGCTGCCGAACCACCGGAACATCCTGCTGGCGGCCGAGCAGGCGGCGGGACTGACACGCTGCACGCTCCACGTGGTGCCGACCCTCTCGCTGCCGCAGGGGGTCGCCGCAGCGCTGGCATTCGACCCGGACGCGGCGGTGCGCGACCTGCTCGCCCGCATGGCTGAGGCGGCCGGGCGGGTCCAGACGGTGGAGGTGACCACGGCAGCCGCCGACCGGACTGCCGACGGCATCGCGGTGCGGGCGGGAGAGGCGATCGCGGTGCTCGATGGCCGGCTCGCGGCGGCCCGGGCCACGCCGGAGGAAGCGCTGGCGGCGGGGCTCGCGGCGGCCCGCCCCGAAGCGGGGTCGCTGGTCACGGTCTACGTGGGGGCGGGCGGCTCGGCCGAGGGCGCGCGCGCCGCCGCCGCGGGGGCCGCCCCGGGAGCCGAGGTCGAGGTGCTCGATGGGGGCCAGCCGCTCTACCACTACATCGCGGCGGTGGAGCGGTGAGACGGGCGGCGACGGCGCTGGCGGTCGCGGTTGCGGCGGTCGCCAGCGCCTGCGGCGGCGGCGAAGCCCTGCCAGAGCCCACACCCACGAAGCCCGGGGCGTTGCCGGCGAACCTGACGACCATCACGGTCACGGACAACCGGTTCCAGCCGCGCAGCCTGCAGGTGCCGGTCGGCACCCGGGTAACCTGGAGTTTCCGCGGCGAGGCGGCCCACCAGGTGGTCGGGACGTTCGAAGGGAGCGCGGTCGATTCGGGGCCGATGCGGCGGGGGAACTTCGAGTTCGAATTTACCGCGCCGGGCACCTTTGCCTACCGCTGCGGTATCCACGGCGAGGCGATGGCGGGCGAAGTCATTGTGCGGTAGGGAGCCGCACGCGGGTCTGCTGGGCGTGCCGGTTTGTCGTGGCAGCGGACCCGGAACTGTGGTAGAACGGGGCGGGCACTCCGAGAGCAGAGCGGCCGGAGGTGGGCGATGCACGAGGGGCAGCTCAGCCCTCGCGAGCGGGAAGTCGCCAGGGTGGCCGGGCTGCCGGGTGCGCTGCGGTTCGCGTTTCGGCGCAGAAGCTCAAGGCTCCTGGCTCGCCCGCCACGGCCGCGGGGGGACGGCGCGGGCGGGGTTTCGACCCCTGGCCGGGGACTACGCGTAGCGCTCCTCGCGCCAGGGGTCGCCGTAGTTATGGTAGCCGTAGGTCTCCCAGAAGCCGGGGCGGTCGCGCTCGAGGAACTGGATGCCCCCGACCCACTTCGCGCTCTTCCAGAAGTAGAGGTGGGGCACCACCAGCCGCATGGGCCAGCCGTGCTCCGGGGTGAGGGGCTGGCCGTTGTGGGAGTGGGCGAAGAGCACGCCCTGGCGCTTCAGATCCTCGAGCGGGAGGTTGGTGGTGTAGCCGCCGTAGCAGTGGATCATGGCGTACTTCGCCTCGGGCTTGAGGCGGATGGCATCGAGCAGGGCCGAGAAGGGTACGCCCTGCCATTCGTTATCGAACTTGCTCCAGGTGGTCACGCAGTGAATGTCCGAGATGTCCGTGACCTGGCCGAGCGCGTTGAACTCCTCCCAGGTGAACGTCTTCTCCTCTTCGACGAGGCCCCAGACGTGGAAGCGCCAGGTTTCGAGGTCGAGGCGCGGGATGCTGCCGTAGTGGAGCACCGGCCAGCCGGTGGTGAGGTGCTGGCCGGGGGGCAGGCGCAGTTTGCCATCGGGTCGAAGCGCTTTCGCGGCGGACTGGGACACGGCGGGCCCCCTTTGTGATGAGCAGGTTCGCGAACTGAGCGTAGCGGGTTGCGAAAGGGCCCGGCAAGAAGCCGCGCGGCCGGGGAGGCGGCGAGCCGGTACACTGGCGGCATGACGGACATGGAAACGAGCCCGCGGGCGGCTGCCAGCCCGCTGCTGCGACCCTCGCACGGGTGGTTCCTGCTGCTGGCGGCGGCGATTGTCGGGGCCGATCAGCTGACCAAGTGGATCATCCGCCTCACGGTGGAGCGCGGCGAGGCGATCGAGGTGCTGCCGTTCTTCCGGATCGTGCATGTGACGAACACGGGCGCGGCCTTCGGCATCCTGCAGGGCGCCGGCCCGCTGCTGATCGTGACGAGCGTGGCCGGGCTGGCCGCCATCCTCGTGTACCTGTTCAACCCCGCGTTCGCGCAGCCGCTGGTGCGGCTCGGGCTGGCGCTCATGCTGGGCGGGGCCGTGGGCAACCTGATCGACCGCCTGCACGCGGGCCGGGTGGTCGATTTCCTGAAGGTGCCGAACTGGCCGGCGTTCAACGTGGCCGATTCGGCCATCACGGTGGGAGTGCTCATCCTGCTATGGACCATGCTGGTTCAGCCGGCGCGGGAGCCGGACGCCACCTCCTGAACGCGGAGGCGCCGGGCCGGCTCGATGCCTGCATCGCGGCGGCGGTCCCGGGGCTTTCGCGCGCCCGGGTGCAGCGACTGATCGAGGGCGGGCACGTGCTGCTCAACGGCGAGGTGGCCCGCAAGTCGGCCCGCGTGGAGGCCGGGGACCGCATCGAGCTGACCCTGCCCGAAACCGGTCACGACGCCGCTGAGCCGGGCTTCGACCTGCCGGTGCTGTACGAGGATGACGCGCTGGCCGTCATCGACAAGCCGGCGGGGCTGGCGGTGCACGGGGCCCCGGGCGATACCGCGCCGTCGGTGGCCGGCTGGTGGCTGGCGCGGCTCGGCCCGGCGGCGACAGCGTTCGATGCCGAGCACCCGGGCATCGTCCACCGGCTGGATAAGGAAACGAGCGGCGTGCTCCTGCTGGCGAAGACGCCCGCGGCCCAGGCGGCCCTGAGCCGGGCGTTCGAACTGCGCCGGGTGCACAAGTGCTACCTCGCCATGGTGGAGGGGCAGCCGCGCCCGCCGCACGCCGTCGTCGAGGCGCCCATCCACCGCGACCCGCGCGACCGCACCCGGATGGCGGTCACCGCCCGCGGCCGGCCCTCGCGCACGGAGTATCGCGTGGTCGCCGGCGACGGCGGGCGTTCGCTGCTGGAAGTGTTCCCGGAAACAGGCCGCACCCACCAGATCCGGGTGCACCTCGCCTCGATCGGCCACCCCGTGGTCGGCGACCCGGTCTACGGCCGGGCCGGCGAAGGCCGCCGCCACCTGCTGCACGCGTGGCGGCTGGAGCTGCCGCACCCCACGGGCGGGACGCTGAGGGCCTCGGCGCCGCCGCCGGCGGACCTGCTGGAGGCGATTCGCGCCATCGCCGGGGAGGCGGTAGCCTCTCGATACGCCGCACCGCCGGCAGTGACCTGTGAGCGAGGCCAGCCTTCGTGACCGATCGACCCGTTCGCACGCGCTATGCGCCGAGCCCCACCGGCAACCCGCACGTGGGCAACATCCGCTCGGCGCTGTTCAGCTGGGCGTTCGCCCGTTCGCGCGGGGGCCAGTTCATCCTGCGCATCGAAGATACCGACCGCTTGCGCTTCGTCGAGCACAGCGTCGAGGCGATTATGGAAAGCCTGCGCTGGCTCGGGATCGACTGGGACGAGGGCCCGGACGTGGGAGGACCGTTCGGACCGTACTTTCAGTCGCAGCGTCTCGAGCACTACCGTGCGGCCGCCGAGACGCTGATCGAGCGGGGGCGCGCCTACCGCTGCTTCTGCACGCCGGAGCGGCTGGAACAGCTGCGGGCCGCCCAGGCCGCCGCGAAGCGCCCACCCGGCTACGACGGGCTGTGCCGCGGGCTGAACCCGGCGGAATCGGCGCGGCGCGCGGCGAGCGAGCCCCACGTAGTGCGCTTCGCCATGCCCCGCGAGGGGACGACCGTGCTGCAGGACGTGATCCGCGGCGAGGTGGTCTTCGAGAACGCCCTGCAGGACGACTTCGTGATGCTGAAGTCGGACGGCTTCCCCACCTACCACCTGGCGGTCGTGGTCGACGACACCGCGATGCGCATCACCCACTGCATCCGCGGCGACGAGTGGATTTCGAGCGCGCCGAAGCACATCCAGCTGTATGAAGCGCTGGGCTGGGAGCGGCCGGCCTGGGCGCACCTGCCGCTCATCCTGGGGCCCGACCACAAGAAGCTGAGCAAGCGCTCGGGCGATACCGCGCTGCTCGACTACCGCGACCGGGGCTACCTGCCGGAGGCGATGGTCAACTTCCTTGCGCTGCTGGGCTGGGCGCTCGATGACCACACGACCATCCTCGGGGTCGAGGAGCTGACCCGGCACTTCGACCTCGCCCGGGTGGTGCCGAACCCGGCGGTCTTCGATATCGAACGGCTGAACTACCTGAACGGCCACTACATCCGCGCGATGGAGGATACCCGCTGGGAAGAGCTGGTGGCGGAGTGGGCCGACCGGGGGCTGCCAGCCTCCATCCCGCGCCCACTCGACCGCGCGGTGCTCCGGGCGGCAGCGCCGCTGCTGCGGGAGCGGGTGACGGTCCTGAGCGAGGTCGCGGACCTGATCGCGTTCCTATTCACCGACGGGACCCCGCCCTACGACCCCGCGCTGCTCGCCGAGAAGGCCGGCGACGCCGCCACGGCCGCGCGGGTCTTGGAGGCGGCCATTACCGCGCTGGATGGGATCGCGCCCGCGGACTGGCAGAAGGAGGCGGTCGAGGCCGCGCTGCGCGGGCTCGAGGGCGTGCTGGGGCTGAAGCTGCGCAAGTTCATCCCGGCCCTGTACGTCGCCGTGATGGGGCGACCGACGGGGATCCCGCTGTTCGATTCGCTCGTCATCCTGGGGCGGGAGCGCACGCTCGGTCGGCTGCGCGCGGCGCAGGCACTCGTCGGCTAATCCGCGCCGGGCGCTTGGCGTTGGGGCTCCGCGGTTGGTAATCTGAAGCGTGCGCTGGGGATTCGTCTAATGGTAGGACAGCAGACTCTGGATCTGTATGTGGGGGTTCGACTCCTCCATCCCCAGCCAATCACCTCGCAGTGAGCTGTGCGGGCGGAGCGGCAAACCTTCGAACATACCGTCCGGTATCAGGCGTCCTGCCAGCGCGGCTCGCGCTTCTCGGCCCACGCCTGGCGCGCCTCGCGGGCGTCGGCGGTCTGGCTGGCGAGCGCCTGGTTGCGGTTTTCGAGCTTGAGCGCGGTCTGCAGCGGGATGCCGTTCACCGTTTCGTTGAGCACCTGCTTGGTGAGCCGCAGGCCGAGGGGGCTGGCCTTGCGGACGATGCCTTCGGCGATGGCAAGCGCCGCCGGGAGCAGGTCATCCGGCGGGACGATGCGGGTCATCAGCCCCATCTCACGGGCTTCCCGGGCATCGACGAGGCGGCCCGAGTAGAGCAGGTCGGCGGCGTGGGCCGCCCCGACGATCTTCGGCAGGAAGTAGGAGGAGCCGACATCGGCGCCGCCGAGGCCGAGGTTGAGGTAAGAGCAGGCGAAGCGGGCATGTTCGGTGCCGATGCGCATATCGCAGGCGAGGGCGATCGAGAAGCCGCCACCGGTGGCGGGGCCGTTGACCGCGGCGATGAGCGGCTGCGGGCACTCGCGCATCTTGACCATGAGGTCGGCGATGTCCTCCTGGAAGGTGTAGAGCTCCTGGACGGGGCCGACGCCCGGCTGCCAGGGGCCCTGTTCGCCGCCGGCCTTGAGGTCGAGGCCGGCGCAGAAACCGCGTCCCGCGCCGGTGATGACGATGACGCGGGTGGCGAAGTCGCGGTGGCGGGCATCGAAGAAGCCGCGCAGGGCGCGGAGCATCTCGTGGTTGATGGCGTTGAGGCGTTCCGGGCGGTTGAGCGTCAGAATGCCGATAGGTCCGCGTGATTCGAAGTGCAGGGGCTGTTCCATGGGCGACGATTCTACCGGGTTGCCACGCCCTGAACTCGAGCGGCTGTACCGGGAGGCCGTCTACCGGGTGGCGCTGCCGGGCGGCACTGCGGAGTTTCGCATTGGCGAGCGGCTGGAGGGCGCGCCCGGGCCGTTCGCGCTGATCACCGCGTGGAACCCGGGGTCGCGGCCGTTGCCGCCGGCGGAGAACGATCGGCGCAATGCCGAGCTCGCGGCGATGCTGCGGGGGATGGGTGCCCGGCTGCTGCCGGCGGAGGGTGCATCGCCCGATGGGAGCTACCGGGAGGCGTCGTTCGCGGCGTTCGGCATCACGGCGGAGCAGGCGATCGAAGCGGCGCGGGCGTTCGGGCAGGCGGCGATCGCCTGGCATGACGGCGAGGGCGCGCGCCTGCTCTGGTGTTAGGCACCGACACGTGCACGGGGTAGCCCCAATTGTTCGCTGCCGACGAACTATGTACGCTCAGGGGAACGCGTTGACGCTCACGTCAACGTTGCCCGAGGAGCACCATGCACGCACCTGCAGGACAGCAGCCGCTGGGAGAGACCCTGACGCCGCGCCAGAAGTGGCTCCTGCTCGGGAGCCTGATGATTTCGCTGTTCATCGGCGCACTCGACCAGACCGTGGTGTCGACGGCCACGCCGCGCATCCTGGCGGACTTGGGCGGGTTCACGCTGCTCTCGTGGCTGTTCACCAGCTACATGCTGACCTCAACGGTCGTGATCCCGCTGGTGGGGAAGCTGGGCGATATCTACGGCCGAAAGCTGTTCCTGATCGGCGGGGTGTTCCTGTTCATGGTGGCCTCGGCGGCCTGCGGGGCAGCGCCCAACATGCCTGTGCTGATCTGGATGCGTGCGGTCCAGGGCCTCGGCGGCGGGATGATCTTCGCCTCGGTTTTCGCGACGATGGGCGACCTCTTCGCCCCGGCAGAGCGGGGGAAGTACATCGGCCTGTTCACCGGGGTGTTCAGCCTCGCCAGCGTGGTGGGGCCGACCTTCGGCGGATTCCTCACCGATACGCTGAGCTGGCGCTGGGTGTTCTTCATCAACATCCCGGTCGGGCTGGTGGCAATGCCGGCGATCTGGTTCAACCTGCCGGCGAAGCAGCGCAGCGGCAGCCCGAAGCTGGACTTCCTCGGCGCGGGGCTGCTCTCGGCGGCCTCGGTCATGGCGCTGCTGGCGCTCGTCTGGGCTGGCGATAAATACGCCTGGGATTCGCCGCAGATCGTCGGCCTGCTGGCGGGGTCGCTGGTGCTCGTCGGCCTGTTCGTGCTGCAGGAGCTGCGCCACCCGGAGCCGACCCTGCCGCTCCACCTGTTCCGCAATCGGGTCTTCCTGCTTTCGAACCTGGTGGTGTTCACCTTCGGGTTTGGCGTATTCGGGGCGTTCCAGTTCCTCGGCATTTATGTCCAAACGGCGCTCGGCGCCTCGGCGACGGCGTCGGGGGTCATCACCACGCCGCAGAGTCTTGGGGTGCTGGCGACGAGCGTCATCGGCGGGCAGGTGATCGCCCGTACGGGACGGTACAAGTGGCAGACGTTCGCGGGCACAGTGCTGATCGCGGCGGCGCTTTCCCTGCTCACCCGGGTGAGCCTGGACACCCACCTGTGGCAGATCAGCGCGACGATGGTGGTGCTGGGCCTGGGGTTCGGGCTGGTCCTGCCCACGATGTCGCTGGTGGTGCAGAACGCGGTGAGCTACCAATACATCGGGGTAGCGAGCTCGGCCAGCCAGTTCTTCCGGCAGATCGGGAGCGTGCTCGGCATCGCGGTGTTCGGCGCGATCCTGGCCAACACGTACCACGCGGAGTTCTCGGCCCGCCTCACCGAGCAGGACCAGCAAACGCTCGGGCCGGCGATGGTGCAGCAGCTGGATGACCCCACCATTCGCCTGAACGAAGG
>NZ_DAOUAO010000130.1:0-4930 GCF_034433535.1 Tepidiforma sp.
AACACCTCCCCCAGCATCGTCAGCATCGCCGCGTGCGCCGGCTCAATCGGAATCGTCAAAAACCGAATGCCGAGGTTCTCCGCCAGCTCCCGCGCGTCCTCCCGGCTGTGCTCGCTCGAATACCGGCTCGGCATCGAGACCCCCATTACCCGCTCCGCCCCCAGCGCATCCACCGCCACCGCCGCCACCACCGCCGAATCGATGCCGCCCGAAAGCCCGATGATCGCCTCCCGGAATCCCGTCTTGTGCAGGTAATCCCGCGTCGCCAGCACCAGCGCCCGCCACACCTCCTCCTCATCGCCCAGGAGCGGCGCCACCGGGCCGCCCGGGCGAACGAGCTCCCCGGCTGTCGCCACCTCCACCCCAAGGTCGACCAGCTCTGCGCCCGACACCCAATCCCGCGCGCGCAGCTCCACGCGACGGCGCGGGTCGTGCAGCCGCCGCTGCGCCACCTCATCGAAGTCGACACCCACCACCAGCAGCTCCTCGTCAAACTGCCGCGCCCGCGCCGCCAGCCGTCCCTCGGCGTCGAACACGACGGAGGCCCCGTCGAACACCAGCTCGTCCTGCCCGCCCACCGCATTCACGTAGGCCACCGCGATCCGGTTATCCACAGCCCGCGTCGCCAGCATCCGCTCCCGCTCGCGCGCTTTCCCTCGCGCGTACGGCGAGGCATTGATGTTCACGCACAGCTCCGCACCCGCCAGGGCCAGGGCGTCCAGCGGCGCCCCCGGGTACCAGATGTCCTCGCAGATGCTCACCCCGAACCGCACATCCCCCGCCTGGTACACCACCGACCGCCTTCCCGCCCGAAAGTACCGCTCCTCATCGAAGACGCCGTAGTTGGGCAGCCGCTGCTTGGCGTACGTGTCGACCCACCGCCCATCGGCGAACACCGCTGCCGCGTTGAAGGCATCGTCCTCGCGCCAGTCCACAAACCCCACCACCGCCACCAGCCCTCGCGTCGCCTCCGCAAGCGATGCCGTCACCTCCCGCGACGCCTCGCAGAACGCGCGACGCAGCACCAGGTCCTCGGGCGGGTAGCCCGTAACTGCCAGTTCCGGGAAGGCCACCAGCCCGCAGCCCGCGGCCCGCGCCTGCTCGAGCACCTCCCGCACCTTCTCCGCGTTCCCCTCCAGGTCCCCAACCATCGTGTTGATTTGCGCCAGGCCGATCCGGACCGTCCTCATCGTCGCCTCCTCGCAGCGAGTATAGGCGTCGCGCCCGCCATCACGTCCAAATCAGGGATTCCCTTAGGCGCCCTCACCGATTCACGCCCTCCCCCGCCCGTGGCACCATCCTCCTCGGCGGGGTTTCGAGGTAGGGAGATGACTCGAAACACCAATCCTTCCAGCCCCTGTCCGCTCTGCGGACGCCAGGCCCGCGCGCACTCGCGCATCCTCATCGCCGACGTCGAACCCGTCGGCCGCCGCCGGACCAGCTATGCGACCGTAATTTGTCGAGATTGCGCGTTCGCCATGGTCCTCCGCTCTGAGGCCGCCAGCCTGCGCCGAGCCTCCTGAATCCGCCCTCAAGGGTCCAATAGCCGCCCGCCGCCCCGTGAAAGGGGCGGCGGGCCCATCTAGAATGGGCACCGAACCCCGGCGGAAGGAGGCAACCCGTGAACAACGTCCTCGCAATGGTCCTCGCCGGTGGCCAGGGCGACCGCCTCTCGATCCTCTCCGAACAGCGCGCCAAGCCCGCCGTCGTCTTCGGCGGCAATTACCGCATCATCGATTTCGTCCTCTCGAACTGCGCCAATAGCGGCATCGCCAAGCTCGCTGTCCTCACCCAGTACCGCCCACGCTCACTCTTCAACCACATCGGCGCAGGCCGCCCCTGGGGCTACGATACCCCCGAAGGCGGCATCCAAATCCTCCAGCCTTACCTCGGCAAGCCCGATGCCGACTGGTACCAGGGCACCGCCGATGCCGTCTACCAGAATCTCTACGTCATCGAAGAATCTCGCGTCCGCGAAGTCCTCATCCTCGCCGGCGACCACATCTACCTCACCTCCTACCGCAACATGATCGCCTACCACCGCTCGCAGGGCGCTGACGCAACCGTCGCCGTCTACAGCGTTCCCCGCAGCGAAGCCCACCGCTTCGGCGTGCTCGACCTCGACGAAACCGGCCGCGTCATCGACTTCCAGGAAAAACCCCGCGAGCCCCGAGGCTCCTGGGTCTCCATGGGCATCTACGTCTTCAATAAAGATGTCCTCGTCGAACAGCTCCAGGCGGACGCCGACCTCGGCGAGGCCAGCTCCCACGATTTCGGCAAAGACATCATCCCCCGCATCTACCGCACCCACCGGGTCTACGGCTACCAGTACCACGACTACTGGCGCGATGTCGGCACGATCGAATCCTACTGGGCCGCCCACATGGACCTGCTCCAGCCCAACCCGCCGCTCGACCTCGCTGACCCCGACCTCAAGCTGCGCACCGCCGGCCCCGTCCTGCCCCCGGCCTACATTGGCCCATCGGCCAGCATCAGCGAGTCCCTCATCTCCCCCTCAGCCCACATCGACGGCCAGGTCCACCGCTCGGTCATCTCACCCGGCGTCATCATCGAACCCGGCGCCGTCGTCCGCGAATCGATCATCCAGCACCGCTGCCTCATCCGCTCCGGCGCCGTCATCGACCGCTGCATCCTCGATAAAGAAGTCACCATCGGCAGCGGCTGCGTCATCGGCACCGGCGACCCTTCCATCCCCAACCGCGAGCGCCCCGATATCGTCAATTCTGGCATCTCCATCATCGGCAAGCGCGCGACCATTCCCCCCGGGCTCACCCTCGGGCGCAACGTCGTCATCGGCCCCGGCGTCCACGAAGAGCTCGCCGACCTCCACGAGCTCGAATCCGGCAGCTCGGTCCACCCCACCCACATCCCGCTCCATCTCTTCGTCTAGCCACCCGCGCCATGCGCCTCTTCACCCTCGAAGAAGCCCGCGCACTCCTGCCCGAGCTCCTCCCCCTGCTCGAAGAGCTCCGGCAGGCCGTTCTCCGTCTCCGCGCCATCGAAGCTGCGCGCTCCGCTGCTGCCCGCGGCGCCACCGCCGACGGCCACGACCTCGAGCCGCCGTTCGCCGTCACCCCGGCCGACCCCGCAGAGGGGCCCATCGAGACCGTGCGCCTCGCCTCCCGGGTCCTGCAGGAACACGGCGTCGAACTCAAGGACCCCGCCCAGGGCCTGATCGATTTCCCCCACCTCCGCGACGGCCGCACCGTCTACCTCTGCTTCCGCCTCGGCGAACCCACCATCCAGTACTGGCACGAACTCCACACCGGCTTCGCCGGCCGCCGGCCCCTCGACTCCTGAACCCCGCCCCCCCCCGGCTCCCGGGTTGGGGTGCGGGTTGCGGCGGCGCTTCGGGTTCCCGGGTTGGTGTGCGGGTCGCGGCGGAGCTCCCGGCTCCCGGGCAGGGGTGCGGGTCGCGGCGGAGCTCCCGGCTCCCACCTTCAACCTCCCACCTCCCACCTCCACCCTCCCACCTCCAGCCACTACAATCCCGCCATCCAAAACGAGGCGGCCGCTATGACCAACCTCTACCCCGTCCGCGACATCTTCGTCCACGCCAACGGCATCCGGCACCACCTCCTCGCCCGCGGCGCCCCGGGCGCCCCCGTCGTCATGATGATCCACGGCCTCGCCGGCCAGGCCCACACCTTCGACGGCATCGCCAACTTTCTCGCCGCCCGCTTCCATGTCTACTGCCTCGATGTTCGCGGCCGCGGCGAATCCGAGTGGGGCCCGCCCGAGCAGTACACCATCGATACCTACGTCCAGGACCTCGAAGCCGTCCGAGAAGCCCTTGGCCTCCAGCGCTTCGCACTCGTCGGCACCTCCATGGGCGGCCTCATCACCATGCAGTACGCCCCCCGCTACCCCGAGCGCATCTCCCACGCCGTTCTCAACGACATCGGCCCCGAAATCGACCCCGCCGGCCTCCAGCGCATCCTCGCCTACCTCCAGGGCGCCCCCGAGATGTTCGCCGACCTCAAGGCCGTCGCCCGCTACTACCGCCAGCACTACGCCCCCATGGTCGCCAACCTCAACGACGACCAGCTCCTCGAATTCGCCCGCTACAACGTTCGCCGCTCCGATGCCGGCGTCTACGTCTGGAAGATGGACCCCGCCATCCGCACCGCCCAGCCCGCACCTCCGTCCATCGACCCGTGGGAGGCCTACCGCGCAATCTCCTGCCCGGTCCTCATCGTCCGCGGCGCCCAGAGCGACGTGCTCTCGCCCGAGACCGCCCGCAAAATGCTCGAAGCCAATCCACGCGCCAGCCTCGTCGAAGTTCCCGGAGTCGGCCACGCACCCCTGCTCACCGAACCCGAGGCCCGCAAGGCTCTCGAAGCGTTCCTCGCCCGGTCCGACGGCCATTGACAGCGGCGCCGGCGGGCCACTACTCTGTGGCCCTCAACTGAAGATTCGGCGAAGAACGGGAAAAGTACCCTGCAAAGCGAGTCCCCAGAGAGCCGGGGAGGTGGAAGCCGGCGGCAGCGCAGCAGGCGAATGGGCCCGGGAGCCCCGCAGCCCAACCCCACCGGGCAGTAGGTTGCGGCGGAGTGGCACCGTTATCACAGCCATGGCCCTCGCGGCAGCGCCGCGGCGGCTGAAGAGTGCCCCGCCACGCGAAAGCAGCGGGGAACAAAGGTGGCACCGCGAGACCCCTCGTCCTTTGAACCGGCGAGGGGTCTTTTCGATCCCCCGAACGCACCACCAGGAGGTCCCCCATGGCAACCCGCAAATTCATCCTCCCCGAAGACCGCCTTCCCACCCACTGGTACAACATCGCGGCCGACCTCCCCTCGCCCCCGCCCCCGCCGCTCCACCCTGGCACCCACCAGCCCATCGGGCCCGGCGACCTCGCCCCGCTCTTCCCCATGGCCCTCATCCAGCAGGAAGTGAGCACCGAGCGCTA
>NZ_DAOUAO010000131.1:0-2671 GCF_034433535.1 Tepidiforma sp.
GCCATGCTGACGTGATCGACGCGCTTCACTCCGAGCACGGTTCCTCCTCCGCACCTGCGCATGTCTTGCCCGCTGCAGGAAACCATGCGGCGCTCGCAGGCGCAACGGCGTGTACGGGTCCGGTACATGCCGTACACCTACCTCCTTTCTCGAGCATGGGTGGCGAGCCATTGCTGGTAGAATGCCAGCGGCGTTTGGTAGCCGAGGGCCTGGTGGGGCCGCTGGGTGTTATACACGGTCTCCCAGGCTCTCAGCTTCTGCCGCAGCTCCTCAATGGACGCCGGTGGGTCCAGGGCCTGGTAGAACTCCTCTCGATGGGTGCGCTGGGCCCGCTCGACGCAGCCGTTGAGTTTGGGGGAGCGGGGTGGCAGCACGAAGAGGCGGATGCCCCGTTCCCGGCAGGCCTGCTCGAACTGCGCTTTGAACTCTGAGCCGCCATCGACCTGGATGGCCCGCACCGGGAAGGGCATGCGCTCCTGGAGGGTGTCCAGGAAGCGGGCGGCCGCCTGGGCGGTGGCGCGGTGGGCCACGTCGAGCACGTCCCAGCGGGAGACCACGTCGCGGGCGGTGAAGTGCTTGTAGGTGACGCCGGGCGAAAGGCGCAGGTCGGCGGTGTCCACCTGGACCAGGTCGCCGGGGGCGCGGGGGCGGTAGTCCTTCGGCTTGCGCACGGCGTAGGGCCGCACCTGAGGCCGCCTGGGGAGCCAGGGGTCCCGCAGGTCGGGCTCCCAGAGCACGCCCTCGTCCTTCAGGCGCCGGAGGATGCGGCCCACCATGGAGGTGGAGCAGGTGAAGCCCTGCTGGCGCAACAGGACGACGAGCTTGGCTTTGCCCCAGCGGGGATGGGCCTCTCGGAGGTGGAGGACGGCCAGGGCGAGCTCGCGGCTCCAGGTGGGGCGACGCACGCGCCGGGGCCGGCGGCTGCGGTCCTCGAGGGCGCGGACGCCGCCCTGGCGGTACCGTCGGAGCCAGCGGTAGAAGGTGTCGGGGCTGACGCCGAAGCGGCGGCAGGTCAGGCGGGCGTTCTGGCCGTGGTCCTCGTACCACTGGAGCATCTGGAGGCGTTGCCTCGCCGGGCGTGTGAGGAAGGGTTCCGCTCGCGCGGCTGCGGCGGCGCGGGGGAGCAGCCTCCCCACCCGCCCCGCCCCTGGGAGGATCGAACCGTACACCTGCATAGGCACTCCATACCTACCCCGCCTCATCTCTAGTGTGGTGTACGGGATCTATCTGGACCAGCTCAGAGGGGCACAGTGCAGTGTCTTGATCCGCGTTGGTGGGCGGGTTGCGAGGTTGGTGGCGAGATTGCGAGTCGTGGCGAGGGGGTGGGGTCGGCCGAGGCAGCCCTGGCGCCTACGCGACCAGCTCCCGCAAGTCGTGCTGCGCGGCACCGCTGTAGAGCCACTGGGTCAGCGCTACTCCGGCCAGGGCTCCCGTCACGCTCTTGAACCCTCGCACCGTCTTGAACCGTACCTTGCTCTTCCCGATGGCCTGCTCGGTCCGGTTGTTGGTGGCCGGTACCCAGGGTCTTCCCTGATGGAAGACCAGCGCGGGCCAGCGCTGAATCAGGTCCACCACGAGCCTGCGCAGCGGCGGCGCCCGCCGCACCTTCGGCTCCAACGCCATGAGCTGTCGACCTCCGTCCGCGGGCAACGCGCGCACCAAAGCCCGGAGCAGCGCTTTCACCTCCTCCCACCCCTCGATCTGCCGCAGTCGGCGGCTCACCCACCGCCGCACGTGGGCCACGCACACCTGCTGCCGCACGCCCAGCTCCAGACTCGCCGGCCGGTAGGTCGCCAGGTCGTCCGTCACCAGCACCTCGACCCCCAGCGCCTGCGTGTACCGCTCCAGCCAGCGTCGAAAGGCGGCGCTATCCTGCTCCACCAGCACCTCCACCCCTACCGTCCTGCCACTTTCGCCATCCACCACGAATCCCACCAACTGCGCCGCTCCCCGGACCCGCACCACCGTCTCATCGGCGCCCAGCACCCGCACCCGGCCTCCCAGCGTCGCCCGCCGCCGGAGCAGCGCCCCCGCTCGCAGCCGGTCCCGATGCACGCTGCTCCGATGGAGCCGCACCCCCAGCGCCCCCAGCGCCGCGCTCGTCGCCCACTCGGAGAGCCCCAGCGTCCACAACAGCGCGGCCAGCGCCATCAGCCGCTCGCTCTGCCGGTAGCGGCCCACCCCTTCCGGATAGTGCCGGAAGGTGCGCCCGCACGACGCGCACCGGTAGCGGACGGCCTCCACGCGCTGGACCTGCGTGTCGATGAGGGCTTTGGGGACCCTCTGGTGGCGCTGCAGCAGCGGGCTACCGCACCAACGGCACCCTGCGGGACGAACGGCCGCCACGCGCTTGACCTCGGGGACGAGAAGTCGTAGCCTCATGCCGACAGCGCCTCCTTCTGTGTGTTCGATTATTCGCCTCAACCATACCAGAAGGCAGGCGCTGCTTCTATCCCACCAACCAAGAACCAGTCACGGGTTGCGCTTGCGGCTATACGACGACGGGCGGGGTGTACTCGCCGAAGACGGCGCGCATTTCGTCGCAGATTTGGCCCAGCGTCGCGTACGTCTTGACCGCCTCGAGGATCGGCGGCATGAGGTTCACGTTCTCGTCGAGGCAGGCCTCGCGCAGGCGGGCGAGCGCCGCCTTCACGCGCTCGGAGTCGCGCTC
>NZ_DAOUAO010000132.1:0-11571 GCF_034433535.1 Tepidiforma sp.
TGCCCGGCCCGCAGGTAGACGTAGGGCGTGGGCCGCCGTGCGGGCCCGCCTGCCCCGTCGAGCCCGGCGCTCGCCCGGAGCAGCTCCTGCGCCGTCGCAATCATCGACCGCAGTGTGGCATCGTCCAGGTCCCGCACCCGGTCCCATGGGTAGATGCCGCAACGGAAGAGCGTCTCGTGCTTCCAGATATTGCCCACCCCGGCCATAACCGACTGGTCCATAATGGCGTCCCCGATCGTCAGGTCGGCGCGGAGCGGGTCGCGCAGGCGGCGGAACGCCTCGTCGGCATCGAATCCGTCATCCAGGAGGTCGGGGCCGAGCCGGGCAAGCGGCCGGTAGACGTCGAGCGCCCGGGCCTCCAGCAGCTCGACCACCGGCGCGCTGAAGTTGACCACCACCGCACCATCGACCTCCAGCACCAGCCGGGCCTCGCGCGCCGGGCGTCGCCAGGGCTCGCCCGGGCGGTACACGTGCCAGGTCCCGTACATGCGCAGGTGCCCCCGCAGCGCCAGCCCGTTGTCGAACTCGACCACGAGGTTCTTGCCGTGGGTCCAGACGCTGGTGCAGGTCGCGCCGACGATCCGATCGGTTCGAGGCATCGGCCCCGGCCCCTGGGCCCTCGCGGCGCGAATCGGCTTCCCCAGTAGGGCCTGCTCGATCCGCCGCGCGTACCGGTAGACGGCATCACCTTCCGGCACTGCCGGGCCTCCCGCCGGGTCGGTACACCAGCCCCCGGTAGCCGCCCACGAAGCCGACCGCAAGCAGGAGCGGGGCCAGCGGCGACTCGGCTGCCGGTTGCCCGTCGACCCGTTCGATGGTCATGCCCCTCCTGTCCTTCGAAGCCATCTCCGTGAGCGCGGCGAGCGCGGCCGACCACCGCGGGTCACCGGGCTCCGGGTCGGCGAAGGTGATCAGGGCACGGCCGCTGCGCTCCGCCACCAGGAGGGGCTCACCGTCGACGAGGACCACCCGGGAGCCCGCCACGCGTGCTGGCGCCTTCCGGCCGTCATCCCCGGCACCCGCCGGCCACGGGAGCACGGCACCGTACGGCTGGGCCGGGTCGGTCGCTGCCAGCACGACGGCAAGGGGCTCGTCGCCGGGGTCCCGTTCCGCACGCAGGCGGTCGACGGCCCCGGGAAGCGCGAACTGCGCCCCGCCCAGGCCTTCGACGAAATACCCGCGGCGCACCCGGCCGGCTTCGTCCATGGCGCGGAGCACGGGATACAGCCGGGCGAAGCCGCCGCGCACCCCCTCACCGTTCACCGATGCACGTGTCACCACACCCCAGCGCTCCAGCAGGCCGCCCGCCAGCGCGTGGGCCGCGCGCGTGGAATCGGCACCACCGGGCACCAGCGACCATCGCCCCGCCGACTCCGGTGGGAAGCGGTGCAGCCGACCCCCGGGCGCAGGCGTCGGCCGCCTCCCTCCCGCAAGGAGCGCCCGCAGCGGCGCCAGCGTGTCGTTGGTCACCACGCCTGCCCAGGCGAGCTGCCACAGCGCCTCCAGCGCCTCGCTCATTGGCGCGCCGGTGGCGGCGAGGATATCGGCGAAGAAGAGCGCGCCGCGCCGCTCGAGCACCTCCGCCACCCCGCGGGCCAGCGGGGTGAGCGCATCGTCGGGGTCGGACTGCCGGAAGAGAGGGATGCGATCCCGCGCCGCAAGCACCACCCGGCCGTCGTCATCACGGAGCCGGCCTGCGCCGAACCACGCAACCTCCCCTGCCGCGCAGAGTTCATCGAGCATCGCGGGGGTGTAGTCCGCCACCCGGGCCGGGAGGATTTCGCGTTCGAGCACAGACGCCGGGAGCGGCACCCCCTCGAGCTGCACCAGCGCCTCGCGGAGCCCGTCGAGACCTCGCCGCCGCCCGGCGATGCCGTGCCAGCGCAGCAGGAAGCGCGCGTAGGCAGGACCATTTACCGGCTCGGCTTCGCGGCGAAACCGCGCCACCGACCGCCGGCGAATCATGCGCAGGACGTCGGCATCGCACCACTCCCGCTCCTTGCCGCCCGGCCGGAACTCGCCGTGGACAACCTTCCCCTGGGCCTCCAGCTCGCGAAGTGTCTCGACGACCAGCGATTCGGGCACGTCCCACCGCCGGGCGATGTCGGCGGGGACAAAGGGCGCGTGGGTCCGCGCGTAGCGGGCCACGAGCGACGTCAGCGGACGGTCCCCGGCCGGTGCAAACGCGCCGGGCACCCCCTGCGGGATTGCCACCCCGATGGCGTCACGGTAGTGCGCCGCATCTTCCGCCGGGATCCAGCGTGGCTCGCCGCCGATGCGCACCTCGCAGGCGCGCCCGCTCCGCGCGAGCTGGTCGAGCAGGGCAGCGGCGTCCGCCCGGGGGTCCACGCGAGCAGCGACCTCGTCGGCGGTCAGGTCGCCGAGCCGCCGGAGGAGGTCGTGCAGACGGTCGGCGTCGGCCGGCCGGCGCGAACCCGCCAGCCCCTGCAGTTCGAGTTCGACAGCTTCGATAGCCTTCGGCTCGAGCAGTTCGCGCAGCTCGGCATCGCCAAGGAGGTCGCGCAGGAGCGCCCGGTCGAGCGTGAGCGCCTGCGCGCGCCGCTCCGCCAGGGGCGTGTCGCCTTCGTACATGTAGGCCGCGACGTAATCGAAGACCAGCGACCGGGCGAACGGCGAGGCGTCGCGCGTGCGCACTTCCCGCACGGCGACCTCACGCGACCTGATGCGCTGGAGAAGCCGCTGAAGCGCCGGGAGGTCGAATACGTCCTTCAGGCACTCGCGGTACGTTTCGAGCACGATGGGAAACGATCCGTACTTGCTCGCGACCGCGAGCAGGTTCGCCGAGCGCTGTCGCTGGAGCCAGAGCGGCGTGCGGCTTCCAGGGCGCCGACGCGGCAGCAGGAGGGCGCGGGCGGCGTTCTCCCGGAACCGGCCCGCGAATAGCGCCGACTCGCCGAGCCGGGCCAACAGCAGGTCCTCGACCTCCTCCGGCTCGGGGAACAGCTCGCTCGCGGGCGGCGGCTCGGTGCCTGAGAAGCGGACCGCGATGCCGTCGTCGCTCCAGATGAGCTGGGCATCGAAGCCGGAACGCTCGATCAGCCGGGCCTCGAGCGCCAGGGCCCAGGGCGCATGCACCCGGGCGCCGTACGGGGAAAGGATGACCACTCGCCAATCGCCGAGCTCGTCCGGGTACTCCTCCACCACGATGCACCGGTCTGTCGGCACCGCCCCGGTGGCCTCGCGCTCCTCTTCGAGGTAGTCGAGCAGGTTCTGTATGGCCCGCTCGTCGAGGTCGGTACGCTCGCGGAGCCACGCCCGGGCCGCCTCTGTGCTGCCTCGCGCGAGCAGCTCCCGGGTGAAGGCGCCAAGCGCCTCGCCGAGTTCGGCGGAGCGCCCAACGCCGTCGCCGCGCCAGAAGGGCATCTTGCCGGGCTCGCCGGGCGCGGGCGAGACAATCACGCTGTCGCGTGTAATCTGCTCGATGCGCCAGGTCGAAGCCCCGAGGACGAAGGTCTCTCCCGGGCGGCTCTCGTACACCATCTCCTCATCGAGCTCCCCGACGCGGGGGCCGCCCTCCCCAAGGTAAACGCCATACAGGCCGCGGTCGGGGATGGTGCCGGCATTGGCAATGGCGATGCGCCGCGCATCGGAACGCGTCGCCACAAGGCCGGTCTCCCGATCCCAGGTTATTCGCGGGCGCAGCTCCGCGAACTCATCCGACGGGTAGTCCCCGGCGAGCATGCCGAGCACGCCCTCGAGCTGTTCGCGGCTCAGCGACTGGAACGAGGCAGTTCTTCGCGCCATCGCGAGCAGTTCGTCGACACTCAGCTCTTCGACCGAGCACGCCGCGACAATCTGCTGCGCCAGCACGTCGAGCGGGTTGATCGGCACGTGGGTGGCTTCAATCTGCCCTTCGCGCATCAGCCGCGTCACCACGGCGCACTCGAGCAGGTCGCCCCGGTGCTTCGGAAAGATGCGCCCGCGGCTGACCCCGTCGACCTGGTGACCTGCCCGCCCCACGCGCTGGAGCCCGGCCGCAACCGACTTCGGCGATTCCACCTGCACGACGAGGTCGACGGCGCCCATATCGATCCCGAGCTCCATCGAACTCGTGCAGACGATCCCGGGAAGCTGACCGGCCTTGAGCCGTTCTTCGATGTCAACCCGCTGCTCGCGCGCCACCGAGCCGTGGTGCGCCCGCAAAAGCTCCTCCCCGGCGAGCTCGTTCACCCGCGCGGCGACCCGCTCCGCCAGCCGCCGGTTGTTCACGAAGATGAGCGTCGACCGATGCTGGCGCACCAGCCCGAGGATCTCCGCGTAGAGCGCGGGCCAGATCGAAGTGCGCTGTTCGGGCAGCAGCTCGCTCTCCGGGACCGGGCCCTGGTACTCGCCGGGCCGGGTGAGGTCATCCAGCGGCACCGCTACCTTCAGGTCGAGCGGGCGGGTGCGCCCGGCATCGACGATACGCACCGGGCGGTCGCCGCCGAGGTAGCGGGCCACCTCCTCGAGCGGGCGCTGCGTGGCCGAGAGGCCGATGCGCTGGAATTCCCGACCGGCGAGGCGATCCAGCCGCTCCAGGCTGAGCGCGAGGTGCGCCCCGCGCTTGGTTCCGGCCATGGTGTGAATCTCGTCGATAATCACCGTCTCGACCGACGCCAGGCCGGAGCGGGCGCTCGAGGTCAGCATCAGGTAGAGCGATTCGGGCGTCGTGATGAGGATGTCCGGCGGGTCCCGTCGGAGCGCATCCCGCTCCCGCGCCGGGGTGTCGCCGGTGCGTACACCGACCGAGATGTCCGGCTCAGGCAAACCCTCACGGAGGGCGGCGATGCGCAGCCCGGCCAAGGGCGCCCTCAGGTTCCGTTCGATGTCGTACGACAGCGCCTTGAGCGGCGAAACGTAGACGACGCTCACGCCGGCCCGGGTAACTCTGCCGCGGCGGTCGCGCGGCAGCGGCGGACGCGCCAGGAGGCGGTCGAGGCACCAGAGAAACGCGGCGAGCGTCTTTCCCGAGCCGGTGGGGGCCAGCAGGAGCGTGTGGTCGCCGCTGGCGATGGCGGCCCAGCCGAGCGCTTGGGCCGCCGTCGGCGCGGCGAACGCCGATTGGAACCATGCCCGGGTGGCCGCGCTAAACGGAGCGAGCGGTTCGACCTCGGCGGCAGCCGGCATGACCTTTATTCTCCCAGGGCGCAGCCGACCAGAACATGTGAGCTAGTCGGTCGCCTGCGGCGTCGAAATGGCGGCTGGTTTTGCCCGTGCGCGTCCTCCCGCCCTGGTCGCCTGTGACCCGGCACTCGGCGCCATGAGGAACCCCAGGCGATGGCGCCGCGCATCGTGCTCGGGATGAATCTCTACCCGGAAGATGGTCTGATACGGGATGAACACCTGCACCGGGTGCTCATGGTCCGGCGAGGCGGTCTGCAGCGCCACCCATGCATCGGCGACTCCGCTGATGCCGTTCACATAGTGCGTCACGCCGTCGACCGTCGTGAGCTCGACTACGGGAACCTCGCAGTTCACCTGGCTGCAAAACGACGCAATCGCCTGCGGGAGGACGTTCTCGAAAAAGTTCCGGTCGAACGGGATGCCGTTACTGGCGGGCGCGACTGGAGCGGGCACCGCTGCAACCCCGGGCGGAAGGTAGATGATGCGGGAGGGCTGAGTCACCCCGGCAGCGTACTCGCAGCCCCCGCGCCCGGCAAGCCGCCCGGCCGGCGCCCGACGATGCGCACCCGGCGTCGTGGCGCCTCACGTGCGCAAGTAGGGCAGTGGTACACCACGCTGATGCCGTGCCCGCATTCCCCGTCGACCAGCGCAAGGTCGGCCTCGCCGTAGCGCTGGCCCCAATCGGCCAGCGCACCGACGACCACCCCGAGCGCGTGCCCCTTGGGCGTCAGTCGGTATTCGAAGCGGGCAGGCCGGTCCTGGTACTGGCGACGCTCGACCACCCCCGCCTCCTCCAGCGCGCGGAGCCGCGCCGAGAGCACCGCCGGCGGCACACCTTCGACCGATTCCCGCAGGTGATTGAACCGCCGAATCCCGCGCAGCAGGTCGCGGACGATGAGCAGTGTCCAGTGATCGCCGACAAGGCCCAGGCTCCACGCGATGGGACAGCGAACGGTGTCGGACATGGGTGGTCCCCCTGCGTCGGTTGCGTTATGCTACGCGCGCGACGGGGTAAGTTCAATTCCTGAAGCTACCCCGAATCAGCGCGCGGGGACGCCCCATGCTCGACTCGACCCGCTCCATCCTCCGCGCTGCGCTCGATGGTCGCCTGCCCGATGACCGCGAAGCGCTCGCCCTCGCCGAAGAGACGGACCTGCAGCCCCTCCTCGAGGCGGCGGCCGAGCTGCGGGACCGCGCGCACCGGAACGTCATCTCGTACTCCCGCAAGGTGTTTATCCCGCTGACCCAGCTGTGCCGGGACGTCTGTCACTACTGCACCTTCGCCAAACCGCCGCGGCCGGGCCAGCGCGCCTACATGACCCCGGACGAGGTGCTGGAGATCGCCCGGGCGGGCGCTGCCGCCGGCTGCCGCGAAGCCCTGTTCACCCTCGGCGATAAGCCCGAACTCCGCTACCGGGTCGCGCGAAGGGAGCTCGACGAGATGGGCTACCCCTCGACGATTGCCTACCTGGCGGCCATGGCGGAACTGGTCTACCGCGAGACCGGGCTGCTCCCCCACGCCAACCCCGGGGTGATGACCGCCGAGGAGATTGCCGCGCTCCGACGCGTGTCGGTATCGCAGGGCATCATGCTCGAGAGCGTCGCTGAGCGGCTATTCACCGAAAAAGGCGCCGTTCACTACGGTTCTCCCGATAAGCGGCCATCGGTCCGCCTCGCCACGATCGCCGAGGCTGGCCGCCAGCAGGTCCCGTTCACCTCCGGCATCCTCATCGGCATTGGCGAAACCCGCGCGGAACGCATCGCGTCGCTGCTCGCTCTTCGTTCCCTCCACCGCGAATACGGCCACCTGCAGGAAGTCATCGTGCAGAACTTCCGGGCCAAGCCCGATACGAAGATGGCGAACGCCCCTGAGCCCGACCTCGAAGACCTGCTGTGGACCATCGCCGTCGCGCGGGTGATTTTCGGGTCGGAAATGAACATCCAGGCACCGCCGAATCTGAGTTATGACGATTATCCCCGCCTGGTGGCAGCCGGCCTCAACGACTGGGGCGGGGTTTCCCCGGTGACACCCGACCACGTCAACCCCGAGGCCCCGTGGCCCCACCTCGAGCAACTTCGCCAGCGCACGGCCGAGTGCGGCAAGGTACTCGTCGAACGGCTGCCCGTCTATCCGGCCTATGCCTTCAATTCCGAGCGCTGGCAGGACCCGGCCATGCGCACCGCCGTCATCCGCGCGATGGACGCCGAAGGGTTCGCGCGCATGGACCCCTGGTCGCCCGGGGACGCGACGGTCAGCCCTCCGGCGGTCGACATCCCGCGGCGCCTCGACCCGGAGCGCCCGGTGAGGACCTCAACGCGCGAGGTTGAAGAGATCCTGGCGTGGCGGAAGGCCGGGAACGACCTCACCGAAGCACAAATCGAGCGCCTCTTCCACGCCCGTGGCGACGACTACCACCTCGTCTGCGCGGCTGCGGATGAGCTGCGCCGGGCCGTGAACGGCGACACCGTGACCTACGTGGTCAACCGCAACATCAACTACACCAACATCTGTTACTTCCGCTGCCAGTTCTGCGCCTTCGCCAAGGGCAAGCTCAGCGAGAGCCTCCGCGGCACTCCCTACGACCTCGACCTCGACGAAATCGTCCGCCGGGCGCGTGAGGCCTGGGAGCGCGGGGCCACCGAAGTCTGCATGCAGGGCGGCATCCACCCCGAGTACACCGGCGAGACCTACCTCCGCATCCTGCGCGCGGTGAAGGAGGCGGTGCCCAGCCTGCACATCCACGCCTTCTCGCCACTCGAGGTCTCGCAGGGCGCCGCCACCCTGGGCATCGGCGTCCGAGAGTTCCTCCTGCGCCTTCTCGAGGCAGGCCTCGGAACGTTGCCCGGGACTGCCGCCGAGGTTCTGGACGACGAAGTTCGCGTCACCCTCTGCCCGGATAAGCTGAGCACCGCCGAGTGGCTCCGCGTCGTCGAAGAGGCGCACCGGGTCGGCTTCCGCTCCACCTCGACCATCATGTACGGCCACATCGACCACCCGCGGAACTGGGCGCGCCATCTCGTCGCGCTCCGCGACCTCCAGCGGCGCACCGGCGGCATCACCGAGTTCGTTCCGCTGCCCTTCGTGCATATGGAGGCGCCCATCTACCTCAAGGGCCGCGCCCGGCCGGGTCCCACATTCCGCGAAGCGGTCCTGATGCACGCGGTGGCCCGGCTGGCCCTGCACCCGTATATCACGAACATCCAGGTCTCATGGGTGAAGATGGGCGTCGAAGGCGTCAAGGCCTGCCTCGCCGCCGGCGTCAACGACATGGGCGGCACGCTCATGAACGAGAGCATCTCCCGGGCCGCGGGGGCCGCCTTCGGGCAGGAGCTCCCGCCCGAAGAGATGGAGCGCACCATCCGCGCCATGGGGCGCGTCCCGCGCCAGCGCACCACCACCTACGGCCATGTGCCCGAAGAGCGCGTCATCGCCTCGTTCAACGCGCCCCCGCTGGCACCAATCGTCCTGACGCCGGTGCGCAAGTACGAACGACGGGACCAGCCGGCCGCGGCTCGCTGAGCTTCGGTTAGCCCTCGGTCGGCCCGGCCAGTTCGGCCATGAATTCGAGCGCCTCCGGCTGGCGCGTCTGCACCAGGAGGGTGGTCACGCCGGCGTCCACCCAGTCGCGGAACCGCTCGCGGATGCGCTCGCGCGGCCCGACGAGCGACATCTCGTCGGCCAGCTCATCGGGCACGGCGGCTTCGGCCTCCTGCTTCCGCCCGGCGAGGTACAGCTCCTGGATGCGGGCCGCGGCCTCGCCGTAGCCGTATCGCTGGGCCATCTCGTTATGGAAATTCTTCTCCCGCGCGCCCATACCGCCGATGTAGAGCGCGAGGAACGGCTTCTGCGCATCGAGCAGTGCCTTCACGTCGGCGCCGATGGTCACCGTGCAGCCGGCCGCGATGTCGAAATCCTTCCACGACTTGCCGTTGCCGGCACGCCGGAACCCCTCTTCGAGATGGGGGCGGAAGAGGTGCATGCGCCGCGGCGAGAACCAGATGGGCAGCCAGCCGTCCGCCAGCTCCGCCGTTGTGCGGATGTTCACCGGGCCCATCGTCGCGAGGTACACCGGCAGCTGGCGCCCGTGCAGGATGCTCTTCAGCGGCTTGCCGAGGCCCGTGGCGCCCAGGCCATCGTACGGCAGGCGGTACTCCTCCCCCTGGAACGTCACCGGCTCCTCGCGCGCCCAGATTTTCCGCAGGATTTGCACGTATTCGCGCATCCGGGCGGCGGGCCTGCCGTAGGGCACGCCGTGCCAGCCCTCAACCACCTGCGGGCCGCTCAGGCCGAGGCCCACCATCACGCGGCCGCCGGAGAGCGCATCCAGGGTCGACATCGACATAGCAGTCATTGCCGGGGTGCGCGCCGGGATTTGCATGACCGCGGTGCCCAGCCGGATACGCGTCGTGAGCGCCGCCAGGTAGGCCAGCGGCGTCACCGCGTCACTGCCGTAGGCCTCGGCCGTCCAGACGCTGTCGTAGCCCAGCTCCTCCGCCCGGCGAATGAAGTCGACCGGCAGCGAGATGGTCGCGCCCGAGTAGCCGATATTGATGCCCAGCTTCATCACGGTACCTCAGCCAGCGATGATGCGACTCAGGCGATGAACCGGTAGCCCTTGCCGCGGACCGTTTGAATCGGGTCGTTGGCGCCGGTCACCTCACGCAGCTTTCGGCGGAGGTTGCTCATATGCGCCCGAACCAACGTACTGGCGCCGGCAGCGTCGTGATACTGCCAGACGTCGACCAGCAGGCTCCGCGGGTGGAGGATCTCGCCTTCGTGCTCCATCAAGTATGCCAGCAGGGTGGCCTCGATGTTGGTGAGATGCACCTGCCGTTCCCCGTAGCGGAGGGTGTTCGACGCGAGGTCCAGGTCGAGACCGTGGTCGCGGCCGTCCCGGCCCGGCATGCCAACCAGCTCCCGGATGGCCTCCCCAACCGCTTCCATGGGAAACGGCTTCCGGATGACTGCCCCTTCGATCCGGAAATGCGGCCTCCGGGCCCCCTTGTGGAGCAGGTAGACCATTGCGGGTGCCCGCTGATGAAACGTCGACGCCAGCCAGTGGTTGAATTGTGCGAACGAGGTTCCTTCCTCGCCGCGGGGCAGCCCCTGCACATCGACGATAACTGCGTCGAACCAGCGGCCAGCCAGCGTTTCCATCGCCTGGTCGTAGCTGGCAGCGGTGCCGGTGTCGTACCGCCGCTCCCGGAGGTAGCCGGTGATGGCGGCACGCGTCCGCGGTTCGCGACTGATGACGAAAACGGATGTCATGGGCGCTGATTGACTGGACGGTCAGTCGGGTAAAGGTGGGGATGGCGCATCATCGGAGCGGACAGTCGCGGTGTCAAGCCGGGTCACCCCTGTGAACAACCGAGTTGCCCCGGGCGGTCCCGGGCGGGCTGTGCAGCCCCGTCGCCAGGGGCGTGCCGACGTTAAGGTGCGTCGGAGCATACCGCCGCACGCGCCGCGAGGTCCTGCTTGCTTTCGTTAGGGTTCGGCTT
The DNA here is from genome assembly GCF_034433535.1 of Tepidiforma sp. Taxonomy (GTDB): domain Bacteria; phylum Chloroflexota; class Dehalococcoidia; order Tepidiformales; family Tepidiformaceae; genus Tepidiforma. The sequence goes on from NZ_DAOUAO010000132.1 coordinate 10,624, forward strand.
CGCCCACCAGCAGGTAATCGACGTCCTGGAGCCCGTGAATCCGGGCCTTGATGATGCGGTGGGGCGCCTCCAGCTCGACCCACGCAAACTGCGTGATCGTCGAGGTTTCGATGCGGATTTTCATCGTGCGGAACGTCCCGGCCGGCACCTCGACCTCCTCCTCGCCCTGCGCGGTCAGCGTCACGTTGAACACCGCACCAGTCGCTGCCGAGACGTTGCGGAACGTGGCCTTGTAGCCTGTCCGCAATTCGATGCCGCGCACCAGCCAGAGCAGCGACTCATCGTCGTAGAAGGCCGGGTCCGCGTTCTCCTCCGTCGGCTCGGGGAGGTCGCGCGACGTGCGGCGCAGCTTGCCGTTGTCGTCGGCCTCGAAGTTCACGACCGGCGGCTCGTAGGTCGCAGTAAACGAAAGGCGGCGGTTCTCCTCGGCGTCGGTCTGCACGCGCTGCGAGGTCAGCGGTTCGAGTGTCTGCGCATCCGCGACCACGATGCCGTCATCACGATGCGGGCCGGGCTCGTCGCTGCACAGCCGGCTGAGGCGCACCTTGCCCGGCTCGAATTCGGGCTCCGTGACCAGTTCGCAGCGCCCGTACGGTTCGCGGCCGCTGGCGAGCAGGTCGTACGCAAGCCGCTCCGGGCCGGTCCACGGGGGCCCGAGAAAGACGCGCTCGGCGGCGACCTCCTCGCTGCCGGTGCAGGCGGTAAGCAGCAGCCCGGCCGCTGCGACGGTGAGGGCAATCGTTCGGGAGAAGCGGTTCATCAGGCGGGTAGCGCTCCAACGGTTCGTGAGATGCGGGCGAGGGCCTCGTCGATGGCCTCGCGGTCGACATCGAGGTGCGTGACCATGCGGATCTGGCGCGGACCGAAGGCCACGGCCAACACGCCCGCCCGTTCGAATGCGGCCAGCCACCCGGCGACCGACCCGCGCAGCACCTCGAGAATCACGAT
>NZ_DAOUAO010000133.1:0-31729 GCF_034433535.1 Tepidiforma sp.
CCCCCGCCCCATCTCCGCACCCGTCACCACCTGAACCGGAGCCCTCTGCCATGGAACAGCTCACCCTCACCCTTCGCCCCGGCACCTCCCCCGTCCACCTCTTCCGCGGTGGTGTTGGTGAGCCCGTCCTCTACCTCCACCACCTCGCCGGCCTCCAGGGCTGGGAGCCCGCCATCGCCGAGCTCGCCACCAAATTCGAGGTCATCGCCCCCTACCACCCCGGGTGGGGCCCCTCCTGCGGGCTCGATGATGTCGAATCCGGCCTCGATCTCGTCCTGCACTACATCGACCTCCTCGACCACCTCGGCCTCGAGCGCGTCCACGTCCTCGGCCACTCCATCGGCGCCTGGATCGCTGCCGAACTCGCTGCCATCCACCCCGAACGCGTGAATCGCCTCGTCCTCGCCGCCCCCATCGGCATTTGGGACGACGCCATCCGCGGCGAGGACCCCTTCGCCCAGAACCCCATGCGCGCCACCGAAGTCCTCTTCGCCGACCCGGCCCGCCGCGAGAACCTTATCCTTCGCGACGGCACGGTCGACCCCCTCGAGGTCTACATCCAGGAGATGAAGGACCTGAAGGCCGCAGCCAGGTTCCTCTGGCCCATCCCCGATACTGGCGTCGCCCGGCGACTCCCGCGCATCCGCGCCCGCACGCTGATCGTCGTCGGTAGTGGCGACCGCATCGTCCCGCCGGCCTACGCGCAGCTCTGGCGGGCCCGCATCCCGCGCTCCGAAACGAAGACCATCCTCGATGCCGGCCACCTCATGAATCTCGAACAGCCCAGCCGCTTCGCCACCATTGCCGGCAGCTGGTTCCTTCAGCCGAACTGAGGCTCCGGCGGCGGGGCATGGCATCCGCCGGGGTCGCGGGGGGCGCCAGTTCGGCGCCCCCCGCGCAGCCTTCCGCCGTCATTGCGCTACCCTGTCCCTGTGGAGTCGCCCTCGCCCTTCATGCAGCGCGCCCTCGAGGCGGCCGCCTCAGCCCGCGGGCGAACCTCACCCAATCCCTGGGTCGGAGCCGTACTCGTCCGCCACGGCGAAATCCTCGCCGTTGGCGCAACCGCACCCTACGGCGGGCCCCATGCCGAGGCGCAGGCGCTCGCCGGCGTCGATGCCCGCGACGCCACGCTCTACTGCACCCTCGAGCCCTGCGTCCCCTTCGAGGGCAAGCGCACGCCGCCCTGCTCCGATGCCATCATCCAGGCCGGGGTCGCCCGTGTCGTCATCGCCCTGTTGGATCCCCACGTCGGCGGTCTCGGCGTCCAGCGGCTCCGTGCCGCGGGCGTCCAGGTCGCCGTTGGCGATGGCGCCGCCCGGGCGGCGGAACTCCTCCGCCCCTACCTTCGCTGGCGCCAGACCGGCCTGCCGTACACCATCGCCAAGTTCGCCGTCAGCCTCGATGGACGCGTCGGTGCGCCGGCCGCGGGCATCACCTGGCTCACCGGCGAAGCCGCCCGCGAACGGGTCCACGCCGACCGCGCCTGGGTCGATGCCATCCTTGTCGGCTCCGGCACCGTCCTCGCCGATGACCCCGCCCTCACCGCCCGCCCGGGCGGCGCCCCCGCCGAGCGCCAGCCGGTCCGGGTCATCCTCGATGCTCGCGGCCGCGTGCCCCCGGATGCCCGCGTCTTCGCGCCCGGCGGACGGGTCATCGTCGCCACCGCCCCCGGTTCGCTCCGCGAATGGCGCGAGCGCATCACCGCCGCCGGCGCCACCGTTCTCGAGCTTGAGCCCGCCCCGGGTGGCGTGAACCTCGAGCAGCTTCGCCTCGCGCTCGGCCAGCGCAATATCCAGTCGGTCATCATCGAAGGCGGCCCGACGGTGCTCGCCTCCTGCTTCGCCTCCGGCCTCATCGATGAGGTCCACGCCTACGTCAGCCCGCGCATCCTCGGCCCAGCGGGCATCGCGCTCCTCGCCGGGGAACCGTTCGAACCCTTCGCCCTCCGCAACGTCGCCGTCGAGCCCCTGCCGCCGGACGTTCTCATCCGCGGCTACACTGGTGACTGGGAACCCTCACTCCCCCAACCGCAGGAGTAGCGCCCATGCCCCGCAACTGGATCGTCGTCGGCTCCCCCGAGATCTTCGAAACCACCCGCTCCCTCGGGTTTAAGCGCCACGGTTTCAAGAGCACCCGCCGCAATATGGCCAACGCTATCCAGCCCGGCGACCTCCTCGCCTTCTACATTAGCGGGCGAAAACAGTTCGCCGCCATCTGTCGCGTCACCTCGCCCATCGTCGAAGAGCACACCCGCATCTGGCAGAGCACGAAGAAGCCCGACGAACTGTACCCCTACCGCGCCGGGATTGAGCCCGTCGTTATCCTCCCCGAGGACCGCTGGCTCGACGCTGAACCCTATCACGACCGCTTCAGCTGGACGCAGCGCTGGCCCCGGCAGCACTGGACCCTCGCCTACCAGGGCAACCTCCACGAAATTCCCCAGGCCGATATGGACCTGCTCCTGGCCGATATGCAGCTCGCGGCCGGCTCCGCAGCTGCCGCCCCCTGACCCGGCCGGCCTCAGCTCAACGTCGAATCGTGCGCAGCGTGAGCAGGTGGAGCGTGACCGCGCCAGCAACGCCCAGCAGCGCCAGGCGAAGCCACCACGCCTCGATGAAGAACACCTCGGTGACGCCAATCCCCGCCCAGAGCGTCCCGATCGACCACGCCTTCGCGGCCAGCGTGGCTCCCCGCTCCTCCTTGTAGTCCCGCAGGTGCTGCCCGAACCAGCGGTTGGTCGTCAGCCAGCGGTACGCGCGCGGCGAGCTCCGCCCGTACGCCGCTGCCGCCCCGAGAAAGAAGACGGTCGAGGGCAGGAGCGGCAGGAAGATTCCCAGCACGCCGATGCCCACCAGTAGGCTCCCGAGCCCTACGAGCACCCATCGGGTCACCCGGTGGGCTGAGGGGACCGCCGGGGAATCTGCCAAATCTGGCAGACTGCGAAATTCAGTTCCCATCACGATAAGAACAGTATGCCACACTCAGGTTCGGCCAGCAGCGGAAACCCGGGGACTTGATGCTTCCCCGTCCGTCCCTACCAGGTAATTCGCCGCAGGGTGCTGCCGCTAAACAGGTAGGCCACTTCCCCCCGCACCGCGAATGCCCGCGCCCCGTCGAAATCCGGGTGCCGGTACTGCCGCGCGAACGCCCCATCCCGCAGGAGTACCACCACCCGGCTGATCGCCGGGTCCAGGATCGCAATCTCCGAATCCGAAATCGCCTGCGGTGTCTCGGCTGCAACCAGCTTCCGGTCGATGCCCGCTTGCGCAAGCCGCAGAACGCCGCCGCCCGCCAGGAAGCGCCGGACCGTACCATCGGCATCAACCGTCAGGACGTCCGTATCCACGAACAGCCGGCGTGCGTTCGCCAGTTCCGCCGAGTCGACCACCTTGAGCGGCGGGTTCGGGAAGCCGTCGGGCTCCTGCTGCCAGCGATACACCGCACGGTGGTCGGCGTCCAACACGTACAGGTCGCGCCCCCGCACCGCCATATCCGTCACGGCCAGCCCCGCCGGCGCGTTGAACGCGAGTGCGCTCAGGGCCCCGCCCTCCCACGTCCAGAGCCGGTTGCCGCTATCGAGTACCAGCAGCGCGGGCACCCCGCGGTCGTTCGCGTCCAGCTGCGCGATTGCCACCGGCCGCCCGCGGTTCGCCTCCTTGGTCTCGCCGAACACGCTGCGCGCGCCCCCGCCAACGAGGTCGACCTCCACCACCTGCTGCCCGTTCGCGTCCAGCAGGTAGACGTGCTCCGGGCCGACCGCCATGCGAGTCGGCGCAACCGGCTTGTCGCCTAGGCGGTCGAGCGTCGCCACCACCTCCACCGCGGCCGGCTCAACCACCCGGTCCATCTCGTTGAGCGCCCCAGCGACCTGGTTGAAGAGTGTTTCGGCCTGCGGGTCGCCCTCCTGGATTTCGCGCGCCTTCAACAGCATTGCCTGCGCCTGCACCAGCGCTTCCCGCCGTTCGGTCGGGTCCGTCACCACCTGCGCCACCGCCAGCTTCTGGGCTGCGCCGTTCAGCAGCGTGCTGTACTCGCCCTCGCGGTCCTGTTGCAGCATCCCCGGCAGCGTGACCACCCCGACGAGCACCGCCAGCAGCACCAGCCCCGAGAGGATGACCATCCACGCCGGGGGGAGCGCATGCCCCGCAACCCGGGTGCGGTTCAGCGTCCCGCTCCCGCGCCACCTGCCGCCCATCGAAGTGCGAACCCGCACCAGCGAACCCCCGCCGGCCGCCAGCCCTGACTCGCGTGCCACCGACGCCGCCGCAGGCCCCTCCCCCGCTGGCCGCGCCCGGCGTTCCTCGGCCAGCTCGCTGACCAGCGGCAGGTCGCTCACGCTCGACGCCGGCCCCGGCCGCGCCGATTCGGTCGCCCCAAGCTTTCGCGTGAAGCTCTCTGACCTCGGGTTGCGCCGCAGCGGGCCTGTCACCTGGGTGGCAGCGCTGCCGGGGTCCGTCCCCCGAACCCGCGCTCCTCCACTCCCCAGCATCGGCGCGGCCGCCGCCAGCTGCGCCCGTGCCCGGCGCTCTTCCGCCACCCGCGAAAGGACCAGTCCCGAATCCCCCGCAGCCCGCGCCAGCGGGGCCGGCACCGCCTCCTCCATCTGCGGGACCGCCGCCACCACCCCCTCCCGCGGGCGGATTCGCTCGAGTTGCCGGCGAGCAGCGGCAACGTCATGCTCGCGCTCCTCGTCGACAAAGAGCCGCGGCTGGAACATCGGCAAGCCGCCCGCCTGCTCCTGTGGCGCCTGCCCGGTCGCATCAATCACCGGGTCGGCGAGGTCGCCCTCGCGACCCGATTCGGCCCGCGGCCGCTCGCCGCGCCAGTCCGCCGGCGCCGTGACCAGGAGTACCGTCTGGTGACGCAAATGCCGCACCCGCTGATACAGGTCCGGGAGTACGTCCTCGGCCGGCAGCCGAGAAATGCCCAGCAAGAGCTCCTCATCGACCGCTTCAAAGGCCGGCGTCGAAAGCAGCAGCACCCGGTCGCCTGCCCCGAACTCCAGCCGGCGCAGCACAGGTCCGGCCCCGCCGGTTCCAATCGCCTGCGCGAAAGGCCCATCCGGCCGCACCACGTCCGCCGATGCGCCGTGCACCACCACCGCAGCCGCCGGACCCGCCTGGGCCAGCACCACCTGCGTCCCGCGCCGCGCGAGGCAGCTCATGCCCAGCGAAACCCGGTGGTGCGCGATGCTCCTGCGGTTCCAGTCCGCGACGACCCGCTCGGCCTCGGCGAACAGCCGCCGCAGCACCCCGGTCAGGCTCATGTCGAGGTTCTGCAGCGCCTGTCCCAGCGCAGAGACGACATGACCCGCGAACGCCTCCCCCGCGGGAGTCGTTCCCTCGGCAACCACAAACAGCTCGACCCTGTCATCAGCCGGACCGCGCCCGTGGAACACCCCGGCGTTCGGTCCGCGGTCGACCGGTTCGTGATCCACGATCGCGAACTGGCCGACCTGGAGCGGCTCGGTCAAAGCTCGACCGTCCTCCAGCGCGCAGTCTCGGCTCGGCGAGTCAGGCGATGCCCGCGGCATGACAATGCAGCCGCGACCCCGCCGGCACCGCTGGCCACTATACCACCGCGTGGTAGCCCAACCGCAAGCCTCGGGCAGAAAGGTGTCCTCGCCTGCAATCCCCGGGAGGTGTCGAGCAAGCGGCCCCTTCCGAAGAGCGGCGCTGCCCGTCCCTTCACCCCCAGCGTGCGTCGCCCTACACCAGCGGGCTGCCCGGCACCATCCCAAACAACACCCGGCCGGTCGTTTCCCAGCGCCCATCCTGCACCCCGAGGTGCTGCGCCGCGGTGTGAATATCCCTCCAGCAGCGCTCCAGCGGCGAAGTCTGGAAGATCGCGCTTGTGCCGCTCAGACGGTACAGCAGACCGACGGCATCGGTGCAGCTCTCAACCGCCAGCAGCGAGGCCAGCCGCACATCGCACAACAGCTCTGTCGACAACTCCGCCCCGCGCTCAACGCGCTCCCAAAGCGGCCGAACCTCCCCGTACCAGTAGCCGCGCGCCGACCGAACCAGCGCCTCCGCCCGCGCCAGGCCAGCCTGCGCCTGTACCGTTTCGAACAGGCGCGCCCCGCTGAACGGAACCGGCTTCGCCATCGCCAGCGCCCGGAACTCCTCAATCGCCCGCCGCGCGAGCCCAAGGCACACCGGCGGCGACTGCGCCAGGTGGAGCAGCGAGAACAGCGGCATCCGGGCGAGCGGGGTTTCCCACACTGGCTTCGGCCCAGCAGGGAGTTCGATGTCCCCCGTCATCTCCTCGGAGACGAACACATCCTCCACGTACAGGTCCTGGGTTCCGCTCGCCCGAAGGCCCGTCACGTGCCACGTATCGATAATCTCCGCCTCCGACGGTGTGATGAAAAAGAACACCAGCTCGGGCTGACCGTGGTCATCCATCACCGGCGCCTCGCCCTCGAACACCGGCGCCGGCGCCCCGATCCAGTCCGCGTTTGGCGCCCCGCTGTTAAACGACCAGCGGCCCGTCAGCCGATACCCTCCCGGTACTCTCACCGCGCGCACCCCGAACGCCGGTGCCCCGGCGATGAGCGTCCCGCCCCCTCCCAGCACCCGTGCCGCAGCCTCCCTGCCAAGTACCGTGGTGAAGTACCCATTCGCCACCCCGAGCGCGACCGTCCAGCCCGTCGACCCGTCATGGCGCGCGACCTCTTCCACGACTGCGAGCGCCTCCGGCAGCGCGAGTTCCAGTCCCCCAAACCCGCGGGGCGTATAGATGGAGAACAGCCCCGCATCCTTCAGCTTGCTCATCAGCGCACGCGGCAGCCGACGTTCGGCTTCGGCCTGGGCTGCTGCCCCGCGGATGTCCATGGCCACCGGCCCGACAAGGTCACGCGGTGTAACTGCTGTTGCCGTCATCTGATGTCATCCCCCAGCGAAGTCGCCGCACCGCCCCCGGGACGGCCCGGCGCTGCCCACACGGTACGAGCCCTCGCCGCCCCTGCCTTCCAGAAAATCAACCAACCTGCCCGGGACGGTGTGGTGATTTTTCACCATGCCCCGGCATTGCCAGCCCGCTTCGGACCGCGTACGCCGCCAGGCCCGCTCGTGAACCGACACCCAGCTTCGCCATCATATTCTGGACGTGCCGCGCGACCGTGTGTTCGCTGATAACCAGCGTCGCCGCCACTTCCTTATTAGTCTCTCCGCTGGCAATCAGCCTCAAGACGTCCACCTCGCGAGGCGTGAGCATGCCTCGACCCTCTTCCCAAGCCTCGCCCGCATCCGCCCGCAGGGCCTTCAGGTCTGGCGCCGCGCCCAATCGTTCAAACACCCAGCGCGCCGCGTCGAACTCCATTGCGGCCGACTGGTCGTCACCGAGTGCCCGGTACGCCCGCCCAATCAGCACCCGAACCCTGGCGCCCTCGTATGGGGCCTCGAGCTGCTGCCAGGCCGCCCACGAACGGCGCAGCGGCGCCAGCGACTCCTGAGGTCGCCCCTCAGCCAGAGCCACGCTCCCGGCTGCGCGGTCCCGGAGCGCTCGTACCGGGAGCGAATCGACCGCCGCCGCAACCTCGGCCAGCTCGCTCACAACGCTCCTGGCGCCCACCACGTCCCCCATCCGCAGCAGGACGTCCACATAGGCGCTCTGCAGCTCCGCCCTGCGCGCGAGCCGAATCAGCCGCTCCCAATCGCCCATCGGCCTGTCGGGCTCGGTCTCTCCGAGCGCATAATGCAACGCCCGTTCCGCCGCTTCGAACTGGTCGCTGCCCGCCCACAACAACGCCAGGCCTGGCTGCGGACTCCTTCCGCGTCGGCTCGCCTGGCGATACGCAGCTTGCGCAGCGCTCCCTTCCCCCCGGAGCCGGTAGAGCTCGCCCAGGTGGTAGAACGCATCCCCATGCCCCTGCGGACTGGACGGCAGCGACAGCCAATCACACGCCTGCCGCGCCTCCTCCAGCGCATCCGCCCAGTCACCCCTCCAGCGCATCACCTCGATGCGGTGCACCAGGCATGGGGCACGATACGGCACAAGGTCCTCCTGTCCCTCGCACCAGCGCGAAAAGACCGCCGTCCACTCCTGGGCTCGCCGCACGTCGAGCACCTCCTGGCACGCTTCCAGGACGCCACAAAAGATGTGGCCGACCAGCAGCGGAGAAACTTCGCCCGCGCCCACAGCGACCATCGCCTCATCGAGCGCCGCCATCCCTTCGTCCAGGTGCCCGAGCCGCAGCAGCGCCCGTCCCCGCCCGTGGCCGGCAGCAGCCAGGAGGCTCGAGTCCGCATAGCGGCGCCCATAAGCAGCGGCCGCAGTAAATGCTTCGCATGCGGCCCCCGCATCGCCGGACCCCAGCGCCTCGACACCCTCCGGGATCAAGAGATACCCCCACTCGACGCAGTCCGTCCCGCAGTCTGTGAGCAAACCCCTCGCGCGGCCAAACCACCCGTTTGCCTGGGCGAACTCCCCGGTAAACATCATCCCGTGCCCGAGGAAAAAGGCGAACCGCACGGCCCGGCGCAGGTCCTCTAGCTCAATTGCCCGGCGGTACCCTCGGACGAGCGCCTCACGGCTCTCCTGCTCATCACCCAGCAGGTGGTTCGCGGCAGCCAGCCGCTCAAAGTCATCGAATGCGAGCGATGCGGTGAAACCGTGGGCCCGGTAGGCATCACGGGATGCCCGCCGGGCCCGCCGGTCGTACGCCTCGCGCGCCTCCAGCAGCCACGCAGCCGGCATGCCGCAAATTCTAACTCTCTGCCTCCGGCCGTGGCCCGCCCCTACCCCTCCCCGCGCCCCAGCCGCTCCAGCGCCTCACCCGTGAGCCGGTACGTCGTCCACTCCTCCATCGGGACCGCCCCCAGCGACCGGTAGAAGCCGATAGCCGGCGCGTTCCAGTCCAGGACCGAGCACTCCAGCCGCGCACAGCCCCGCTCCAGCGCCAGCGCCGCGAGCCGCGCTGCTGGATGCCAGGAGCTGCTCAGGGGGCCGCGCCGCTTCTTCCTCGGGCTCATCGGGCCGGGGGGTTGGCTTCGAGCCATGCGCGGGCCTCCTCCCGCCAGGCGGCCGGGTCGGTGAACGCTAGCCGCTCGAAATCGGCGAGCCGGGACGGCTCCAGCCCTGGGGGCATGGCTACGGCTACCGGTTCGGCCACGGCCACGACCCATGGCGCGGGGGCCCCGCCGACGGCGGCGCGGAGGAAGCCGCCGGCGGGGTTGGTCGGCAGCGGCTGCCACGCGCCGGACGGGGCGAGGATGACCACCGAAGCGCCATCGCCCGCCCCGGCGCGGGGCAGTTCCACCTCGATGGGGTCGGCGTGGACGACGCCCGTGCCGGAGACGAGGACGTAGGTGGAGCCATAGAACCTCCATGCCGGGCTCGAGGGCGGCGGGGGGCCCTGCTGGAAGTCCAGGTGGTCGGTGTAGAGGATCTCACCGGGCGGCACGGTTGCGCGGGCTCCGGAAGGGTGAATGAGGCGGATGGGCGGGTGCTGACCGAGGCCGTTCGGTCCGGGCCCCGGGGCGGGGCCGAGCTGCTCGACCCGGGACTGGCGCTGGTCGCCGCTGCCGGGTGGGGTCCCGTCACCCCGGAACAGGAGGAGCAGCCCGGACACGCCGCCAACGACGAGCAGCGCAAAGAACGCCACCGGCGCCAGGCGGCCGGGACGGCGGGCCCGGCGGCTGCTGCCCGGGGGAGTCGCAGGACTTCCGCTCGCTGCGCCGAGAGCAGCACCGCACTGGCGGCAAAACTTCGCCCCCGGCGCGTTCATTGCCCCGCAGGCGGGACACGCCGTCGGCTGCGGAGCCGGCGAGGTTGCGGCGGGCGCTGGAGACGCCGGGACCAGGGCCTCGCCACACTGGCCGCAGAACTTCGCCCCCGGGGCAGTGGCCGCCCCGCACGCGGGGCAGGCGCCACCGGCCGGCGCGATTGGCTCTGGTCTGTCTTCGGGAGATTCGGCTTTGGAGCTCATGAGCGACATGGTCTGCCCAACCGCCAGGGGCGAGGCAGGGGCGAACGGGGGAAGGGATTCGGTCAAACGGCCCGGAAGAGTACCGCACAAGCCCGGGCCCCGTATTCCAGCGGGAGGGAACGCCTCTCCAGGGGGCTGGGGCTGGTGGTGCTGCGCTGGCGGCGTCCTGCTTGGCGTGTCGTAGCCTCAACCCAATGCCCGGCGCCATTCGGCAGGGCGGAACCGGCAGGCATCGTTCATCGCGCTCCTGGCCGCCGGCCGGCGTGGGCAGCCGATGGGAGGACCCGGCCACCACCGAGCAGTCTGGCAACGAGGCTGTCATCCCCTCCCCTCGCCGCAGCGCCGGCGTGCGAAGCACCGCCTGTGCCGTGAGGGAGTCCCGAAAAAGGCACGCTTTTCCGGGTGGACACCATTCATCGCGACTGGCTGAAGCAACGCAGCCCCAGCATGGAGGCCCCGGCTCTCGGCAGATATCGCTGGCAGGTCCCGGTCGCCCGCTTCCGCGACGCCGGGGACGCGCGAGGATGTCTCATCCTCATCCGTGAGCTCTACGACAGGGTGTGTCCTGCCTGAAACCTCTGCCGTGACCGGGACAGCATCTCCTCGCCGACCAGCGGTGCGTGGCTCCGCGAACACCTCCCCGCTTGTCATTCCCCGGCCCGGTGCAGCCGGGTGGTGGCTGAGCTCGACGTCGAGCTCTCATCGCCGCCCAGCCTTGCCGGGCCCAAGGCGGGCTGGAGCAGCACTGCGCCACCTCCAGTCCCCGTCGGGCATCCTCGAAGTTCTCGCTGAGCCTAACCGTCTCGCAATCGCGCAGCCGCTGTCGTCCCCCGCGATTCGCTAGACTGACGACCCGGCGCCCGTCTCCGACGACACCAACTCCCCCACGAAGCGTGTCCGCCTGCGCAACCAACCTGCTCACACGCCGGTCCCAGGAAATCCCAAGACCTCCCCGCATCCCGCGCCACAACGCTCAGGTCTCCCGTTCCCGGGAGCCCCACCGACCCAGCCTGGCGAGAACCATGCGCCGGAGCAAGGCCTTCAGCGCTTGACCAGCCCCGGTCAATGAACAGGAGGCCCGGGCTGGGGACCAGCACGCCCATCCGTCTGCCTTGAACGCAGAAGGCACTGGCACAGGGGCTGTGCTTCGTTGCTCAGGAGTTCGACACGCTCCGGCTGAGCGTGCCCGCGCCTCCGGGCGTCAGTGACCGTCACTGCAGCGAACCCCGGCAACGACGCTCGGCTGCTCGATGCAGTGAGCCGAATGGCGGGTCCTGCCCCTTGCGGAAGCCGCGCTTGGCCACAGGAGAGATGTCAGTGCCGAAGACCGTCCTCGGGAGTTCTGCCCGGCTCCAGGCGGTCTCGTGTTCCCGGACCAACGGACTTCCGACAGGCCACAGCACATCCCGCGCCGGCTGCTCCGCCGCCCGTGCATGGCCCGGCCGCCGGATGGGGCACAGGGCGGCGAGACACCAGCCGCGCCCGGGAAGCTCCGCACAGCCGGGAAACGGGGCGCCCGGCTCGGCGACCCACGTTCGCCAGCAGGTGTTCGTCGGAAGTGCATTCCCGGGCTGTCTCCTCCAGTTCCGCGCAACGGTGGTTGGTGCTGCGGCTGCGCAACGACAGGTCCTGTCGTCTTCCTCGGGCTGGTTTCGAAGACCTGGGGGCCGGCGGTATGATGGCGCCCCTCAGGAGGCCTTCACATGGAGCGACTTGCCGACCTCGTACCGGGTGCGCGGGTCGAAGGACTCGTGCCCGGCGAAACCGTCGTCATCGTGAGCGTGAAACACCACGGCGGAACCATCGCCACAGTGGTCTACCGTGTCGAGCGGTCCGGCAAAGTCGGTGACCAAATTGTCTACCAGCATCAGCTCCCCACATTGCAGCTGGTCGAGGCTCCGACAGCCTGGGCTTTCGACAGCAACGGCGACCTGTTTCGGCTCGCCTCCGAGGCGCGCAGGATTCAGCTCGCCTGGATGTTCGACCCGATGCTGGGATTGCACACCTCGAACGTCGAGCCGCTTCCCCATCAAATCGCAGCGGTGTACCAGGCGATGCTGCCGAGGCAGCCCTTGCGCTTCCTCCTCGCGGATGACCCCGGCGCCGGCAAGACCATCATGGCCGGCCTGCTCATCCGCGAGCTCATGCTGCGCGGCGACATCGAACGCTGCCTCATCGTCTGCCCGGCAAACCTCGGCGAGCAGTGGCAGGACGAACTCAGCTCCAAGTTCGACCTCCGCTTTGACCTCGTAGGCCGCGCGGAAATCGAATCCTCGGTTTCCAACAACCCGTTCAGCGAGCGCAACCTGGTCATCAGCCGTATCGACCTGCTCAAGCAGGACGACAACATGGCCCGCCTTAATGCAGCCGACGACTGGGACCTCGTAATTGTCGATGAGGCGCACAAGATGAGCGCCCAGTATTACCAGGACGAAATCAAGCGGACGGCTCGCTACCGGCTCGGGGAACTGCTCAGCCGAAAGGCTCGCCACTTCTTGCTCATGACAGCAACGCCCCACCGCGGACGGGACGAAGACTTCCAGCTGTTCATGGCTCTGCTCGATGGCGACCGCTTTGAGAGTCAACTCCAGCTGGGGCCGCGCCAGGCCGATGTGTCCGACATGATGCGGCGCATGCTCAAAGAGGAGCTGGTCGACTTCGACGGTCATCCGCTCTTCCCGGAGCGCCGGGCGTACACGGTGAACTACGAGCTTTCGGACCAAGAAGCACTTCTCTATGAACAGGTCACCCACTACGTCGCCGAGGAGATGAATCGGGCGGACCGCCTCCTGAGCGAGGGGAACGGGCGCGGCCGGGTTGTCGGGTTCGCCCTCACCCTCCTGCAGCGGCGGATGGCCTCCTCCCCGGCAGCAATTCATGAGTCCCTCAAGCGGCGCCTGCGGCGGCTGGAGCATGAGCTGGAAGAAGCCAGGCAGACGCGCCGGGTGGCAGAAGCCGAGCGCAGCGAAGCCATCGAGCGCCTGCTGCGTGCCGCCGACCCTGAGGACCTCGAGGCAGACCTCGAGGAGGAGCCGGAGAGCGAGACGCAGGAGATCGTCGACCAGGCAACCGCCGCCCGGACGGTCGAGGAGCTTGAGGCCGAGGTGAAAAGCCTTCGGCGCCTGGCGACCCTCGCGAAGGCCGTGCGGGAAAGCAAGGTCGACCGCAAGTGGGACAAGCTGCGGGAAGTCCTGGAATTCCCCGAGATGTTCGAAACCGGCGGAGGCCGCCGGAAGCTCGTCATCTTCACCGAGCACCGCGACACCCTCGACTACCTGGTCCAGCGCATCCGCGACTTCCTCGGCCGGAGCGAGGCAGTGGTCGCAATCCATGGCGGCCTGCTGCGCGAGGAGCGCCAGAAGGCTCAGGAGCGATTCGTGAACGACCCCGACGCAATCGTCCTGGTCGCCACCGACGCCGCCGGGGAGGGCATCAACCTCCAGCGTGCCCACCTGATGGTCAACTACGACCTGCCCTGGAATCCGAACCGTCTCGAACAGCGCTTCGGACGCATCCACCGCTTCGGGCAACGCGAGGTGTGCCACCTCTGGAACCTGGTTGCCTATCAGACCCGCGAAGGCGCCGTCTACCAGCGCCTCTTTGAAAAGCTCGAAGAAGAACGGGACGCTCTGGGCGGGAAGGTGTTCGACGTGCTGGGCCGCGTCTTCACCGAGGTCTCCCTCAAAAACCTCATGCTCGAAGCAATTCGATACAACTCCACCGAGGAAGCTCGCCAGTACCTCGAGAAGAAAATCGAATCACAGTGGGACCCCGCCCTCCTGCGCAGGCTGTTGGAGGAGCGCTCGCTCGACGCCACGACCCTTGCGGCCTCCCGCCTGCGCGAACTGCGCGACGAGATGGACCGCGCCGAGGCCCGCCGCCTCGTCCCCCACTTCGTCGAATCGTTCTTCGTTGAGGCGTTCCGGCGGCTGGGCGGGTCCATCAACCCGCGCGAGCCGGGGCGCTACCAGGTCACCCATGTGCCGGCCGAGCTGCGCCGCCGCGACCGAATCATCGGCCGGGGCGCCCCGGTCATGGAGCGCTACGAACGCATCTGCTTCGACCGCGCCAACATCCACCTCGACGGAAAACCCCAGGCCACCTTCATCGCGCCGGGCCATCCGCTCCTGCGCGCCGTCATCGACCTCATCCTGGAGCGCCACCGCGACGCCCTCGCGCGCGGCACCATCCTCGTCGACCCCGCAGCCGAGCGCGACCGCCCGCGCGTCATGTTCGCGGTCGAAAGCACCCTTGTCGATGGCGTGACCAACGCCGACGGCAGTCCCCGGGTCATCTCCCGCAGGATGGACTACATCGAGGTCGACGACAGCGGCAACGCAACTTCCGCCGGTGCCGCGCCGTACCTCGATTACCGCCCGCTCGCCGAGGGCGAAGAGGCCGCGGCGCGTGCCCTGCTCGCGACCGTATGGACTGCCGACAACCTCGAGGAGCTGGCCACAGACTTCGCCCTTCGCACCGTGGTGGACCACAATTTCAAAGAAGTTGCCGGGCAGCGCCAGCGGCAGGTCGACCGGACCATGGCGGCGGTGAAGCAGCGGCTGACGGCGGCCATCCAGTATTGGGACCACCGCGCCATAGAGCTGCGGGAGATGGAAGAGGTCGGCAAGAAAACCCGCCTGAGCAGCCAGAACGCCGCACAGCGCCGCGACGACCTCGAGCGCCGGCTCGGCGAGCGGTTGGAGCGCCTGAAGCTCGAGCGCGAGGTGCGGCCCCGGCCGCCCCTGGTGCAGGGCGCGGCATTCGTCATTCCGGAATCCGCGCTCCGCCCGGCCTCGCCCGGCGACCCCCTCGCGCCGCCGCGCGAAACCGGCCGGGTCGAGGCGGTCGCCATGGCCTGCGTGATGGAGCACGAGCGCGCCGCCGGCCGCGAACCCATCGATGTCAGCGCCCATAACCGCGGCTGGGACATCGAAAGCCGCGAGCCCGATGGCCGGCTTCGCTTCATCGAGGTCAAGGGCCGGCGCCCCGGCGCTTCGACGGTTTGCATCACCCGGAATGAGCTGCTTACCTGCCTCAACATGCGCGACCAGTTCTGGCTGGCCGTGGTCACGGTCGATGGCGACCGCGCCGTGGACGTCGAAATGTACCAGGACCCGCTCGCCGGCGACTGGTCGTTCGCGATGGCCAGCCAGAACCTGAATCTCCACGAACTGCGTAAGAACGCTGCCGAGGCCCCCGCATGACCCGCACCCGCAAGAAACTCATCGAAGCCGCCCTCCCGCTGGACGCGATCAACGCTGCCGCTTCCCGCGAAAAATCCATCCGCCACGGGCACCCCTCGACGCTGCACCTCTGGTGGGCGCGGCGGCCGCTCGCCGCGGCGCGCGCCGTCATCTTCGCCCAGATGGTCGACGACCCCTCGGCCTGCCCGGAGGAGTTCCCCACTTCGGAGGCGCAGGAGGCCGAGCGCCAGCGCCTCTTCCGCCTCATCGAGCAGCTCGTCCTCTGGGAGAACACCACCAACGAGACCGTCCTCCAGCAAGCGCGCGACGAAATTTGGAAGAGCTGGCGCCGGGCCTGCGCCGATAACCGCGACCACCCCCGCGCCGCCGAGCTCTTCGACCCGGAAAAGCTCCCTGCCTTCCACGACCCCTTCGCCGGCGGCGGCGCGCTGCCGCTCGAGGCGCAGCGGCTCGGGCTCGAGGCCTACGCCAGTGACCTCAACCCGGTCGCGGTGCTCATCAACAAGGCGATGATCGAGATCCCACCGAAGTTCGCGGGCAAGCCGCCGGTGAATCCGGAATCGCGCAGCGACAAGCAGCTCTTCGCGCGCGAGTGGAAGGGCGCGCAGGGCCTCGCCGAGGATGTGCGCCACTACGGCAAGTGGATGCGCGACGAGGCCGAGAAGCGCATCGGGCATCTCTATCCGAAGATCGAGGTCACGGCGGAGATGGCCGAGGGACGGGCGGATCTTTTGCCCTACGTGGGCAAGAAGCTCACCGTGATCGCGTGGCTGTGGGCGCGCACGGTGAAGAGCCCGAACCCGGCCTTCGCAGAGGTCGAGGTGCCGCTGGCGTCGACGTTCATGCTCTCGACGAAGGCGGGCAAGGAGGCCTATGTCGAGCCCGTCATCGAGAATGGCGGCTACCGGTTTACGGTGAAGGTGGGCAAGCCCAGGGACGCGGAGGCGGCGAAGAGCGGGACGAAGCTCGCGCGCGGGGCGAATTTCCGGTGCGTGATGTCGGGAACGCCGATCGAGGGCGACTACATCAAGGCCGAGGGGCGGGCCGGGCGAATGGGCGCGCGCATGATGGCAATTGTGGCCGAGGGCGAGCGCGGGCGCGTGTATCTGGCGCCCACGCCGGAGCACGAGGCGGTGGCGCGCGAGGCGAAGCCGGAGTGGAGGCCGGAAGGTGACGTCCCCGCGCGACTCACGGGCGGAACTTGTGTGCCGTACGGCCTCACGACGTGGGGCGACCTCTTCACCCCGCGCCAGCTCGTGGCGCTGACGACGTTCTCGGACCTCGTGGGCGAGGCGATGGCGCTGGTGAAGCGCGATGCCGTCGCCGCGGGCCTGCCCGACGACCGCGTGCCGCTGCGCGACGGCGGCACCGGCGCGACGGCCTACGCCGAGGCGGTGGGGGTGTATTTGGCACTTGGCGTCGACAGACTAACCGATCGGTCATCAACGATCAGTGGGTGGGATAGTGGGTTCACAAAGATCCGAAATACCTTCGGCCGACAAGCGCTACCAATGACTTGGGATTACGCCGAGGGGAATCCTTTCTCGGCTTCAACGGGCAATTTCTCGGCGCTTCTTGAGTGGGTTGAGAAGTTTCTCATTGAGACGCCAGTGGTGCCGAACGGCCTAGTCGCGAACCAAGATGCATGCACACAAAATGTGAGCGCCGGCAAGCTCGTGTCTACCGACCCTCCCTACTACGACAATATCGGCTACGCGGACCTGTCGGATTTCTTCTACGTTTGGCTTCGCCGTTCGCTGAAGCCCGTCTTTCCGGACCTCTTCGCCACCGTCGCGGTGCCCAAGGCCGAGGAGCTGGTCGCCACGCCGTACCGTCACGGCAGCAAGGAGAAAGCCGAAGCGTTCTTCCTCAACGGTATGACGAAAGCGATGCAGCGCCTTGCCGAGCAGGCGCACCCCGCGTTTCCCGTCACCATCTACTACGCCTTCAAGCAATCGGAGAGCGAAACGGAGGCAGGCACCGCGAGCACCGGCTGGGAGACCTTTCTCGACGCCGTGATCCGCGCGGGCTTCGGCATCAGCGGCACCTGGCCGATGCGTACCGAGCTTGGCAATCGCATGATCGGCTCGGGCACCAACGCCCTTGCCTCCAGCATCGTCCTCGTCTGCCGTCCGCGCCCGGCCGATGCGCCGACCGCCACCCGGGCGGAGTACCTGGCAGCCCTGCGGGCGGCAATCGCCGAGGCCCTGCCCGTGATGGTGGCCGGCGGCATGGCCCCGGTCGACCTCGCCCAGGCGGCGATCGGGCCGGGCATGGCCGCCTACTCCCGCTACCGCGCGGTCCTCCGGCAGGATGGCCAGCCGGTGACGGTGCGGGAAGCCCTCCAGGATATCGGCGAGGCGGTCGCGGCCTACCGGGCGGAGCGGGCGGCGCAATTCGATGCGCCCACCCGCTTCTGCATCGATTTCTACGCCCAGTTCGGCTTCGAGGAGGCCCCGTACGATGAGGCCCTGAAGCTGGCGCGCGCCCAGAACGTGGGCGTGAACCGCCTCGAGGAATCGCACCTGCTGGAGGCGGAGAAGGGCAGGGCGCGGCTGGTGGAGCCCTCCGCCTATCCCGTGGGAGTGGCGGGCCTGGCGCGGCCGTTCGGCGGCAGCGCCTGGGAGGCCTGCCTCCGGCTCGCGGTTACCCTGCAGGAAGAAGGAGAACAGGGCGCGGCGGCGCTCGCGCATGAGCTGGGCGAAGGGGTCACCGCCCGTGCCCGTGAGCTGGCGGTCTGGCTGTATACCTACGCCGACGCGCGCAGGCGCCCCGCCGATGGGCTGCTCTTCAATGCGCTGGATGCCTCTTGGCAGGAGATCCAGCGGCTCGCCGCGCGCCTGCGCGAGGGCACCCAGGCGCGCCTCGTTTGAGACGAGCGACCGGAGAGGACACGCACATGACCGAAGCAACGAATTTCGCACGGGTCTCGGAGGCCATGCACCTGCTGGGGCAGCACCTGGCCCCGTTCGTGGAGCGGGAGCTGAAGCGCACCGGGGCCGGCTGGTGGACAAACCTCGTGCTGCCCAACGTCTCGGACCTGTCGCGGCGGAACCTGCCGGCGCGGCCGAAGCAGGGCACCAGCGACAACCTGGCCGGGCTTGATGTGGCCGACCTCCTGGGCCTGCTGGTGAAGAACTTTCGGGTGGCCTTCGAGGGCAAGCTGCCGCGGGAGGCGCGGACCTATGCCGACGAGCTGCGGTGGACGCGCGACTCCTGGGCGCATAAGCCCGCCGGTGCCGACCTGGAGAAGCAGCGGGCCGACCGGGCGATCGAAACGGCTGCGCTCCTCCTGGACAGGGTCGACCGGTCGGCGGCTGCAGCGGTACGGTCGCTGCTCGCGCAGGGGAGTCCGCAGGCGGCTGCAGCCAATGGCGAAAGCAGGGGAACGCCCGCTGGGCCGGAGAGTGAGCCGCCCGCGGCTGCCGGGCCCGGGCCGGAGGCGTCGTTCGCCGATGCAGGGCTGCGGCCCTGGCGGGAGGTGGTGGTCCCGCGGGAGGATGTGCGCACAGGGCTGCTGACGCAGGGGCAATTCGCTGCAGACCTGCACGAGGTATACCGGCAGAACCCGGAAGTCGGGCGGGAGTACCTGGACGCACGGGAATTCTTCGAGCGGACGTACGTCACGGCCGGGCTGCGCGACTTCCTGAAGACGGCGCTGCGGCGGTTGACGGGGCAGGGTGGAGACGCCGTGGTGCAGCTGAAGACCGGCTTCGGCGGTGGCAAGACCCACACGATGCTGGCGCTCTACCACATGGCGCGCTCCGGCGCCGAGATCGTCAACGATGTGCCGGTGTTGAAGGAGCTGAGCCAGGAGCTCGGCGTCGCCATCCCCCGGGCGAACACGGCCGTGCTGGTCGGGACAAAGATCTCGGCCACCTCCGCCTTCGATGACGACCCGGAACTGAAGGCGCTGGGCCTGAGCCTGCGCACCCTCTGGGGGCACATGGCCTGGCAGCTGGGCGGCTACGAGGCCTACAGGCACGTCCAGGATGCGGACATCCACGGGGTGGCACCGGCCGAGGAGATCCGCAAGGTGCTGCAGCAATGCGCCCCCTGCATCGTGCTGATCGACGAGCTGGTCGCCTATGGTCGCAACCTGCCGCCGAAGCGCACGAACCTGCCGGGCGGCTCGCTGGAGTCGCTGCTGACCTTCCTGCAATCCCTGACAGAAATCGCGAAGGCAACGCCGGGGGTGGTCGTAGCGGCTTCCATCCCCGAATCGGACATGGAGATCGGCGGCGTGCAGGGCGAAAGGGTGCTGGCGCGCGTCCAGCAGACGTTCGGCCGCCTTGAAACGGCCTGGCAGCCGGTGCAGCCGACCGAGTCGTTCGAAGTGGTGCGGCGCCGGCTCTTCGAACGGGTCGACCCCGAGGGCCGGGACCAGGCAGTTGCGCGCTTCGTGGAGTACTACCGGCAGAACCGCGCCGACTTCCCCGCAGAGGTGGCAGAGCGGGCGTACGAAGAGCGCATGCGGGCCGCCTACCCCTTCCACCCGGAGCTGTTCGACCGGTTGTACCAGGACTGGAACGGGGCGGTCCCGCAATTTCAATCAACGCGCGGCGTGCTGCGGCTGCTGGCCGGGGCCGTGCAGGCAATGTGGCAGGAAGGTGATCAATCCGCGCTGATTATGCCCGCAACCCTGCGGTTCGACCTGCCCGTGGTGCGAGAAGAGCTGATGCGCTACCTGCCGCCGCAGTTCCAGCCGGTCATCGATGGCGACATCGAAGGGCCCTCGGCGGAAGCCGTGCGGATCGACGCGTCGAATGCGCGGTACGGGCGAGTCGGGGCGGCACGCGCGACGGCTCGGACAATCCTCCTGGGCAGCGTGCCGGGCAAGGCGACGCCGGGGATTGAGGATGTGCGGATTCGGCTGGGCGCGGTCAGGCCCGGCGAGCCCATCGCCACCTACAACGATGTGCTGGGCAGGCTGCGGGAGCGGCTGCAGTTCCTGCACGGGAGCGGCAGCCGGTACTGGTTCGAAGTTCGGCCCAATCTCAATCGAACGGTCGCCGATCGGATGAGCCGGATTTCCGAACGCGAGGTCTACGAGCTCATCGAAACGCGCCTCCGCGGCGACCGCGAACACGCGCCGTTCGCCGGCAAGCACGTCGCGCCGGCCTCGAGCGCAGACGTGCCGGATGACGTTGCGGTGCGGCTGGTGGTGCTTTCGCCGCAGCACCCGCACCGGGCCGGGGACGAGGATTCGCCGGCGCTGGCAGCGGCGTGGGACGTCCTGAATCAGCGCGGCAACGCCCCGCGTCTCAACCGGAACATGCTGGTGTTCGCGGCGCTCGATGAGGAGATGCTGCCGGGCCTGCACGAGCAGGGGAAGCTGTATTTGGCCTGGAAGTCGATTGTGGACGAACGGCGGCAGCTGAACCTGGATGAGGACCAGGTGCGGCAGGCAACAGACCTGCGGGACCGCGCGGAGAAGGCCATCGATGGCCTCTTGAGCGACGGCTACCGCTGGTTCCTCGTCCCATACCAGGGGGTTCGGGAGGAGAACGGAGAGCTGACCCTGGAGACGGAGACCATCCGGGCAATCCACACCAGCGGGCGATTGGGCTCAGCCGGCCCCATCGCACAGCGCGCGGTGGCGACACTGGAATCGGAGGAGCTGCTGCTGCTGAGGTGGTCGCCGCTGTTCCTGAAGCGGGAGCTCGACCGCTGGTTCTGGCGGCGGGGTCTCGAGCACATCGAAGCGCGCAGGCTCTGGGAAGAGAATCTGACCCGCTACCTGTACTTCCCGCGGCTGGTAAATGCGGAAGTCCTCAAGAGGGCAATCCAGGAGGGGGCCACGTCGACGGAATTCTTTGGCTATGCGCAGGGCCACGAGGGGGGAACATACTCCGGGCTGAGCTTCGGTCAGCGACCGCAAAGCGTGTTGCTCGACCGCGGAGCTGTCGTGGTGCGTCGGGACGTTGCCGAAGCGGCGTCGAGGGCGGATGCACGCCCCGGGCTGGTGGACGAAGGCCCGGGGGATGACTCCGGAGGAAACGGCGGTCCCGATGGTCCCCCCCGGCCGCCGTCGGGTCCGACGGCAACGACGCGCAGGCGCTTTTACGGGCGGGTGCGCTTGAACGAGCTGAAACTGGGCTCAAGTGCAGCCCAAATCGGGGAAGAGATTGTGCAGCACCTTTCCGGACTGCTGGACGGTCAGGTCGAGGTCGAACTGGAGATACGGGCTCGCAGCGAAAGCGGATTTCCTGAGCAGGTGGTGCGGACTGTCAGCGAAAATGCACGGACGCTAAAGTTCGAGCATTTCGAATTTGAGGAATAGCAGCGTGGATGGAAGCCGGCCAGTTTCGCCGCCCGAGTACTTCGCGCGCATTCGCGACGAGGCGGTCCGCCGGTGGGACCAGCTGCAAGCCGACCCCGGCCTGGCGGGCCCCTGGCAGCAGCTGTTCAAGCAGGTGCAGGACCCGCGCCACGTTCTTTCTGAGTTACTCCAGAACGCCGACGATGCGGGCGCGTCGCGGGCACTCGTGAAGATCGAAGGCGATACGCTCGTCTTAGAACACGACGGCAAAGATTTTGTCGAGGAACACTTTCGCTCCATTTGCAACTTCGGCTTCTCGAACAAGCGATCGCTGAGCACGATTGGGTTCCGGGGTATCGGATGGAAGTCAACCTTCAGCCTTGGGGATCAGGTCGAACTGATGACTCCCTCGCTCTCGGTCGAATTTCGCCGAGAGCGGTTCACCCGGCCAGAATGGGTGGCCCGGCCCCTGGGCAAGCAGAACCTGAACGTGATGGTGAGGGTCCGGGTGCGCGAGGAGAGCCTGCGGGACGTGCTGGCCGCCAGCTTCGAACCGACGCGCCTCTCGCAGGTCCGGAATCAGGCGCGTAAGTGCGCCTCCCGGGGCAGCCGGGCTAGCCGAGAATGTCCCCAGAGTTGTGTACAGACCTCAGTTCACTGACGCCTTGCCCGTGCAATCCAGAAATCCAGTAGCTGTCCCCGATCATTCGCCATCGATGGTGTCGCAGTCCGCAGCAGACGCTGGACCAGTGCATTTCGCCCGGCCGAATCTCGTGCTTGCGCACTGCGCTGCGCCCGGTAGGTTTCGAGGGATGCCGCTCGCGGCCACGAAGGCGCTCCTCGGCCGCCGTCACCCAGGGGGCAAAGTCGACCATACGTGCTGCCGGCTCGACTCTCACTGAAGCCCAGTTTTGAGCGCGGCGCTTGCTGCATCGAGGATCGCTCCAGGCAACCGTGGCTTTGCGGCCTCACAGGCCTGCTCGAGGGCGCTCTCATCCTTGGGTTGCTCACGGGCCGCGAGGGCCACGTGCAAGGCGCGGTCGCGCAGGTCCTCCCGGGTGGCAACCAGTTCGATGGGAAGCAGAATGACCGGCCGATGTGGCGACAGGATGGCCACTTCGGCATCAGAGTACAGGCGACGGGGCATCAGGCCGGAACGGCTGGCGGGAGGGCAGAGTGCGTCCCTCGGCCCGTCAGGTAGACTCGTCACGTTGTCGAAGGCAACGACGCGGCAATTCGTGGGGACGACCATCAGCTCGCGCTCATCGCGGGGCGGGCGAAGCAATGGAACTCCTGAGGGTCCACAAGACTGCGCAGGAACCGCGAAAGCCGGCTTGCCGCTCGCTGCCTCATCCCCAATCTCAAGCACCGGGAAGGTTCCTGGCGGGTCAGGCGCGCCAGCAACCGAGGCGATCGAAGGGGCGTAAGAACTTCGCGGAGACGCCGGAGTTGGCCCGGGCGAAGGCAGGTGTCGGTGCAGCGCCATCTCCGTTGCAAAACGGGCTGGCTGGAACAGGGCCGCCGGGTGCCCGTCGACGTGTGAGGGGCCGCTCGCTGACCGGGATTCAGAGGTCCATGCTCAATCCGCACGGGTATGGCGAGGCTTCCTTTGAGCCGCTCGTCGACTCACGTGCAGAGCCCTGGCTTTCCACGGACCCTGGAGCGATTGAAGCCGCGTCTCATCAGCTACCCCTCCCCGCGCCCCAGCTGCTCCAGCGCCTCACCGGAGAGCCGGTACGTCGTCCACTCCTCCATCGGGACCGCCCCCAGCGACCGGTAGAAGCCGATAGCCGGCGCGTTCCAGTCCAGGACCGACCACTCCAGCCGCGCACAGCCCCGCTCCAGCGCCAGCGCCGCGAGCCGCGCCAGCAGCGCCCGCCCATAGCCCCGCCCCCTGGCCCCCGGCCGCACAAACAGGTCCTCCAGGTAGATGCCGGGCTTGCCCTCCCACGTGCTGAAGTTGTGAAAGAACAGCGCAAAGCCCTGCACCTCTTCCCCATCCTCGGCGAGCAGCACCTCGGCGTACCGGCGCTCCCCGAACAGGTGCCTCCCGAGCTCCTCACGCTCGAGGTGCACCCCATCCGGCTCCCGCTCGTACTCCGCCAGCGCCCGGATCAGCTCGATGACCACGTCCAGGTCACCCGGCTCCGCAAAACGGATGCGCATCAGCCCTCGACCAGCTCCACCTTTGAAACGGTGGCCCCCTCCCGCGCGATGCGCGTCACCAGCGCCCTCCCGTCATAGCCCGCGGAGCGCGCGCACGCCAGCATCGCGTTCGCAACCGCCCGGGCGGGCCCCTCGGGGCAAATCGCAGCGACCGAGCTCCCCGCCCCGCTCAGCCACGCCGCCCAGGCCCCCGCGCCCCTTGCCGCCGCGAAAATGTCGAACAGCGGGGGGAAGAGCGACGCACGCTGCCGCTGGTGGACCCGGTCGTCGGTGGCCTCCGCCAGCACCTCCATCCTCCCGGCAGCCATCGCCGCGACAAACAGCGCCGCCCGGCCGATGTTGTGCACGACGTCCGCCTTCGCATACACATCCGGGAGTGCCTTCCGCGCCTCCTTCGTCGGCATCGAATGGTCCGGGATGAGCAGCGCAATGTGCGCATCCGAAGGGTAGCGCCCCGGTACCCGGACGTAGTGCCCATCGCTTCCCTGCACGCAGACCTGTAGCCCGCCGAACAGCGCCGG
This sequence comes from Tepidiforma sp., assembly GCF_034433535.1. GTDB lineage: Bacteria > Chloroflexota > Dehalococcoidia > Tepidiformales > Tepidiformaceae > Tepidiforma. The sequence goes on from NZ_DAOUAO010000133.1 coordinate 24,085, forward strand.
GCAGGCGTTATCGCCGTGGCCCTCCAGCTCGCTCACGAGGTCCAGCATCGCCTGCTCATCGAACGGCCCGCGTTCGAACTCGTTCACCGCCAGCACGCCGGCCGCACGCGCCACCGCGCTCGCCCCGAGGCCGCGTCCCAGCGGAATCTCCACCTGGTAGCGAACCCGCACACCGGGAGGCATCGGCTTTCCCAGCCGCGCGTACGCCTTTCGAATTGCCGTCAGCACCATCTTTTCGCCCACATCCTCGGTGGGCGGCTGCTCGGCCTCGCAAAACGTCACCGTCACCGATGCGAACATATCGAGCGCCAGCCCAAGGCAATCGAACCCCGCCCCGAGGTTCGCGCTCGTAGCGGGCACGCGCAGCGTAATCGCGGTCGCGCTCATCGCAGGCACCTCCTCGTCTTCCCAAAGCCCGCATGGTACCAACCACCCCCCGCAAACCTCCAATACCGCGCCCCTTCCCTCGATACCCGCGGCATGCCATAGTTCCCCGAATCCTCGAAGGAGGCATCACCAGCCATGTCCACCGCCCGGCGAGTCCCATTCCTCCTGCTCCTCGCAGCGCTCCTCTTGCCCGCCTTCGCATCCGCCTGCGGCGACGACGATGACGACGAGGGCTCCGGCGGCGCCGACTCCGCGGATCTCGTCTCCGCCAGCGTCAACTGCTCCGACCTCGGCGTGACCGCGCCCGCGCGCATCAAACAGGCCGGCAAATTCGTCGTCGCGTCCGACCTCTCCTACGCCCCCATGGAGTTCGTCCGACCCGGCACCAACGAGCCCATCGGCGCCGATGTCGATTTCGCGAAGTGCATCGCTCAGGCCTGGGGCGTCACCGCCGACGTCCAGAACACCTCGTTCGATGCCATTATCCCGGCCCTCACCAGCAAGAAGGCCGATGTCATCATGTCGTCCATGAGCGTCACCGATGAGCGTAAGCAGCAGGTCGATTTCGTCGAATACATGGTTGCCGGCTCTGGCATCCTCGTGAAGCAAGGGAACCCGGAGGGCATCAAAACCATCGCCGACCTCTGCGGCAAGAAGGTCGCCATCCAGGTCGGCACAGTCCAGATCGACGAAGCCGAAGAACAGAACGCAAAGTGCAGCCAGAAAATCCAGGTCACGACCTTCGAGCAAAACACAGACACCATCACCGCGGTCGCCAGCGGCCGCGCTGACGCCGCTCTCATGGACTACCCCGTCGCCGCTTATGGCGCTCGCCAGGTCAAAGGCACCGAAGTCGTCGGCGAGCAGTACAACACCGGTCCTTACGGCATCGCCGTCCGCAAAGACGATACCGAAGTCCGGCAGGCGCTCCAGGCCACCATCAAAGCCATGCGGGACAAGGGCCAGTACCAGGCCATCCTGAAGTACTGGGGCCTCGAAGCCGGCGCCCTCAAGTAATCCCCAATCTCGTGAGCCAGCGGCCCGGGTGCGACACGCCCGGGCCCGTCCGAAGACCGCGCGCCGTGCTCCACCTCGCCGTCGACTGGCCCTACATCGCGGAGAACTTCTTGTCCTCCATCGTCCTCGAGGGCGTCTGGATGACACTCCGGCTCTCGGTCATCGGCATGGCCCTGGGCATCATCCTCGGCACCCTCTTCGCCCTTGCGCGCGTCGCTCGCGCCTGGCCGCTCCGCGCTCTCGCCCTCGCCTACATCTGGTTCTTCCGCGGCACGCCGCTCCTCGTCCAGGTGGTCTTTTGGTACTTTGCCCTTCCCCAGGCGTGGCCCTCGGCCCTCCCCTGGGATGGCCAGCTCTCGCCCTTCCAGACCGGCATCCTGGCACTCGCCATCAATGAAGGCGCCTACATGACGGAGATCGTCCGCGCCGGCATCCAGTCCGTCGACCCCGGCCAGATGGAAGCCGCACGCTCCCTCGGCATGACCGGGCGCCTCGCCATGCGCCGCATCATCCTCCCCCAGGCCCTCCGCGTCGTCATCCCTCCCACCGGCAACGAATTCATCGCCATGCTCAAGAACTCCTCGCTCGTCTCCCTCATCTCCGTCAGCGAACTCTTCCTCGTTGCCAAGCTCCAGTATTCCTCCACCCTGCGCTACTTCGAATGGCTCATCATCGCCAGCGGCTGGTACCTCATCCTCACCACGCTCGGCTCCCTCGTCCAATCCTGGCTCGAATACCGCTACGGCCCCGCCGGCTACGGCCCCTCCCCGGAGCGCCGCTGGCTCAATTTCCGCTTCCGCGACTGACCCACAATGCCCGAACCCGGCCCGACTTCGCCCATCCTCCAGCTCATCGACGTCCACAAGTACTTCGGACGCCTCCACGTCCTCCGCGGCATCACCGCCAGCGTGGCCGAAGGCGAAGTCGTCGCCGTCCTCGGCCCATCCGGCTCCGGCAAGTCCACCCTGCTCCGCTGCATCAACCACCTCGAGCGCGTCGATGGCGGGCAGGTCCTCTTCGAGGGGCAGCCGGTAGGCTATCGCATCCTGCGCGGCCGCCTCCGAGAAGCCCCCGAGCGCGACATCGCCCGCATGCGCGCGCGCATCGGCATGGTCTTCCAGCGCTTCAACCTTTTTCCCCACCTCACGGCCCTCGGCAACGTCATGGAAGCCCCCGTCCACGTCCTCGGGCTTTCGCGCGAGGAAGCCCGGCAGCGCGCTATCGAAGTCCTCACCCGCGTCGGCCTCGCCGCCAAACTCGACGCCTACCCCTCTCAGCTCTCCGGCGGCCAGCAGCAGCGCGTCGCCATCGCCCGCGCGCTCGCCATGCAGCCCCGCCTCATGCTCTTCGATGAAGCCACCTCCGCCCTCGACCCCGAACTGGTTGGCGAAGTCCTCGCCGTCATGCGCGACCTCGCCGCCAACGGCATGACCATGATCGCCGTCACCCACGAAATGTCGTTCGCCGCCGAAGCCGCCAGCCGCATCATCTTCATGGACGAAGGCGTCATCCAGGAAGAAGCGCCCCCCGAGCAGTTCTTCTCGAGCCCTTCCACCGAACGCGCCCGGGCCTTCCTCCGCCGCGTCACCCGCGGCTGATGGACTATTCGCCGTCACTCGGCTACGCTCACGGTGGTCACAAGACCACGCCACTGTCATTCGTTTGCTGGGGGAGGTAAGGGATGTATCAGTTTCCCAAGTGCCGCAAATGTGATTACGGGGACCTCGTCCCCTTCTCCGATTTCGGCAGCCAGGGCGCGCCGATCCACTTCAAGGCGTGGGTCTGCACGAACCCCGAGTGCGGTTACAACCTTAAGATTCGCAACGGCGACATCTACATCGACGAACCGATCAACGAAGGCCAGGACTACGTCCGCCGCTAGCACCTGCGTTGCCGGCCCCACTCGCCCGGCAGCCTGCTTGTGATAGACTGCACGAGCGATGGCACAGCCCAACAAGGTCTACCAGCCCCTCCCGCTCCGCACCGGCTCCGACGTTGAGGAAGAGCTGCAGCAGAACATCCTGGTCACCAGCGTCGACCAGGTCCTGAACTGGGCCCGGCGCTCATCCCTCTGGCCCTGCATGTTCGGCCTCGCCTGCTGCGCGATGGAGATGATCGCCACCGCAGCACCGCGGTTCGACATCGCCCGCTTCGGCGCCGAAATCTTCCGCGCATCGCCGCGCCAGGCCGACCTCCTCATCGTGCCCGGCACGGTCACCTGGAAGATGGCCCCCGCGGTCAGGCGCATCTGGCTCCAGATGCCGGAGCCCAAGTGGGCCCTCGCTATGGGCGGCTGCGCCATCATGGGCGGCCCCTTCGCCTACGCCTACAGCGTCACCCCGGGGGTCAACACCCTCCTTCCCGTCGACGTCTACGTCCCGGGCTGCCCGCCGCGCCCCGAATCGCTTCTCGCCGGTCTCATGCTCCTGCAGGACAAGATCCGCCAGGACACCATCGGCAAGGGCTGGGTACGGCGCGATGTCGAGCCCCAGTTCCAGCGCTATCTCCCCGAGGGCGACCCCATCCGCAAGGAACTTGAGGCCCTCTGGCCGCCCTACATCAACTACGACAACCCCCAGCAGCACGACATCTTCCCCTCCTGAAGGAGCTCCCATGGTTGCAGCATCCTGGGCCGAGATCGAAGCCCTCGTCCGGCCCCTCTTCGAACACGGCAATCAGCCCGACCGCCAGGAGCTCCTCGAGCTCGCCTTCACCTCCGATTGCTCGGATGACGTGATCGACGCCATCGACTCCCTCGGAGGCAAGCCGATCCCCTCGCTCGAGGCCCTGCGCGATGCCCTGGCCGCCAACGGGGTTCTCGCCGGGTAGCCTCGGGGCCCCACGGACCTTCCCGCTTCCCCCCAATCGGCCCTCGACGGTCCGACTGCCCGCGCGCACACTGCCGTTGTGGTTGAGCCGTTCGCCAGCCGACGCGAAGCCGGCAGCGCCCTCGCTGAGGCCCTCAGCCGCCTCGATCTCCCGCAGGGCGCCCTGCTCCTCGCCCTGCCGCGGGGCGGCGTACCCGTTGCCGCCGAGATCGCTCGCGAGCTCGACCTCCCGCTCGATGTCTTCATCGTGCGCAAGCTCGGCGCCCCCGGGCAGCCCGAACTCGCCATCGGCGCCATCGCCAGCGGCGGCGTGCGCGTCCTCAACCCCGACCTCGTCGCCAGCTTCGGTCTCGCGCCGGGAGAAGTCGATCGCATCGCCCGGTCTGAACTCGCCGAGCTCGAGCGTCGCGAAACCGCCTATCGCGAAGGGCGACCCGCCCCGGCGGTCGCCGGCCGCACCGTCATCCTCGTCGATGATGGCCTCGCCACCGGAGCCACAATGAAGGCCGCCATCGAAGCCGTCCGCCAGCTCGGCGCCGGCCCGATCATCGTCGCCGTCCCCGTCGCCGCGCCCGAGACGCTCGACGAATTCGCCCGCGAATTCCCGGGCGTCACCCTCGTCGTCCTGCGCACTCCCGACCCGTTCTACGCGGTCGGGCTCTGGTACCGCAGCTTCCCGCCCGTCTCCGACGAGGAAGTTCGCGCGCTCCTGCGCGAGGCCGCTGCCCGCCGGGCCGCCTCCTGACCCGCCTTTCCATCTGCTGCACCCGGTCGAACGTACCCTTTTGGCCATGCCGAACCTCACGCGCCGGCGACTGCTCGCAGCGCTCCCCGCCCTCGCGGCGATCGCCTGCTCCCGCCCGTCGCCCGAGACCGGCACCGGGCAATCCATTGCCTCAGAAGCCACCCCGGCCGCCCCGCCGGCAACACCCACCCCGGCGCCGCCCACCCCGACCCCAACCCCGACCCCGCCGCCGCGCGGCAGCGAAACCCGACTCCTGCTGCCCGGCACCCCGCACGAAACTGCCCTCGTTATCCGGCACAGCGGCGTCCACGGCCCGGCCGCCTTCGTCCTGGGGGGCGTGCACGGCAACGAGCCCGGCGCCTGGCTCGCCGCCGACCAGGTCGCCGCGTGGGAGCCCCGCGCCGGGACGCTGCTCGTCCTCCCCCGGGCCAACCCCACCGCCATCGCCGCCTTCGTCCGCACCTTCGATGACATCGGCGACCTCAACCGGCTCTACCCCGGCAATCCCGAGAGCCCCCTCGCCATGGAACGCATGGCCCACGCCATCCTCGAAGCCGCCCGCGAATTCCGCGTCAGCCTGCTGCTCGACCTCCACGAATCCTGGGCCTTCTACGCCGAACTCCCCGGCACCGGCACCGGTGCCCTCGGACAGACCATCACGACCGGCCCCGGCCCACTCGCCCCCGGCTTCGGGCAGCAGCTCGCGGACCGCATGAACCCGCAGCTGACGCCCCGCGAGCAGATGATCGTTCGTGAAGGCGCCCGCTTTGGGCGGCCCCTCACCCCGGTCCCCGAAGGCCAGCCAAACCGCGGGAGGAGCTCGCTCAGCGCCGGCGGCCATGTGCCCGGCCTCACGCCCGTGCTCGTCGAAATGGGCCAGCTCGACCAGCCCCTCGAGCGCCGCGTCGAACTCCACCTCCTCGCAGCCCGCTCCGCCCTCGAGCTCCTCGGCATTCTCTGAATCACGCGCCTCGCCCGGTACACTGGTTGCGTGCCGTCCTCCACCATCTCCGAAAAGCTGCGCCGTCAGCTCGCCGCGCTCCCGCCGAAGCCCGGCGTCTACATCATGCGCAATGCCTCCGGGGAGGTGATCTATGTGGGCAAGGCTGCCCGCCTCCGCGACCGCGTTCGCTCCTACTTCGGCGCGCCCCATGGCCTCGAGCCCAAGACCCGCGCCCTCCGCGAGCAGATCGACGACTTCGAATACATCGTCGTCTCGAACCCCGGTGAGGCCCTCCTCCTCGAAGCCGCCCTGATCAAGCGCCACCAGCCGTTCTTCAACATTCGCCTCAAGGACGACAAGCGCTACCCCTACCTCAAGATCGATGTCCAGAACCCCTGGCCGCGCGTCGCCATCACCCGCCGCATCGAAAACGACGGCGCCCGCTACTTCGGTCCCTACGCCAGCGCCGGCTCCGTTCGCGCCACTCTTGACCTCGTCAAGAAGCTCTTTCCCTGGCGCTCCTGCACGAAGGAGATCACCGGCACCGACCCGCGCCCCTGCCTCGACTACTACATCAAGCGATGCATCGCCCCCTGCACCTCCTACTGCACGAAGGAGGAGTACGACGAGGTCATCCAGCAGGTCATCCTCTTCCTCGAAGGCAAGGCCGAGGACGTCCTCCGCCGCCTCCGCCGCCAGATGGAGGACGCTGCCGAACGGATGGAGTTCGAACGCGCCGCCCAGCTCCGCGACCAGCTCCGCGCCATCGAACGCACCGTGGAGCGCCAGGCGGTCGCCACCACCCGCAACGAAGACGCCGACATCTTCGCCCTCGCCCGCGACGGCGACCAGGCGTGCGTCCAGGTCTTCTTCATCCGCGGCACCCAGATGATCGGCCGCGATACCTTCATGCTCGAAGGCGTCCGGGACGAACCCGATGCCACCGTCCTCGCCAATTTCCTCCTCCAGTACTACGAAAGCGCCCAGTACACCCCGCGCCTGATCGCGCTCCCCATCGATCCCGAGGACCGCGAGGCGATCGAACAGCTCCTCTCCGAGAAGCGCGGCTCCCGCGTCGAAATCCGGGTGCCCGCGCGCGGGGAGAAGCGCCGCCTCGTCCAGCTCGCCGCCGAGAACGCGCGCGAAGCCCTCGCCGTCGCCCGCGTGAAGTGGCTTGCCGATACCAGCAAGACCGAGCAGGCCCTCGAGCAGCTCCGCGAAGAGCTCTCCCTCCCCGCGGTCCCCCGCCGCATCGAGTGCTACGACAACTCCAACATCCAGGGCACCAGCCCCGTCTCCAGCATGGTCGTCTTTGTCGACGGCCGCCCGGCGCCCAACCAGTACCGCAAGTTCCGCGTGAAGACCATCCAGGGTGCGAACGACTTCGCCACCATGCAGGAGGTCCTCCGCCGGCGCTTCGGCCGCCACGCCCGCACCGCCGACTCCGCGGAACCGCTCGCCGATGCCTGGGACCTCCCCGACCTCGTCATCATCGATGGCGGCAAAGGGCAGCTCAACGCCGCCCTCGAAACCATGCACGAACTCGGCGTCCACCACATCCCGGTCGTCGCCCTTGCCAAGCGCCATGAGGAGCTCTACACCCCCGACGAGGACGAGCCCATCGTCCTCCCCCGCGGCTCCGAGGCCCTCTACCTCGTCCAGCGCATCCGCGATGAGGCTCACCGCTTCGCCATCACCTTCCACCGCCAGGTCCGCGCGCGCTCG
>NZ_DAOUAO010000134.1:0-6719 GCF_034433535.1 Tepidiforma sp.
GCGCTCGCGGGCGAGGCGGGCGGCCCCGGCGAGGGGCACGGCGGCGCGGCAGGCTGCGACCGGCAGGAGCCCGGGCGGGCGACCAGCGAGCGGGCTCCCCTGGCGGGCCGGGGCGAGCAGTTCAACGGTGGCGGCCCCGGCGGCGAGCTGCCGGATGATGACATCCGGGGTGGTGACTTCGCCGACCGGCTGGAGGCCGAGGAGGGCGGCATCGCGGGTGGCTGCAGCGAGGTCAGTGACGAGCAGGGCGATGTGGTCGAGGGCGGCGAGCGGGAAGGCGTGGTCGAACCGGCCGAGCGAGCGCGAACGTTGGAAGCGGGCCTCCGGGGTTTCCGGGTACTGAACGAGGGCGACCGGGCAGGGGATGGCGGGCAGCCGGATGACGGCCGAACGGACGAGGAGGCGTCGGTCATCGGCGCGAACTTCGGCGACGTCGACCTGCGCGGCGGGGCGGAGGGGTTGGAGGGCGGCATCGAGGTCGGGGACGCGGAGGGCGAAGGAGGCGAGCGCGCCGCCGGCTCCGGCGGCGGCGCGGTGGTGGGCGCGCGAGGGAGGGAGGAGGTCGGGCTGTTCGACGGCGAGGAGTTCGATGAAGGCGAAGTTTCCGGGGCCGGAGCCGATGAAGGCCGCGCGGTTGGCGGTGCCGAGGCCGGCGTGGGCGGTGCGCGGGGTGAGGGTGAGGCCGAGCTGTTCGAACGGGGCGGCAGCCGCGGCGAGATCGGGGATGGCGAGGATGAGATGGTCGAGCGCGGGAAACATTGCGGCAATGGTACGGGAGGCCGGGTTGGCCCGGTGGCAGGGGAGACGGGAAACTAGAGAGAGGGGTGATGCGTTGTCACCTCGCGGAGGCGAGATGGCGCAGGCAGCGACGAAGCGAGCTGAGCGGTCGGCGGTGCTGGGAAATGACCCGCTCTGGTACCAGGACGCGGTCATCTACGAGCTGCATGTGCGGGCGTTCAACGACGGCAACGGCGACGGCATTGGGGATTTCGTTGGGCTGACCGAGAAGCTGGACTACCTCGAGGAGCTGGGGGTGACGGCGGTCTGGCTGCTGCCGTTCCACGCTTCTCCGCTGCGCGACGACGGGTACGATATCGCGGATTATCGGCAAATTCACCCGGCCTATGGGACGCTGGCGGACTTTCGCACGTTCCTGCGGGAGGCGCACCGGCGGGGGCTGCGGGTGATCACGGAGCTGGTGCTCAACCACACGAGCGATCAACATGCCTGGTTCCAGCGGGCGCGGCGGGCGCCGCGGGGTTCGCCGTGGCGGGAGTACTACGTGTGGAGCGACACGGCGACGGAGTACGCGGATGCGCGGGTGATTTTCAAGGACTTCGAGCGTTCGAACTGGACGTGGGACCCGGTGGCCGGGCAGTACTACTGGCACCGGTTCTATTCGCACCAGCCGGACTTGAATTTCGCGAATCCGCGCGTGCGACGGGAGATCCTGGAGGTGGCAGATTTCTGGCTGGGGATGGGGGTGGACGGGTTTCGGCTCGATGCGGTGCCCTACCTGTTCGAGGCGGAAGGGACGACCTGCGAGAACCTGCCCGAGACGCACGCGTTCCTGAAGGAGCTGCGGGCGCATGTGGACCGGAAGTGGCCCGGTCGGGTGCTCCTGGCGGAGGCGAACCAGTGGCCGGAGGACGCGGTGGCGTACTTCGGGGACGGCGACGAGTGCCACATGGCCTACCACTTCCCGCTGATGCCGCGCCTGTTCATGTCGGTGCGGATGGAGGACCGCTTCCCGACGACGGAGATCCTGGAGCAGACGCCGGCAATCCCGGAGACGTGCCAGTGGGCGCTCTTTTTGCGGAACCACGACGAGCTGACGCTCGAGATGGTGACCGATGAGGAGCGGGACTACATGTACCGGGTTTACGCGGCGGAAGACCGGGCGCGGGTCAACCTGGGGATTCGGCGGCGGCTGGCGCCGCTGCTGGGGAATAACCGGCGGCTGATCGAGCTGCTGTACGCGCTGCTGCTTTCGATGAAGGGCACGCCGGTGATCTACTACGGCGATGAGCTGGGTATGGGGGACAACATCTACCTCGGCGACCGGGACAGCGTGCGGACGCCGATGCAGTGGAGCGCGGATCGGAACGCGGGGTTTTCGAGGGCGAACCCGCAGAAGCTGTACCTGCCGGTGATCATCGACCCGGAATACCACTACGAATCGGTGAATGTGGATGCGCAGCAGGCGAACCCATCGAGCCTGCTGTGGTGGATGCGGCGCATCATCGCGCTGCGGAAGCGGCACCCGGCCTTCGCGCGGGGGAGTATGACGTTCGTGGAGGCGGACAATCACCGGGTACTGGCCTTCGTGCGGGAGTATGAGGGCGAGCGGCTGCTGGTAGTGGCGAATCTTTCGCGCTTCGCCCAGGCGGCGCACCTCCACCTGAAGGGGTACGCGGGGGTGGAGCCGGTGGAGCTGTTCGGGCAGGGGGTGTTCCCTCGGATTGGGGAGGAGCCATATTTCCTTGCCCTCGGGCCGCATTCGTTCTACTGGTTTGCGCTTTCGGGACGCGGCCCGGGCGGGACCGGGGACGAGGCCGTGCCGACGCTGCGGGTGTCGCGCGGCGCGGAGGAATTGTTCGACGGGCGGCGGCAGGCGCTGGACGAGGTGCTGGCGGGGTACGTGCCGGCGCGGCGCTGGTTTGCCGGGCTGAGCCGGCGCCCGCGGAGGACGCGGGTGGTGGACCGGGTGCAACTGCGAGGGAAGGGGCTGCCGCAGACGACGTTTGTGGTGGTGATGGTTGAATACGAGCAGGGTGAGGCCGACCGGTTCGGGCTGCTGCTTTCGGCGGTGGGCCTGGAACGCCGGGCAGCGGTGGAGGCGGCTGCGCCCTGGGCGGTGGTGGCGGAGGTCGAGGCTGAGGATGGCGGGAGGCAGGTGGTGGTGGACGGGCTCGCGCTGCCGGAGGTGTGTTCGGCGCTGCCCGGGCTGCTGCGAAGCCGGGGTCGGCTGAGCGGCGAACGGGGGATGCTGGCATTCGTGCCGGAGCCGGGGGCCCGGCTGAACGGGGTGGAGGGCACGCCCCAGCTGAGCAGGGGGGAGCAGAGCAACACCTCGGTGGTGTTCCCGGGGCAGTTCGTGTTTAAGGCGATCCGGCGGCTGGAGGAGGGAACCCACCCGCAGGTGGAGCTGGGCGAGCTGCTGGCGAAGACGCCGGCGGCGCGGATGGTGCCGCGCATCGTCGGGCGGGTGGAGTATGTGCGGGAGGGGGCGAAGCCTGCGGTCGCGGGGGTGCTGGAAGCGGCGATCCCGCACCAGTACGACGCGTGGACCTTCGCGACGGGCGAACTGGAGCGGATGCTGGAGGCGGTCGCCGCGGCGCGAGTTGCGGCGCCGGAGGTGGCAGAACGGGCGCATCCGCTGCTGGCCGGGCCGCCCCTGGAATCGATGCTGGAGTACGGGGCGGCGTGGCTGGGGTTCGCCAGGGTGCTCGGCGAGCGCACGGCGGAGCTGCACGCGGCGCTGGCGGGGATCGAGCACCCGGACTTCACGCCGGAGCGGTACACGCCGTTCTACCAGCGCGCGCTTGCGCAGGGCCTGCGGGTTCAGGCGCGGCGGTCGCTGCGGGCCCTGCGGCGGTGCCTGCCGACGCTGTCGCCAGAGGCGGTCGAAGCGGCGGGCAGGGTGCTGGAGCTGGAGGGGGCGCTGATCGAGCGGCTGCAGGCGGTGGCGAACCGGAAGCTGGAGAGCCTGCGGATCCGCTGCCATGGGGATCTGCACCTCGGGCAGGTGCTGGTGAGCGGGCGGGAGCCGATCTTCATCGACTTCGAGGGGGAGCCCGCGCGGTCGCTGGGCGAGCGGCGGACGCGGCGGTCGCCGCTGCGGGATGTGGCCGGGATGGTGCGGTCGTTCCATTACGCGAGCGAGGCGGGGCTGCGGCAGGTGACGGAGGCGCATGCGACGGGCGCCGGGACGGACCTCGGGCAGTGGGCGCGTGCGTGGTACCTCTGGACGGCGCAGGCCTACCTGGAGGGGTATTTCGCGGTGGCGAAGGCGCATGGGCTGCCGGGGGGAAGCGCCGAGGAGCACCGATTCCTGCTGGATACCTTCGTGCTGGAGAAAGCCTTTTACGAGCTGGGGTACGAGCTGGACCGGCGTGCGGACTGGGCGGTCATCCCGCTGCGGGGCCTGCTGCTGGCGGCTGCGGAGGCCGGCCTGTGAGCGGTTCGCGGTTCGGGGAGCAGGACCTCTACCTGTTCAACGAGGGCAGCCACGCGCGGCTGTACCGGCTGATGGGCGCGCACCCCGGGACGGCGGAGGGGCAGGAGGGGTTCTGGTTCGCGATGTGGGCGCCGAATGCGAGCGCTGTCTCGGTGGCGGGCGACTTCAACGGCTGGGATCCGGAGGCGCATCCGCTTCGCTGCCTCGGCAGTTCCGGCGCATGGGAGGGCTTCGTTCCGGGTGTGAAGCCGGGCGACCGGTACAAGTTCGTCCTTCGCAACCGGGAGACCGGCGAGGTGCTGTGGAAGGCGGACCCGTACGCCTTCCGGTCGGAGGCGGCGCCCGGGACGGCCTCGGTGGCGTGGACGCTGGAGTACCGGTGGGGCGATGCGGAGTGGATGGCACGGAGGCCGGAGGTAAACCGGCACGACCGGCCGATCGCGATCTACGAGGTGCACCTCGGCTCCTGGCGGCGCGGGCCGGGCGGGGAGATGCGGGGCTATCGCGAGCTGGCGCCAGAGCTGGCTGCGTATGCGGCGGAGCACGGGTTCACGCACGTGGAGCTGCTGCCGGTGATGGAGCACCCGTTCTACGGGTCGTGGGGGTACCAGACGACGGGGTACTTCGCGGCCAGCAGTCGGTGGGGGACGCCGCAGGACCTGATGTTCCTGATCGACACGCTGCACCAGGCCGGGGTGGGCGTAATCCTGGACTGGGTGCCGTCGCATTTCGCCTCGGACGAGTGGGCGCTGTGGCGGTTCGATGGGACGCACCTGTACGAACACGCGGACCCGCGACGGGGGTACCACCCGGACTGGGGGAGCCTGGTGTTCAACTACGGCCGGCACGAGGTGCGGTCGTTCCTGCTGAGCAGCGCGATGTTCTGGCTGGACGTGTTCCATGCGGACGGGCTGCGGGTGGATGCGGTGGCCTCGATGCTATACCTGGACTACTCGCGGAAGCCCGGCGAATGGGAGCCGAACGTCTTCGGCGGGCGGGAGGACCTGGATGCGATCACCTTCCTGCGGCGGCTGAACGAGACGGTGTACGGGTTGGAGCCCGGCGTGCAGACGTACGCGGAGGAATCGACGGCCTGGCCAATGGTCTCGCGGCCGACGTGGATGGGCGGGCTTGGGTTTGGGATGAAGTGGGACATGGGCTGGATGCACGACACGCTGCTCTACCTGCAGAAGGACCCGGTGCACCGGAAGTATCACCACAACCTGCTGACGTTCCGGGCGCTCTACGGGTTCACGGAGAACTTCGTGCTGGCGCTTTCCCACGATGAGGTGGTGCACGGCAAGGGTTCGCTGCTGGCGAAGATGCCGGGCGACGACTGGCAGAAGTTCGCGAACCTGCGGCTGCTGCTGGCCTACCAGTGGACGCTGCCCGGGAAGAAGCTGCTGTTCATGGGGCAGGAGTTCGGGCAGTGGAGCGAGTGGAATCACGAGGCGGGGCTGGAGTGGCACCTGGCGGAGTTCGAGCGGCACGCGGGCCTGGCGCGGCTGGTGGGCGACCTGAACCGGCTGTACCGGGGGCTGCCCGCGCTGCACGAGACGGATCACGACCCGGCCGGGTTCGAGTGGGTGGATTGCGATGACGCCGAGCAGAGCACGCTGGTCTACCTGCGGCGACCGCGAGACGGTCGTACGACCGCGGTGGTGGCGCTGAACTTCACGCCGGTGCCGCGGGTGAGCCATACCATCGGGCTGCCGCGGGCGGGCACGTGGCGGGAGGTGCTCAACACCGACGGGCGGGAGTACGGCGGCAGCGGGATGGGGAACCTCGGAGCGGTCGAGGCAGACCAGCAGCCGTGGCGGGGCTGGCCGGCCTCGGCGCGGGTGGTGCTGCCGCCGCTGGGGGCGGTGGTGCTCGTGCACGACGGCGAAGGCTGACCGGTCGTTGCGATTTGCACCTCTCGGGGGCCCGGCCTAGAGTTCCCGGCCATGGCACTGGAAGCCGAGGCCGCGCAGGGGATCGTCGCGGGCGATGCGGCGGCCGCGGGCTCGCGCAACCCGTTCGCGGTGGCGCAGTACCGGATGTGGTGGGTGGCGTCGGTGGCGGCGGGGGCCGGGGTGGGCATCCAGGCGGTCACGGTGCCGCTCTTCATCAGAGACCGGGTGGATGAGGACGCCCGCGCGCTGGCGATTGCGGCAGCGTTGATTTGCCAGACGCTTCCCGGGGCGCTGCTGGCGCTGGTGGGCGGGGTGGTGGCTGACCGGGTCGAGCGGCGGCGGATCCTGGTGCGGACGTACCTGGTGGCCGCGGCGGTGTCGCTCGTGTACGTGGTGCTTTCCGGGGCGGATGTGCGCTGGACCTGGCCGGTGTTTCTGCTGGCGGCGGTCGTGGGTTCTGCGGGGGCGTTCACCAACCCGGCGCGCCAATCGATGATGCCCCAGATCCTGTCGCAGTCGCAGATCCAGAACGGGGCGATTTTCGGGACGCTGGCGTTCATGGCGATGCTGCAGTTCGGGGGGCCGATGGCGGGCGGGGTGCTGGCGGATTTTGCTGGACTGACGGCGGCCTTCGGGGTGGAGGT
>NZ_DAOUAO010000135.1:0-2998 GCF_034433535.1 Tepidiforma sp.
ACCTCCACCATGAAGAACAGCCCCGTGATTCCCATCGTCAGCGACACCAGCGTCCGCGCCTCCGCGATATCCCGCCGCAGCAGCCCCTCCGTCAGCAGGTGCACCGCGATCGCCGCCACTGCCAGCGCCACCGAAGCCGGGAGCGCCCAGCGCAGCACGTTCCGCGTGAAATCCCGGCCCGCGTCCGGCGGCGGCACACTGATCGAAATGAACACCGCCGGGATGCCCAGCGTCAGCAGCGCCGTGAGCGAACCGTGCCGCGGCAGGAACGGGAAATCCAGCCCCAGCATGTTCGTCGCCACGATAATCAGGTAGGCGTACAGGCTCTTCGCGATGAACAGCTTGCTCAGCCGCGCAGCGTTGCCCAGCACCGCCGTCGCCTCCTTCGCCCCCCGGATCAGCGCCACAAACGAATCGTTCAGCAGCACGATCCCTGCCACTGCCCGCGTCATCGACGTCCCGCTCTCCATCGATACGGCCACATCGGCCGCCCGCAGCGCCTGCACATCGTTCGCGCCGTCGCCCACCATCGCCACGAAGTGCCCGTTCTCCTTCAGCGCCTCGACGATTCGCGCCTTGAGCGCCGGCGTCACCCGCCCGAACACGCTGTGCTCCTCCACCGCCCGCAGGAAGGCCTCGCCCTCCAGCGGCTCGAGCTCCGGACCCCCCACCACGCCGCCCTTCAGCGAAATCCCCAGCTGCGCGATCAGCGCCCGCACCGTCTCCGGGTTGTCGCCGCTGATGATCTTGGGCTCGATCCCGAGCTGCTCCATCATCGCGAACGCCGAGCGCACCTCCGGCCGCAGCTCATCGCCCAGCGTCAGCAGGGCCAGCCCGCGCAGCGGACCCGGCCCGCCCTCTGGCCCCGGCAGCCGCTGCGCCTCCGCAAACACCACGCCGCGCAGGCCGTGCACGGCCGCCTCCCGGTAGGCCGACTCCAGCCCGGCAGCCTCCGGCCCGCAGTGCGGCAGCACCGTCTCCGGTGCCCCCAGCACGAACACCCGCACCTCGCCGTCCTTCTCCAGCCGCACCGCGCTCCAGCGCCGCTCCGAGTTGAACGGCACCGAGCCCGTCGGCCGCGCGAGGTTCGTCCGGTTGCCCAGCGCCTCCGCCAGTGCCTCCGCTGTCTTGCTCTCGTTCCGGCTGGCCGCTGCGAACGCCCCCAGCCACCCCTCGTACCCGTCCGTCCCCGGCGCCCAGCGCACCTCCCGCAGCGTCATGCGATTGGCCGTGATCGTCCCCGTCTTGTCGAGGCAAATCACGTCGGTGTAGTTCAGCGCCTCCACCGCGTTGATGTCCTGCACGATCGCCCCGGCTCGCGAAACCCGCACCGCGCCCACCGCGAAGGCCACCGTCATGCCCAGCAGCAGCCCCGTGGGCACCACCGTCGTCACCGTGGCTGTGGTCGCCTTCAGCGCGTCTGCCAGGCCACGGTCGTTCATCGTGTACTGGATCATCAGCGCCGCCGCCAGCACGCCGGTCGCGGTCAGCAGCACCCGCAGGATCCGCTTGAAGCGAATCTGCAGCGGCGTCAGCCGCTTCACCAGCTGCCGCGCGTCGGCCGTCAGCCGCATCGCGTACGCCTCCGCCCCCACCCGCTCGGCCACGTAGTAGCAATCCCCTGCGGTGCAGAAGCTCCCGCTCCGCAGCTCATCGCCCACCCGCTTCTGCACCGAATCCGACTCCCCCGTCAGCAGCGACTCATCGACCTCCGCCTCCCGCGCTGCCACCCGCCCATCCGCCACCACCTGGTCGCCCTTCTTCAGGTGCACGAGGTCGCCCTGCACCACATCCTCCGCCGCAATCTCCACCTCCACACCGTCCCGCACCACCATCACGTGCGGCGCCGTCAGCGCCCGCAGCTCGCGCAGCGTCCGTGTCGCCTTCAGCTCCTGCAGGGTCGCCACCAGTACGTTCGCAATGACCACCAGCCCGACGAAGATCCCGTCCTTGAACTCCCCGATCGCCAGCAGCGCCACGATCAGCGAGCCGAGGATCACGTTGAAGAACGTCAGGACATTCGCCCGGATGACGTCCGCATCCGTGCGGATGCCGCCCGGGTCCCGGTTCGAAAGCCCGGCCGCCGCCCGCGCCAGCGCCTCCGCCGACGTCAGCCCCCGCAGCGGAGCGCCATCGCCGAGCCCTGCCAGCCGTGGCTGTGCCGCCTGTGTCACGCCCTTAGCCTGACCGATCCGGCGCCGCCGCGAAAGCCCCCCGCGTTAACTATCGCCTAACATCTGGCACGGCATGATCCACCTGCGCTGAACAGCACGCCCCCTGCGCGGGCAGGCGCTACAAGGCGGCCAGCCGTCCCTCCAGCTGGCCGCCTTTCTTCATGCTCGAACCTGCCGGGCGCCCCGCGGCGCCCTCGCCTCACGCCTTCAGGCCAATGATCGAGAGCGAAATCAGCATCCCAATAAACACCCCGCACATCAGCGTCAGCCAGCCGATCGTCTTCCACATGGCGAACACCTCCTCTCGACGCCGGGCCGCTCCCGGCCACCCCGATCCTACCCCCGCACGCGCCCACACGCATCCCGTCCCGGGGCGCTACGATAGCGGCATGCCCCAACGAGCACGCCCCCGGTGAACGCTGTCATCCTCGCCGCCGGCGATGGCGGCCGCCTCGGCGCCCTCACCGCCGACCTCCCCAAGCCGCTCGTCCCCGTCGGCGGGCGCCCCCTCATCTCCTACACCCTCGATGCCCTCCGCGCCGCCGGCATCCAACGCGCCGCCGTCGTCCTCGGCTACCGCGCCGGCCAGCTCGGCGAAACCCTCGCCCGCGAACCCCACGGCCTCGAACTCGCCTTCCTTTATAATGCGCGCTTCCGCGAGGGCGCCTCCCTCTCCCTCCGCACCGCCCGCCAGTTCACCGGCAGCGATCCGTTCCTCCTCCTCATGGCCGACCACCTCCTCTCCGCGCCCATCCTCAGCCGCCTGGTCGAAGCCCGCTGCGCCGAACCGAACCCCGCCATCTCCTTCGTCGCCGCCGATACCC
>NZ_DAOUAO010000136.1:0-2396 GCF_034433535.1 Tepidiforma sp.
GGCGGCTGGGGCGCGGGCTGCGGGGGCGACTGGAGGTTGTCGGCCGGCTCGCGCTCGGGGATGGTCGGCTCGGCGGGCGGGGGCGCCGCCGGGGCCGGTGCTTCGGGGGGCGGGGCGGCGGCGGCGCTCGAGGAGAAGAGGGCATCGAGCCCGCGGCCCAATCCACGCTTTGGCTGTGTCATACGGCGACTCCCACGCGTTCCAAGAGTTCGGTGGCGACGGCCTCGTAGGCGGCGGCCGCGCGGCCACCCGGTTCGTAACGGAAGATCGATTGCCCGTGGCTCGGGGCTTCGCTGAGCCGCACCGAGCGGGGGATGATGGTGGCGAACGTCTGGGCGAAATGGCCGCGCACCTCTTCGACCACCTGCCCGGCGAGGCGGGTGCGGGCATCGAACATGGTGAGGATGACGCCGAGGACGTGCAGGCCGGGGTTGAGGTTGCGCCGGACCAGCTCGAGCGTTTCGACGAGCCGACTGAGCCCCTCGAGCGCCATGTACTCGCACTGGACGGGGATGATGACGCTTTCGCTGGCGGTGAGGGCGTTGATGGTCAGCAGCCCGAGCGAGGGCGGGCAATCGATGAGCACCCAGTCGTAGCGGTCGCGCACGGGCTGCAGGGCATTGGCGAGGCGCCGCTCGCGGGCGAGGACGGGCACGAGTTCGACCTCGGCGCCGGAGAGCTCGGCGCTGGAGGGTACGAGGTCCACCCCTTCTTCGGGGACGGTGACGATGCACTGGTCGATGGGCGTTTCATCGAGGATGGCGTCGTAGGTGCCGGGGTGGTCGGCGCCGAGCACGCCGAGGGCGCTGGTGGCGTTGGCCTGGGGGTCGAGGTCGACGAGGAGGACGCGCTGGCCGCGGCGCGCGAGGGCGACGGCGAGGGAGACGGCGGTGGTGGTTTTGCCGACGCCGCCTTTCTGGTTGACGAGCGAGACGATGCGGGCTCCCATCAGGCGGCCTCCCGGTTCAGGCGTTCTTCGATGGCGGTGCGGCTGGGGATGGCGGCGAGGCCGGGCGCTTCGACCGCGAGTGCGCCGGCCGCGAGGGCGAAGCGCATGGCCTCCGCGAGGCTGTCGGTCTCGGCGAGGCGGACGAGGAAAGCGGCAGCGAAGCAATCGCCGGCGCCGGTCGGGTCGGCGGGGGCAGCGGGCAGGGCGGGGTGGTGGTGTTCGCTGCCATCGAGCTCGAACAGTGTAGCGCCATTGTGGCCACGCGTCAGGATGGCAAGGATGCGGCGCTCCGCGAGCTCGCGCGCGAAGGCCTCCGGGCGGGCGGTGTCCTCGTCGCTGAAGAAGGCGATCCAGCCGGGCCGCAGGAGGGGCAGGGCGGCGCGGAGGGGGTCGGCGGCTGGGAAGACGCGGCCATCGGCATCGCAGGTGCGCAGGGCGCCCTGGAGGGCGACCCCGACGAGGGAGCCTTTGAAGCGCAGGGGCGCCTTGCGGAATTCGTGGTAGGCCGGGGCATAGAGGACTGCGTCGAAGGTCTCGCCGGGGCGCAGGCGGGGCACGAGGGCGAGGTCGCTGCCCGGCGCCAGGAGGAGCTGGGTGCGGCGGCCGGCGGCGTCGTAGCGATTGTCGTAGCGGGGGGCCTGGCCGGGGGCCGCGCGGACGTCGAGGCCCTCGAGCGCCTCGGGCGGGAAGGCCGGGTCGCCGGTGGTGATGAGGGTGACCTCAGCCCCGAGTGCCCTCGCGGTGCGGGCGGTGTAGAGCGCAGGGCCGCCGGGCGCCCACCCGCCATCGGGGGTGCGGTCGAGCGCGACGTTGCCGGCGATCAGGATGCGCGTGGCTAGCCTCCCTGGTTTCTCCTGCTGATGACGACCTTGCGGCTTTCGCCCTCGCCGATGCTGTTCGTCTCGAGGTCAGGGTCGTCGACGAACTGGAGATGGACGATGCGGCGCTCGGCCGGGGTCATCGGCTCGAGGGTGATCGGGTTGCCGGTTTCGCGGACTTTTTCGCCCATGCGGCGGGCCATTTCGACGATGCGCTCTTCGTTGCGATGGCGGTAGTGCTCGATATCGATGGTGACGGAGCCGCGGCCGGGGTATTTGCGGGCGAGAATCAGGTTCATGAGGTACTGGAGGGCCATGAGGGTATCGCCGCGGCGGCCGATGAGGACGCCGAGGTCGTCGCCGCGGACGTCGATCACGGCGAGGACGGAACCGCGGCCATCGCCCGGGGTGAGGGGCTCGCGGATGGAGATCTCGGCATCGAAGCCGAGGATGCGGAGGATGTCATCGATGGTCTGGGCGGCGAAATCGACCTCCTCCGCGTTGATATCGGGCTCGATGACCGGTTCGCTGCTCTTGCGGCGAGACCCGTTGCTGGAGGCAGAGGGCGCGCGGCGGGGGCGCGCGGCCGGAGCCCGGCGGGGGCGCGGCGCGGGCGCAGGGCGCTCCGG
>NZ_DAOUAO010000137.1:0-8968 GCF_034433535.1 Tepidiforma sp.
CCCCGATATCCTCGAACGCCGCGAGCCGTTCCGGCCCGCCCACCTCGCCCTCGTCCGCGAATGCTTCGAAGCCGGCTCCCTCCGCATGGCAGGTGCCTACGGCGACCCCGTCCGCGGCGCCGTCATCATCTTCACCAGCCAAGAAGCCGCCGCCGATTTCGTCATCCGCGACCCGTACGTCCTCAACGGCCTCGTCACCGCCCACCGCGTCGAGCCCTGGAACGTCGTCATCGGCGCCTGAGCGACATCGCCCCGGCGTCCCCCGGCCGCGCTCAGTTCAGGCGGAACGTGTCCTCGTCGTCCTCGTCGTCGTCCATCTCGCTGTCGCTGTACACCCCGCCCGGCGACCCCTTCCAGACCGTCACCACGAAATCCTCCCGGTACGGGTCGGCCGTCATCACCAGCTGCTCATCCGCGGCATCGATCAGCTGCTGGATGCGCTCCTCGTTCGCGTCGGCCGTGGTGCACAGCGTCGCGTACACATTCGTGCCCTGGTAATGCAAATCGATCCGGCCGACAATCCCGCCGTCTTCGAAAATCGTATACGACTCCGAATGCGGCGTCCGACACTCTCGCTCAAACGTGATCACAGCGGTCGCACCTGCCCTCTGCCGATGATAGTCCACTTGTAGCTCGTCATTTCGCGCAGGCCCATCGGCCCTCGCGCGTGCATCTTCTGCGTCGAAATCCCGACCTCCGCGCCGAGCCCGAACTGCGCGCCATCGGTGAACTGGGTGCTCGCATTGACATACACCGCCGCCGAATCGACCACATCGAGGAATTCCAGCGCCCGGCTGTAGTTCTCCGTCAGGATCGCGTCCGAATGGTGACTGCCGTACCGCTCGATGTGGTCCGTCGCCTCCTCCATCGAATCGACCACCCGCACGCCAACCCGCAGCGCCAGGTGCTCGGTCGACCACGTCGCCTCGCTGGCACGCTCCAGCGGCGCCCCGGTCGCCGCGAGGATCGCATGCGCGCGGTCGTCGGCAATAAACGTCACCTTCGTGCCCCAGCGCGCGGCCATCCGCTCGAGGAACGGCTTCGCAATGGCCGCGTGCACCAGCAGCGTATCGACCGCGTTGCAGATGCTGTACCGCCGCGTCTTCGCGTTATCCACCACCTTCTCGGCGAGGTCGAGGTCGGCGAACTCATCAACATAAATCTGCACCACCGCGTCCCCATGAGCGATGACCGGCATCGTCGCCTTGCGCCGCACGTAGTCGATGAGCTGCGGCCCGCCCCGCGGCACGACGACGTCAATGAGGTCGTTCATCTCGAGCAGCTCATCCACGTGCGCGCGGTCGGGGTCGCTCACCACCTGCACGGCGTCGCCCGGCACGGCGCTATCGGCCAGCGCGCGGGCGATCAGCTCGCCGAGGGCGGCGTTGCTGTGGCGCGCCTCCTTGCCGCCCCGCAGGATGGCGGCGTTGCCGCTCTTCAGGGCCAGCACCGCAATATCCACCGTCACGTTTGGGCGCGATTCGTAGATGCACGCCACAACGCCCAGCGGCACCCGCCGCCGCCCGATCCACAGCCCGTTCGGCAGCGTTCGCGAATCGAACACCTCGCCGACCGGGTCCGGCAGCTGCATCACCGAGCGCGTGTCGTGCGCGATGCCGCGCAGCCGCTCCGGCGTGAGCGTCAGCCGCTCCACGAAGTAGTCATCGAGCCCGGCTTCGCGCGCCGCCGCGAGGTCGCGCTGGTTGGCGGCCAGCACGGCCTCCTGCTCCGCTTCCAGCAGCGCCGCGATCCGTTCGAGCGCCGCGTTCTTCTCGGCCGTCGAAAGCCGCGCCAGCACCCGCGAAGCCCGCCGCGCGGCCGCGGCCCGTTCCCGCAAGATCGAACCCGTCATCGTCATGCCGCAGAGTGTACCAGCCCCGGGCAATCCGCCGTCCCGCGCGACCCCCGGGCCGGCCGGCAGCCCCGACCGGGGTCGAACGTCCGCTCCGCAAGCCCCGGGAGCCCGTACACTGGAGACATGACCAGTGATTCCGCTTCGTTCGCGTCCAGCCTTGCTGAAACCCTCCGCCGCATCGCTCGCTGGCAGCCGCCCGCCGGCGTCGGCATCCTGAGCGTCTACCTCGACCGCCGCCCGCAGGCCACCGGCGAGCGCCCCGGGCACCGCACCGGCGATGTCGTCCTGAAGGACCGCCTGCGCGAGATTGAGCGCAGCCTCGGCGTGCGCGGCCCCGCGCTCGAATCCTTCCGCGCCGACGCCGCCCGCGTCCACGAGGCAATCGCCGCCGCCGACCCGGCCGCCGAGGGCCTCGCCATCTTCAGCTGCTCCGCCGCCGGCCTGTTCGAAACGGTCGCCGCGCCTGCCCCCTTTGAGAACCAGGTCGTCTACGACTCCGTCCCCCGGCTCTACCAGCTCGCCCGCCTGCTCGACGAAATCGAAACCGCGGTGGTCGCCCTCGCCGATACGAACACCCTCCGCCTGTTCGTCGTCCGCGGCGAACCCGTCGCCGAGGTCCCGGGCAAGGACGAGGACCCCTACAACTACCAGATGCGCTCCACCAGCGGCATGAACGAGCACCGCTTCTTCCGCCACGTGCTCAACCACCGGCGCGAATTCGCCGAACAGGCCGCCCGCCTCATCGCCGACCTCTGCGAGCGCGAAGGCGCGACCCGGCTCGTCCTCGCCGGCGACGAGGTCGCCCTCCCGCTCCTGCGGGATGCCCTCCCCGCGCAGCTCTCCGAACGCGTCGCCCGCGGCGACATCCGCCTCGATATCCGCGCCGGCCTCGACGAGGTCCAGCGCGCCGTCCAGCACTTCCTCCTCCAGGTCGAAAGCGACGAATCGCAGGCCGCCGCCGACATCCTCGCGGGCGAAGTCCTCGAAGGCGACCTCGGCGTCGCCGGCTACGAGTCGACCCGCGCCGCACTCGAAGCTGGCGCCGCCGACATCGTCGTGATCGACGACGCCTACGAGCCCGCTGAGGCCAAAGACGAACTCGCCCGGCTCGCCGCGGCCACCGGCGCCCGCGTCGAAACTGTTCGCGACCACCCGGGGCTCCGCGCCCTCGGCGGGGTGGGGGCCATCCTCCGCTACCGGCTGCCCGCCTGACGCATCCCCCGCCGCGCCCGCACCATCAGGTAGGCCAGCGGCCCGAACGAGCCCAGCGCCAGCGTCAGCAGCACGAACGGCCACGCCCGCGTGCCCCGCTCGCGGGCATCCCGCACCATCCAGCCGATGGTGATCAGCCCCATGATCACCAGGTCGATGAACACCTGGGCCGGGCCCCACATCGTGAAGTGCGGCTCGAAGATGCCCCACAGGCCAACCTGCGCGAGCACCACCGCCGTAAACGCCCCGAAGGCCGCGAACGCCACGGCCGCAGCCGCGAAACCCCACCGGTCCGTCATCCCGGACACCTCCAGCTGAAGCTGCCCCCAGCCTCCCCTGCGGCGGGTAGCACGGCAATTCCCCGCGAGGGAATTGACACCATTCCGCGGCGCGGCAGACTTCCCCCATGCCGGCTGCCCCAGCCTCCGAACTGCCCCTACCCCGCTTTGCCGCCCTCCTGCGCGAGTACCGGGGCGCGCGCCGCCTCTCCCAGCTCGAACTGTCCGCCGCCTCCGGCGTCTCCCAGCGCCACCTCAGCTTCCTCGAAACCGGCCGCGCCCGACCCGGTCGGGAGGTCGTCCTCCGCCTCGCCGCCGCGCTCGGCCTCCCCCACCGCGCCGCCGATGAGCTGCTCACCGCCGCCGGCTTCCCCCCGCTCACCCCCGCCGCGCCCCCCGCCGAGGCCGCGGCGCTCGTCGAGCGCGCCCTCCGCCTCTACCTCGACCTCCACGAACCGTTCCCCGCGGTCGCCGCCGACCGCTGCTGGGAGGTGCGCGCCGCCAATCGCGCGTTCGAGCGGCTCGTCCAGGCGCTTGGCAACGCCCGCTGGAATCCCGGCCGGCCCGGCGGCATCAACCTGCTCAGGGCGGCGCTCCACCCCGCCGGCATCAGGCCCTTCATCGCCAACTGGGACGAAATCGCCGCCGAGACCTGGCGCCGGGCCGCGGCCGATGCCCTCGAACCCGGTGGTTCTGATCTCCGCGCCGTCCTCGCCGAACTGGAAGCCCACGTCCCGGCGGTGCTGAGGCAGCCCGCGCGCGCCCGGCCCCTGCTGCCCATCCTGCCCGTGCGCCTGGCGACCCCGGTCGGCGTGCTGTCGCTCATCAGCGTGGTCGCCACCTTTGGCACCGCGCAGGATGCCCTTGCCGAGGACCTGCGCATCGAAGCCTTCATTCCCGCCGATGCCGCCACGGAGGCCTTCTTCCGCGCCGCCGCCGGCTAGCAGGGAAACTCGTGCTCAGCCCACCCCCGCCCCGAGCGCCCGGCGCACCTCCGCAGCACCCCCCGCGATCAGCGGCCGCACATCCACCCCCAGCCGGGCGAGGTAGCTCGCCGCCATCGCCGCCCGCTGGCCGCTCGCGCAGACCACGTACACCGGCCCCCGCACCTCCCGCGCCCACTGCGGGGCCAGGTCGAACGGCAGCGGCCGGGCCCCGGGCAGCGGCTCATCGCGGTGTTCCTGGGCGTAGCGCACATCGAGCACCGGCACCCGCCCGCTGCGCAGCGCCGCCGCCAGCTCCTCAGCGCTCGCCGGCGTCACGCGCTCCGCCCGCGGCAGCTCGGCTGCCGGCAGGAAGCCGCGCACCTGTTCGTAGCCGATGCGGAAGAGGTCGATAGTCACGCGCTCGGCCTGGGCGGCGTCGTAGGTCACCAGCACCAGCGGCGCATTGAAGGGCACCAACCAGCCGACGTACGCCAGCATCGCCCCGCTCTCCTCGATGGCGAGGGCGCCCGGGTAGAGGCCGGCGAGGGCATCGGCCCGGGCGCGGAGGTCGAGCACCAGCACCTCCCCGGCAAGTCCCTCGAGCTCCGCCGGGGTCAGCCGCCGCGGCCTGGGCGGTTCGCCGTAGACCTTCGGCCCCCTGCGGTTGATCGGGGCCATGTACTGGTAGTAGCCGGGGATCGGCATGGCGCTGGCGAGGTGCAGCGCCCGGAACTCCTCATAGCTCATCGCGGTCAGCGCAGGGTTGCGCAGCAGCTCGGCGGCCATCGGCCCGCAGCGGCCGAGGTCGGTCCCGGTCGCGCTGCAGAACGAACCCGCCCCGTGCGTCGGCAGCACGTCGGCCGCGGCCGGTACCAGCTTCCGCAGCTTCTGGGCGGTTTCCCACTGGAGCCGGGTGAGCTCCTCCGTGTGTTCCGGGCCCAGCAGGTCGGTCCGCCCGGCCGCGGCCATCAGCAGCGCCCCGCCGGTGAACGCCCCGCGCACCTCCCCCGAGGGGGTGACGCCGAGGTAGGCCACGTGCTCGTACGTGTGCCCCGGCGCAGCGGTCACCAGCAGCTTCGCCCCGCCGAGGTCGATGACGTCGCCGTCTGCGACCGGGCGGTGCGGGAACTCGAGCTTTCCCGCCGCGGGTGCGACCACCTCGGCCCCGAGCGCCGCCAGCTCGCGCCCGCCGGAGACGTAATCGTTATGGACGTGCGTCTCCACCACGTAGCGAATCTCCGCCCCGTGCTCCCGCGCCGCCCGCACGAACGGGCGGATATCCCGCTGCGGGTCGATCACCGCGGCGGTGTCGCCGTCGACCACGAGGTACGAGGCATCGCCGAGGGCCTCGGCTACGAACTGCACGGTTTTCATGTCCCACCCCCAGCGACCAGCCCGATGCGCGCCGCCTCGGCCGCCACCTGGCGCCGCACCACGCCGCAGGCGAGCTCGCACAGCTCCTCCACCGCCGGGTCGGCCAAGCGGTAGTAGGCCGACGTCCCAACTGGCCGCCGGCGAACCATGCCGCCGTCCAGCAGCAGGCGCAGGTGCTTGCTCACGTTCGCCTGCGAACACCCCGTGGCCGCCGCCAGCTCCCCGACCGTCGCCTCGCCGCGGGCCAGCATGGCGCGCAGGATGCGCAGCCGCGTCGGGTCCCCCAGCAGCCGGAAGCGGTTGGCCACCTCGTCGATGAGCGCGTCGGGCAGGTCGTGCATAACGTGAGTATATAACTATCAAGTTGAGTAGCAAGCTTGCCGGCCGGCTGCTGATGCGCCACCATCCGCCCCACACCTTCCCCGGAGCCTGCCCCATGCCCGATGTCCTCTTTGAACTGGTCGACGGCGTCGGCCTTATCACCCTCAACCGCCCGGAGTCGCTCAATGCCATGGGCGGCGACCTCATCCCCCTCCTCGGCGAGCACCTCGAACGCTGCGAACGAGACTCCGCCGTCCGCTGCGTGGCCATCACCGGCGCCGGCCGCGGCTTCTGCTCCGGCGGCGATGTCCGCGCCATGCAGTCCCGCAACGACCGCGCTCCCGCCGGGGACGACGCCTCCCCCGACCCCGGCGCGCTCATCGCCACCATCGAACGCATGGCCGCTGAGCTGCGCGAGGCCCACAACCGCACCGTCCTCCGCATCCACACCATGCCCAAGCCGGTCGTCGCGCTCGTCAACGGCCCGGCCGCCGGCGCCGGGTTCAGCCTCGCCCTCTCCGCCGATATCCGCATCGCCTCCGACCGCGCCCGCTTCGGCACCGCCTTCCGCAACGTCGGCCTCTCCGGCGATTTCGGCGGCTCCTACTTCCTCCAGCGGCTTTGCGGGGCGGCCATCGCCCGCGAGCTCTACTTCACCGGCGAGATGTTCGATGCTGCCCGCGCGCTCGAACTCCGCATCGTCAACCGCGTCGTCCCCCACGACGAGCTCATGACCGCCGGACTCGACTTCTGCCGCCGCCTCGCCAGCGGCCCCACCGCCAGCTATGCCCGCATGAAGCAGAACCTCAATCTCGCCGAGGTCGGCACCCTCCAGCAGGTGCTCGACCAGGAGGCCCTCCTCATGCGCATCTCCGGCTTCACCACCGACCATCGCGAGGCCGTCCGCGCCTTCCTCGAAAAGCGCGAGCCCACGTTCGTCGGCCGCTGACCCTGAAAGGAGCCCCTCATGAACCCCCTCGAAGGCAAAGTCGCCATCGTCACCGGCGGCGCGCGCGGCATCGGCGCCGGCATCGCAACCGTCATGGCCGCCCAGGGCGCCCGCGTCGCCCTCCTCGACCTCGACCTCGACCAGGCCCGCGCCACCGCAGCCTCCCTCCCCGGCGGGGCGATCGCCCTCCACTGCGACGCCATCGAGGAGGACTCCTTCGACGCAGCCATCCGCAGCGTCGTCGATCAGCTCGGCGGCCTCGATATCATGGTCAACAACGCCGGGGCTGGCCGCGCCCCGTTCGACCCCGCCCTGTTTCAATCCGCGGGCAGCGGCCGGGTCGAGGACCTGCCCCCGGCCGCCTGGGATGAGCAGCTCGCCCAGAACCTGCGCTCCACCTTCCTCGGCACGAAACTCGCCGTGCCCCACCTGAAGCAGCGCGGCGGCGGCGCCATCGTCAACATCGCCTCGATCGCCGGCCTCTCGGCCTCGCCGACCCTTCCCGCTTACGCCGCAGCCAAGGCGGGCGTCATCTCGCTCACGCGGAGCACGGCCCTCGAATACGCTCCCTTCGATATCCGCGTGAACGCCATCTGCCCGGGCTTCCTCTGGACCCGCGCCTGGGAAGGCCTCGCCGCGGGCATCCAGCGTTCGAACCCCGCCTTCGCCGGCCTCAGCCCGCGCGAGGTGTTCCTCGCCGTCGTCAAGAACGGCGTCCCCCTCGGCCGCGAGCAGACGCCCGAGGATATCGGCCACCTGGCGGCCTTTCTCGCCTCCCCCGCCGCCCGCAACATCACCGGCCAGGTCATCTCCGTCGATGGGGGCATCACGCTGAGATAGGTGGGAGGTGGGAGGTTGAAGCGGGGAGCGGGGAGCCGGGAACCGGGAACGCCCTCTCCCGTTCTCCCCCTCTCCCCTTCTCCCTTTCTCCCTCTCTCCCCCTCTCCCCCTCACCTCCGGAGGCGGTCAATCTCCGCCGCGATGAACCCCGGGTCTTCCATCGGGATGAAATGCGAGTACTGCGGCACCGGCACGTCCTCGCCACGGGGGAAGTGCGCAGCGAGGTCCGGCGCGGTGGGCGAACCGCTCATGTCCATCGGGTTCGCTTCGTCTCGCGGCCGGGCGCGCAGCACCCGAACCGGCACCTGCACCTGCGCAATCAGCTCGTAGATATCCTCGCCGGGCGCTTCGTTGTAGGCGCCCGCATACACGGCTGCTTCAATGCGGGGCGGGCAGGCCAGCACGTAGCCCTCGCCTGCGGGGTTCGGCAGGAGCCCCCAGCGGCAGTAGTCCTCCAGCACCTCCGGGTCCCAGCGTGAAAACGGCTCCCGGCCGCGGAAGCGCGCGACCATCTCCTCGGGGGAGTCCCATGCGTTTCGCCGGCGCGCCGCGAAATGGTCATCCTCGGCCATCTGCCGGCGGTAGCCCCGCGGCCCGATAACGGGGTCGACCAGCAGCAGCGCGGCGAACGCGCCCGGTTCGAGCGCCGCCGCGCGGGTCACCGCGTAGCCGCCCTTCGAATGCCCCACGCCGATGGCGCCGCCCAGCCCCAGCTCCCGCACCACCGCCGCCACATCATCGCCGAAGGCCGGCCAGCGGTAGGGCGGCTCCGGTTTCTCACTGCGCCCGTGCCCGCGCATGTCGACCGCGATAACGCGCACCCCCGGCAGCCGCTCCGCGACCCGGTCCCAGCAGCGGCCGTGAAAACCGGTCGCATGCGCAAGGAAGACCGCCGGCTCGTCCCCCGGCCACTCCCACGCCTGCAGCTCGACGCCTGCCCCGCGCACCCGGAACGATTTCGGCTCCGCCATCACCCCACAGTCTACCGGCCCCGCCGGCTGCGCACCTGCTACCCTCTCCTCATGGACGACGCCATCGCAGCCCTCGCCGCCACCCCCGCCGCCCTCGCCCAGCTCGTCGCCGATGCCGATGACGCCCGCCTCGATGACCGCACGCGCGAGGGCTGGTCGGCCCGGGCCATCCTCGCCTTCTTCCGCGATGCCGAGGTCCTCCATTTCCGCCTCGCCCTTGAACGTATCCTCGCCGAGGAGCG
>NZ_DAOUAO010000138.1:0-26355 GCF_034433535.1 Tepidiforma sp.
CACCCGATCCCCGGCTTCGCGGCGAGCGGGCCGCAGGATGAGGACTGCCTGACGCTGAATGTGTACACCCCGGCGGCGGACAGCGGCCGGCGCCCGGTGCTGTTCTGGATCCACGGCGGCGGGTTTACCCACGGCACCGCCGGCGAACCGCTCTACGATGGCGGCCGGCTGGCACGGCGCGGCGATGTGGTGGTGGTGAGCATCAACTACCGCCTGGGGGCGTTCGGGTTCCTCCACCCGGGCCTGCGGGTCGAGGGGAAGGGGCTGGCGGCGAACTGCGGCCTGCTGGATATGGTGGCGGCGCTCCGCTGGGTGCAGCAAAACATTAGCTTTTTGGGCGGCGACCCCCGGAATGTGACCATTTTCGGGGAATCGGCGGGGGCCGCGGCGGTGGGGACGCTGCTGGCGATGCCGGACGCGAAAGGCCTGTTCCAGCGGGCCATCCTGCAGAGCGGGACGGGACGGGCGCTGGAGCCCTCCGCGGCGGCGGCGACGGTCGACCGGGTGGCGGCGGCCGCCGGGGTGGAGCCGGCCGGGCTGCTGACGCTCCCGGGGGATCGGCTGCTGGAGGCGCAGGCGAAGGTGGCCGCGCAGGCCGCGTTCGGGAACCCGGTGTTTGGGCCGGTGGTCGACCCCGAGACGCTGCCGATGCAGCCGCTGGAGGCGGTACGGGCGGGCGCGGCGGCCGGGGTGCCGGTGCTGATCGGGACGAACCGGGACGAGGTGCGGCTGTTCACGGCGATGCTCCAGCGGGAGGAGCCGGACGGGGCCGGGCTGGAGCGGGCGGTGGCCGCGCTCTTCCCGGGGGCCGATGCCGACACGGTCCGGGAGGCGATTGGGACGTTCCGGGAGAGCCGCCGGAGGCGGGGCCTGCCGGCAGGGAACCTCGATATCCTCGATGCGATCAGTTCGGAGGGGCGGTTCCGAGCGGGGGCGCTGCGGCTGGCGGAGGCGCAGGCAGCCCATCAGCGGGGCACGTACGTGTACCTGTTCACCTACGCTTCGCCGGCGCGGCGGGGCGCCCTGGGCGCCTGCCACGCACTCGAGCTGCCGTTCGTGTTCGGGACGCTGGATGCGCCGACGCAGGATCGCTTCGCCGGGAGGGGACCGGGGGTGCAGCGGCTTTCGGAGCAGATGATGGACGCGTGGATTGCGTTCGCACGGGGAGGGGACCCTTCGCACCCGGGCATCGGGCGGTGGGAGCCGTACGACCCGGTGCGCCGCCCGACGATGGTGTTTGACCTCGAGAGCCGGCTGGAGGAGGACCCTTACGGCGAGGAGCGCCGGGCGGCGGCATCGCTGCTGGGGGCTGCCTCCCAGGGCTCGGGGTAGTACTCCATGGCCTGGCGGACCTCGTCGGCGAGCCCGGGCCCCCAGAAGCGGCGAACGAGGTAGAGCGCCATATCGATCCCGGCGGACACCCCTGCGGCGGTGACGATATCGCCTTCGTCGAGATAGCGGGCGGATTCGATGACGGTGATCTGCGGATTCTTGTTCAGGATGGGGATGCCGACGCGGTGGGTGATGGCCCGGCGACCATCGAGCAGGCCCATGCGCTCGAGGACGAGGGCGCCGGTGCAGACCGATGCCAGCGCCGCGCCTCCAGCGCGGAGGCGTTCGATGACGGCGCGGAGGGCGGGGTTGTCGCGTTCGCGGCGGGTGCCGATGCCCCCGGGGATGATGACGAGGTCGGCCGGTGGTGCCTCGGTGAAGGTGCAGTCCGGGAGGACGCGGAGGCCCTTGGCGCAGGTCACGGGCGCCGGGGTTTCTGCGGCGGTGTAGCAGCGGGCTTCGCCGGGGCGGAGTTCGTTCACCATGGTGAAGACTTCCCAGGGGCCGGCGAAGTCGAGTTCTTCGGCGCCATCGAAGAGGAGGAAGGCGATGGTGCGGGGCATGGGCGGCCTCCCGTGCGTTTGGGGGACGGTAGCAGAGCAGCGGGCGAACGAAAACGGCCCCCGGGTGTACCGGGGGCCGTGGCGGTGCGTGACGCTGCCTGCGATGGGATTAGCAGTCGAAGTAGAGCTGGAACTCGTACGGGTGCGGCCGCATGCGGATGGGGTCGACCTCGTTCTCGTACTTGTAGGCGACCCAGGTCTCGAGGATATCGGGGGTGAACACTCCGCCCTTGAGCAGCCAGTCGTGGTCTTCTTCGAGGGCGCGGAGGGAGCCGTCGAGCGACTGGGCGACGGTGGGGATCTTGCTCAGCTCATCGGGGCTGAGGTCAAAGAGGTTGACCTTATCGAGGGGCTCGCCCGGGTCCCACTCGTTGAGGATGCCGTCCATGCCGGCCATGAGGATGGCGGCGAAGGTGAGGTAGGGGTTGCCGGCGGGGTCCGGCGGGCGGAATTCGACGCGCTTCTGGCGCGGGTCGGGGCTGACGAGGGGGATGCGGCAGGCGGCCGAGCGGTTGCGGGCGGAGTAGACGAGGTTGACGGGGGCTTCGTAGCCGGGGACGAGGCGCTTGTAGCTGTTGGTGGTGGGTGCCGCGATGGCCATGAGGGCGCGGCCGTGGCGGATGAGCCCGGCGATGTAGTGCTTGCAGAGCTTGCTGATGCCCGCGTATTCCTCGCCGGCGAAGAGGTTGACGCCGTTCTTCCAGATAGAGAGGTGGGTGTGCATGCCGGAGCCGTTATCGCCGTAAAGCGGCTTCGGCATGAAGGTGGCGACCTTGCCGTTGCGCTTGGCCACGTTCTTCACGATGTACTTGTAGAGGAGGGCCTTATCGCCCATGCGGGTGAGGGTATCGAAGCGCATGTCGATTTCGCCCTGGCCCGCGGTGGCGACTTCGTGGTGGTGGAGTTCGACCTGGATGCCGCAGGCTTCCATGGTCTCCACCATTTCGTTGCGGATGTCGGTCAGGGTGTCGAAGGGGCTGACGGGGAAGTACCCTTCCTTGACGCGGGGCCGGTAGCCCTGGTTGAGGTCGCCGCGGAGGGTGGATTCGGCGTTGCTGTTCCAGATGCCTTCGTCGGAATCGACGATGTAGGAGGCGGTGTGCATCTGGTTGGTGAAGCGGATCTCATCGAAGATGAAGAACTCGAGCTCGGGGCCGATGTAGACGGTATCGCCGACGCCGGTATCGCGGACGTACTGCTCGGCCTTGGCGGCGACGTAGCGGGCATCGCGGGTGTAGGGCTGGCGGGTGACCGGGTCTTCGACGTTGGCGATGACGGAGAGGGTCGGGACCTCGATGAAGGGGTCGATGTGGGCGGTCGCGGGGTCGGGGATGAGGAGCATGTCGGACTCCTCGATCTTCTGGAAGCCGCGGATGGAGGAGCCGTCGAAGCCGTAGCCGTTGCGCCAGGGGGAGCGGTTGTAGTCGGTCCAGTCGTTGAGTTCGCGGATGGGGCGGGTGATGTGCTGCCACTGCCCGAACAGGTCGACGAACTTGATATCGACGAAGCGGATGCCGTTCTGTTCGCAGTAGCCTTTGATTTCCTCGGGGGTCATCGAACTCCTCTGCCGTGGGGTGATGGGCGGCGGTTCTCCCGATTGTCGCCGGGGGGCGGTTTACAGCCACGGCAGAAGGGGCTCTTGCGTGTGAAGAGTGTGTTTCGGCGCGTGGCCCAACCGGGATGGCCTGCGTGCTGAGGGCAAGGGTAGGGGGCCGGGGTTTCGGGCGAATTGCGCCGGTGTTACGAACAGGTTTCGCGCGCCGATTTCGCCTGCAGTCGGCGGGCCGCGTAGGATCAGGGATCGGCGCCTGCGGGGCGCGCGGGGATGCAATGTATCAGCGGACGGTGCTGGCGAACGGATTACGGGTGGTGACGGGGGAGATGCCCCACACCCGGTCGGCGACGGTGAGCGTGTACGTCGGCGCGGGCAGCCGGTATGAGCCGGATGAAGAGGCGGGGCTTTCGCACTTCCTGGAGCACCTGCTGTTCAAGGGCGCCTCGCGGCGGCCGACGGCGCGGGAGATTTCGGAGGCGATCGAATCGGTTGGGGGCATGCACAACGCGGCAACCGACCGGGAGGTGACGCTCTACTACGCGAAGGTGCCGCATACCGCCGCGATGACGACCATCGACATCCTGGCGGACATGGTGACCGCGCCGGTGCTCGACCCGGCGGAGCTGGAGAAGGAGCGGTGGGTCATCCTGGAAGAGCTGGCGGGGGTGGAGGACAGCCCGGCGGAGCTGGCGGCCATCCTCGCGGATGAGACGCTCTGGCCGAACCAGCCGCTGGGCCGGGAGATCGGCGGGACGCCGGAGAGCGTGCGGCGGCTGCCGGCGGAAGCGGTCGTACGCTACTTCCGGCGGCAGTACGTGCCGGGCAATATGGTGCTGGCGGTGGCGGGCAATGTGCGGCATGACGAGGTGGTTGCCGCGGCGGAGCGCTGGCTGGGCGGGATGACACCGCAGGAGCCCGGGCCGTGGTACCCGCACGTCGGGCGGGACGGCGCGCCGCGGCTGGCGGTGCGGGAGAAACAGACCGAGCAGGTGCACCTGTGCATCGCCTTCCCCGGGGTGCCGGCGAATCACCCCGAGCGGTTCGCGGTGGAGCTGCTGAGCACGCTGCTGGGGGAGGGGATGTCGAGCCGGCTGTTCCTCGAGCTGCGGGAGGAGCGGGCGCTGGTGTACGACATCCACAGCTATGCGAGCGAGTTCCGGGATGCCGGTGCGCTGACCATTTACGCCGGCTGCGACCCGGAGCAGGCGAGGACCACGGCGGAGGCGACCATCGCGGAGACGCTCCGGCTGCTGGAGGGCATCCCGGCGGCGGAGCTTTCCAAGGCGAAGGAGATGGCCAAGGGGCGCATCCAGCTGCGGATGGAGGATTCGCGGGCGGTGGCCGGCTGGCTGGGCTCGCAGGAGCTGCTGCTGGGCGACATCCTGACCGTGGACGAGGTGGTGGACCGGATCGACCGGATTACGGCGGACGAGTTGCTGGCGGTGGGCCGCAGGGTGCTCGACCCGGGAGCGGCCATCCTCGCAGCGGTGGGGCCGGTCAACCTCGAGACGTTCGCCGGGGTGATCTGAGCGGCGCTTCGACAGCCGGGGGGAGCGCGGGGGAGAATCGGGGGGTGGCGCAGGCGTTCTTCGGTCCACCGGCGGGCGGGTTTGTGCGGGGCGGGGCGCACATCGCGGTCTACCTGGTTCCGGTGTTCGAGGGGCGGCTGGTGGTGTTCGATGTGCCGGTGCGCGAAGCCCGGGGCCGCTGGCTGCCGTGGACGGTGATGGGCTTCGGCGAGAACCCGTACGAGACGGCCGCGGAGCTGGCGGACGACTGGTGCGAGAGCGCGGTTTCGAGCCTGGAGATTGTCGATGCGCTGTCGTTCCCGTTCGAAGGGGAGGGCTGGGAGCTGGCGCTGGTCTACCGGGCGGAGCTGACGATGTTGCCGCCGGGGGACGATGCCCGCCGGCCGTTCGCGTACCCGCGCGGGGAAGCCGACGCTATCGGGCGCTTCGACCCCGTGGACCTGCTGCGCTGGGTGGGCAACCCGCCGGGGCCGGGGGAGGTGCGCGGCGGGGGCGCGCAGCTTGTGTTCTAGGCAGGGGCGAGTTCGCGGTTAGAACGGTTTGAAGACAGCGAGCCAGGCCAGCAGGGGGACGCTGAGCACGAGGATTGTGCCGAAGACGATAGGGACGCGGTCTTCGAGGACCTGGCGGAGTTCCTCGGTTTCCTCCCCCTTTTTCTGGGCGATGAGCGCGGCGAGGCGGGCGCGGCGGAGGCCGAAGCCGAGCAGGGGCAGGCAGACGAAGTAGAAGAAGATGTAGAGGAGGGTGAGGACGCCGAGCCAGCCATCCCGGATGAAGTTGTAGCCGGCGGCAACGGCCCAGAAGAAGCCGGTGATGCCGCTGGCCATGGCGCCGGGGAGCAGGACGCGCGTTTCGTTGTTGGCAGCTTCGATGAGGCAGGTGGCGCGGTACTTGAGGTCCTTCGTGGCCCAGGCGCGGAGGATGAGCGGGTAGGTGGCGCCGAGGCCGGCGCCGAGCCAGATGAGGGCGAGGACGTGGACGATGCGCCACCAGTCCAGGGTGCGGGCTCCGGTGCGGGGGTGGGAAGCGCGGGGGCTTCGGATTCCAGACTAGGCAGACGGGCGGATTCGGTCCATTGGCGGCCGTACGGTGTCGGCGGGAGCGTTGACCCGGCGGGCCGGAGCGGCAACCATCGGGGATGATGGTGAACGATCTCCCGGCCCATGTGGTGGAGCGGCGGCGCGATGGCAAGCGCACGGTGCTGCTGCACCGGGCGATGGCGGTGATTGGGGATGACCGGGTGGAGATCAGGAGCGCCCGGGGGACGGTGGTGCTGCCGCTCATCGGGCTGGTGATTTCGCTGGGGATCGGCTGGCTGATGGTGGAGCACGGACCGGGGCTGCCGTTCTGGCTGCTGGTGACGCTGCTGCTGGTGCTGGTGATCCTCGTGCCGGTCTCGGTGATGGGGCTGGTCGGCGCGCTCGTGGGCGCCGATGTGGTGGTGGACCGGCGCAAGGGTTCGGCGACCTGGCAGCAGGGCTACCTCGGCATGGGGATCGGCACGAAGGAGCTGGTGCCGTTCGCGAAGATCGACCACCTGGAGGTGGTGCTGGAGGGGGACCGTCCCGACCGCTGGCAGGACCAGCAGGACGACCTGCGGCAGTTTTCGCTGGTGCTGGTGAAGGCCAGCGGGAAGCGGCTGACGATGTTCACAGTGCCTGTGCCTGCCTACGGGCAGGAGGACGGCATGGACCGCACCCTGGCGGTGGCCCAGGCGATCGCCGGGATGACGGGCGCGCGCATCGAGCTGCCGGAAGGCTGGGAGCTGGTCGAAATCGATATAGAAACCGGCGAACCGGTCCGGAAGGAGCGGGAATCTGCGCCGGCAACAAGGAGGAAACGTGGGCGACGCCGTTGAGGTGCTGATGAACGCGAAGACGATCGCGGTGGTGGGGCTGGACAGCCGCGAGGATCGCCCGGCCTACGGGGTGGCGAGGTACCTGCAGGACCAGGGCTACCGGGTCATCCCGGTGCACCGAGGGCGGTTCCCGGCGGACACGATCCTGGGCGAGCGGGCCTACGCTTCGCTGCGGGACGTGCCGGAGCCGATCGACGTGGTCGATGTGTTCGTGCGGCCGGCGGATACGGACGAGGTGATCGACGACGCGATCGCGGTTGGGGCGAAGTGCGTGTGGCTGCAGGAGGGCATCACCAACGAGAGCGGGCTGGAGCGCGCGCGGCGGGCGGGCCTGGCGACGATGCAGGACCGCTGCGCGAAGGTGGTGCATGCGGAGCAGGCCCGGTTGCGGCAGGGAAGCTCCGGGGCCGAGGGCTGAGGCAGCCCCGGACGAGGAGAAACTGGAGGGCCGCCCGTACGGGCGGCCCTCTGCTTGCTGGAGCGGTGCGGCGCGGCTAATTGACGCGTTCGAAGATGGTGGCGATGCCCTGGCCGCCGCCGATGCAGAGGCTGACGATGCCGAAGCGGCCGCCGGTGCGCTCGAGTTCGTACATGAGCTTGACGGTGAGGATCGCGCCGGTCGCGCCGATCGGATGTCCGAGGGCGATGGCGCCGCCGTTCGGGTTGACCTTTGCCGGGTCGAGGCAGAGCTCGGAGGCGCAGGCGCAGGAGACGCTGGCGAAGGCCTCGTTGAGCTCGATGCAGTCGATCTGGTCGAGGGTCATCTGGGCCTTTTCGAGGGCCTTGCGGATGGCCGGGATGGGGCCGCTGCCCATAATGGCGGGGTCGACGCCGGCCTCGGCGCGGGCCACGATGCGCATGCGGGGCTGGACGCCAAGCTCCTTCGCCTTGCTGGCGCTCATCAGGACGAGCGCGGCCGCGCCGTCGTTGATGCCGCTGGCGTTGCCGGCGGTCACGACGCCGCCTTCTTTGAAGGCAGGCCGGAGCTTTGCGAGGGCCTCGACGGTGGTGGCGCGGGGGTGCTCGTCGGTATCGAAGACCTTCTCTTCGCGGCCGACGCGGATGGTGATCGGGGCGATCTGCTCCTTGAAGCGACCGGCTTCGATGGCGGCGAGTGCGCGCCGCTGGCTTTCTGCGGCGAATTCATCCTGGGCCTCGCGGCTCACTTCGAAGCGCTCGGCGAGGTTCTCGGCGGTGATGCCCATGTGGTAGCCCTTGAAGGGGTCGCTGAGCATGTGGATGATGCCGTCCTCGATGCTGTCGTGGCCGAGGCGGTAGCCCTGGCGGGCCTTGCGCAGGTAGAAGGGCATGCGCGTCATGTTTTCGGCGCCGCCGGCGACGACGACTTCGGCGTCGCCGCTCTGGATGAGGCGGGAGCCGGTGTTGATGGCCTCGAGGCCGGAACCGCAGATGCGGTTGACGTTCATGGCCGGGGTGCCGATGGGGAGGCCGGCCTTGACCGCGGCGTGGCGGGAGAGGTAGGCGTCTTCGGCGACCTGGCCGACGATGCCCATGACGACGTGGTCGACGCGGTCGGGCTGGATGCCGGCGCGGTTGACGGCTTCGCGGATGACGTGGGCGCCGAGGTCAGAGGCGGGGACATCGGCGAGGGAGCCCTGGAACCGGCCGATGGCGGTGCGGACACCGCTGACGAGAACGACATCTTCCATGGTGAGAAATCCCGGGTGCAGGAGTGTGGGAGCCCGCGGGGGATGGGCCCCGGGTGCACGGCCTGTTCATTCTAAGCGCGCGGGTGAAGGGCGTGCCAGTGGATAGCTGCGGGGTGGGGTATAGGCGGGGGCTATGGGAGGTGGGCTATGGGAGGTGGGAGGTGGGAGGTGGAAGGTGGAAGGTTGGAGGTGGGAGCCGGGAACCGGGAGCCCCGCCCCGCCCGGGAGCCACCGCCACGCCGCGGCCCCACCCGGGAACCGGGAGCCGGGAGCCCCCGCCGGGAGCGGGCTCCCCCGCTCCCGGCGGGGGTTCAGCGGCGGAGGGCGGCGAGGGCGAGGGTGCCGGCGCCGAAGCAGGCGGAGGCGAGGGCGACCAGCAGCCACGCCAGGGGCGAAGGCGCGGGGGCGTCGCCGTTGCCGGTGGCCGGCGCGATGGGGGTGGCGAGTGCGGCCCGCGGCGCATCGGGGCCGGGGCTGGAGCTGGCTGCGGGCGGTCCGCCCGCCCCGGGGGCAGGCGTCGCCGCAGATGGCGGGGTCGCGACCGGGGAGGCCGGCGCGGGAACCTGCGGCGCGGGGGTGGCGGGGGCCGGCGGATTGCTGTCGGTGGGCGGGAGGACCTCGCCGCAGAAGCCGAGGCACGGCGGATTCCAGTCGCGGATGTTGAGGAAGCGCAGGGTCACGGTTTCGCCGGGCTCCTGCGGGCGGGCTTCCTGCGCGGGGGTTGCAGCGGTCCAGCCGGGACGGGGCGATTCGCTGACGGTGTAGGTGCAGTTCGCGGCCGGCGGAAGGCCTTCGGCCACGGCCGAACCATCGGGACCGGTGACGAGGGTGCGGGGCTCGATGCCGCAGCCGCTCACGGTGAAGCTCCAGCCTTCGCCGGGGCGCTCGAAGCCCACAATGTTCTCGGTCTTTTCGATGCGGATGGTTACGCCGGTTTCCTGCGGGTCTTCGGAGCTCAGGGCCGGTGCGTTGTAGAAGCAGAACAGGACGTTGCCGTTTTCGTCGATTGGCGGGCTGCCGATGGGTCCGGGGTTTTCCGGGGATGGGGGCACGCCGGTGAATTCGACGCCGGTCTCATTACCTTCGGCCTGGGGCTCCTCCGGGCAGGAGAGCCCGACGGGGCCTTCCTTGCTCACGGTCAGCTGGCCGTAGGCCCAGCCGAGGGTGGTGTAGCCGGGGGCGGGGAGCTCGCGGACCCGGTAGACGCCGGGGGGAAGCGGGCTGAACTTCGCGTGCTGCTGCTGGCTGAATTCGGCAGTGGCTGGCGGCGCGGAGGAGCCAGCCTGGGTGACCTCGACCGTGAAGAGGGTCTCATCGCCTGGGGCGCCGGGGATGACCTTCCTGACGAGGATGGTGCCGCTCCAGGGGAGGTCGGGGTCCACGGGGTCAACCGGCTCCGCGCGGCGGCCGGGTGCGTTGTAGAGGCAGATGACGAAGGGGCCGGTGCCGTCCCGGTCGGGGTCGAAGGAGAACTCGGGCCAGCCGTTAGCGTCAGGCTCGGCCGGGCAGCCGGATTCCCCGCCTTTGTACCAGCCGAGCGACCAGCCGAGGTAGCGGTACGGGGTATTGAGCAGGAGCTCCTGGATGCGGTGGGACTCGTTGGGGTAGATGGTGAACGTCGCGGGGCTCGACTGGGTGATGACGGCGCGGGGGAAGACGCCCTGGCTGTCGAACGTGGGCGAGTGGACTTCCACGGTGAACGGGGTCTCGTCCTCGGGGAAGCCGGGGATGACCTTGCGGGCGATGAGTTCGCCGGCGGGGCCGCCGGGCTGGTCGTTCTGCCGCGGCCTGTTGTAGAAGCAGATGACGGCCTGCGGGGCCTTCTCTGTGAGGGTGACCTCGGCAGCGTCGCGGTCGGACTGGGGCGCATCGGGGCAGACCAGTCTGCGGGCGAACGTGCCGAATGCCCAGCCACTGTAGTCGTAGCCGGAGGGGAGGAGCTCGCGGACCATGACCGGTGCATCGAGGGGGACATCGGGGATGGTGCCGTTCGCGCCCTGGCTGAAGCCGTAGGTCCGGGAGGGGTCGCCGACGACCTCGGCGGAGAACCAGGTGGCGTCGGCGGGGTCGCCGAGGACAACTTTGGCGAGGTAGATGGTGCCGGTGGGCGATTGGCCGCTGACCGGCCGGGCGGGGCCGGCGGCGAGGAGTGCGGCGAGGACGGTCGCGAGGAGGAGGACGATGTGCAGGTGGCGTGGGAGGACAGGGACGCGCATCGCAGGGGCTCCGCAGGGGACTGGGCCGATAGGCCGGCCGGGCGAACGGTGACAGGTAGGGGCAGTTGACCTCTGGCTCCGGTGGTTCCTCCGTGACGGCATGGGACACCGGGCCCGCTATGCCGGCATGGGCGCCGAAGACCCGGCGTGCGCATCAGGAGCGCCGGGTCTTGATGGCCAACACGGTGAACCCTACGGAGAAATACGGATGCGCGAGCGCCGGGAACAGGTCACCGAGTTACCGCTCAGGAAAAATGGCCGCGGCCGGCAGGTGTTGCCCCCTGGAGCGCGCTGGAGGGGAGCTCAGCTCACCCGAGAGCCGGTTGGCTCAGGCGGGGACCGGTGCGGCCAGGTCGAGCGCGGCGAGGATGAGCCGGGCGACGGCCCGCGGCTCGAGGCGGTCGGTGGAGACGCAGAGGTCGTAGGATGCAGGGCTGAGCCATTCGGCGCCGAAGTATTCGCGGAAGTACGCCACCCGTTCGCGGTCGGAGCGGATGAGGACCTC
Organism: Tepidiforma sp.; assembly: GCF_034433535.1. Lineage (GTDB taxonomy): Bacteria > Chloroflexota > Dehalococcoidia > Tepidiformales > Tepidiformaceae > Tepidiforma. Next base: position 11,229 of record NZ_DAOUAO010000138.1, read on the forward strand.
GCGGGCGTCATCGGGAGCGACCGCCATTTGCGCTGCGAGGCGGCGGACGCGTTCGCTTTCGCTGCCGGAGATGAAGACGCGGAAGGTATCGGGGCGGCCGCGGAGCATGAACTGGGCGCCGTGGCCGAGGAAGACGACGGAGCCGTGGGCGGCGAAGTCTTCGACGACCTGCTGGATGAGCTGGCGGTAATCGGCCGAGGTGAGGATGGGGGTAGCGCCGATATCGACCGGTTCGCCCCAGGTGACGGCATGGGCGCCGGGGGTGCGGGCGAGGGCCTCGAGGATGCGGGCGAAGAAGGAAGGGCGGCGCTCGGCTTCGGCTACGGTCTCGGGGGAGACGCCGGCTTCGAAGGCGGCTTCCTGGACGAGGCGGTAATCGAGCAGGCGGAAGCCGAGCGCGTCGGCGACGTGGCGGGCGACCTCTTCGCCGCCGGTCCCGACCTGTCGGGCGATGGTGATGTTGCGAACGGCCATGGGTGACCTCCGGACTATTCGGCGACGACGGTGAGGGCGTCGGGGGTGGTGGCAGCGATAGCGATGACACCGCCGATTTCGGAGACGGTACCGCGGACGCAGATGGTGCGGTCGGCGAAGCCGAGGAGGGGATCGGCGGGGAAGTTGCCGCGGCTTCCGGATGGGACGATGACCTCCACGCGGAGGGTGGCGCTGATCGGCGCGCCAACGGAGAGGATGGCATCGCCGTTGCGGTCCATCACCCCGAGGACCGGCCCCTGGAGTTCGACCTGTTCGCCGCGGCGCAGGCGGGCTTCGAGGTAGGTGATGGGGCTATCGCAGGTGAAGGTGGGTTCGAAGACGACGGGCGTCGGTTCGGCGGTTGGGGTGGGCGCTGCGGCGGTGGGGGTGCTGGCGCCAGGGGTTGCCGTTTCAGCGGTTGGGGACGCCTGCGGCGGAGTGGGCGTGGGGTCCTGATCATCGTCCCCGCCGCAGGCGGCGACGGCGAGGGCGCCGGCTGTGAGGAGGGCCAGCAGCGGCGCCCAGCGCCTCAAGAAGCCACCCCCGAGAGTTCTCGGCGGCCGGGCAGGGCGACGGCGCTCCCGAGGGAGGGCGCCAGCCGATGGACCGGCCAGAGGAGGGTGCCGTAGGTGAACTCTGCGGTGGAGGGGTGGAACTCGACAGGCCCGGCGATGCCGCAATCGACCGCGATTTCGCTTTCGAGCTCGCGCACGAGGGCGCGGATTTCGCCGAAGCGCACGACGCGGAGGGAGACGGCCGGCGATGCCGGTGCCTCATGGCTGGAGACGCCGGTCTGCGGGTGGGGCACGACTCGGCCATCGACGGGGAGGTGTACCTCGCAGCTGAGCTCGCCGCGGAGGCGGACGAAAGGGAGACCGACGATGCGCTCACCGGAGATGAGCGCCCAGGAGCGGAGGCGGGTGGCCGCTTCGACGATGCGCGCGAGGCTGAGGTCGCACTCGCGGCTGATGGTGCGGCGGGCGGGGATGGTGGACGGTGAGATGGCGAACTGCACGGGCTAACCTCCTGTGCGGCCTGGGGGCGGGCACCTGGCGGTGCCGGCCCGGGGCGAATGCGAGAGGAGGCAGCAGCACTCCTCCGAACGCCTACGGGGTTAGCTGACGGGTTCGGCGTCGGAAGTCGCCGTCCCTCCCGGAGGAGGGATGCACCCCAGGTAGTGGGTCCCCCGTTCCCGGCGGGCGCCGGGATTCGGCGTCTCTTACGGTAGCACACGGCGCGGGTCCCGGAGCATGCCGCGAGCCCGCTGTTATGGAGTTGTAACAGGCGCGGGCGGCCTACCGGGCGGGGCCGAGGGTGGCCTCCATGCCGGCGGCGCGGTGGCCGGCCATGTCGCAGTAGACGGGGTAGCTGCCGGACTGCGGCGCCTTCCAGGTGACCTTGCGGGTGCGGCCGCGGGGGATGATGACTTCTTCGATGCCGGCCTCATCGCTCTCGAATTCGTGGTCGCTGGAGCCTTCGTTCTTGACGTAGAAGGTGATCGTCTCGCCCGGGGTGAAGGAGATGGAGGCCGGGCGCATGTACATGCTGCCATCGGTGTTTTCGCCGAGGACGACATCGACGGGGCGCCCTTCGCTCTCTGAGCAGGGGACGGCGGAAAGGAGGAGGGGGAGGGCGGCGAGGGGCAGGAGGATACGGCGGTTCATGCGGTGGCTCCGTGTGCGGGGGTGGCAAGGGCGGGGCGGGGGCGCCCGGCAAGGACGTAGACGGCAAGGGCGATCGCGAGATAGGCGAGATAGGCGAGGACCTGGCCGGCGAAGGGGCTGGCATCGTAGCCGAGGATGGTGGCGAGGAGCCGGCCGGGCCCTTCGTTATCGGGCAGGAGGTTGTAGGTGTCCCAGAGGCGCGGGCCGAGGTTCACCATGAGATCGGCTTCGCGGAGCTCCTTGAGGGCGTTGGGGACCATGCCCGCCGCCAGGATGATGAGGAGCACCGAGGAGACGTTGAAGAACGCGCGGAGCGGGATGGCCCGGCTGCCGCGGTAGAGGAGGACGCCGGCGACTGCAGCGAGGGAGAGGCCGAGGATGGCGCCGGACCAGTAGAGGGCGGCGGAATCGGCGCGGCCGGTGCCGCCGAAGAGGAAGAGGGCGGTTTCGAGCCCTTCGCGGCCGACGGCGGTAAAGGCGAGGAGGCCGAGGGCGAAGCCGGAACCGGCATCGAGCGCGGTATCGACGCGGGCGCGCAGTTCGCGGCCGATGCTTGCAGACTGGCGGCGCATCCAGGCGAGCATCCAGGTGAGAATGATGACGGCGAGGAGCATGGCGGCGCCTTCGATGAGCTCCTGCCAGCGGCCGGGCAGTTCGATGGCGAGGAGCTCGAGGAGGACGGCGGCGCCGAGGCTGAGCCCGCCGGCGAGGCCCGCGCCGAGCCAAATGGGCCGGGGGGAGGTGCCGGGGGAGGCGCGCCGCAGATAGGCGAGGACGATGCCGAGGATGAGGGCGGCCTCGAGACCTTCGCGGAAGGTGATGAGCAGGCTGTAGAGCATCGGCGAACTCCGGTGGTGATAGCAGTCGCGTGCGCTGAACGAATCGTGTCACACGGTAGAAATTAGGCATAGCTAATGTCTAGTGACAGCTTTGGCACATGTGGGCCAGGCAGGCGCTGCCGGGGACCGGGTCGGGTAGGATTGGGGTATGCGCGAGGCGATGCCGGGTGCGGCCCAGGAGGATGTGGCGCTCCTGGTGGACTGGGAGAACCTGAAATTCAGCCTGATGCAGCGGAACCGGCGGGTGAACGTGACGGCGCTGCGGGAGGCGGCCGAGCGGTTCGGGCGGGTGGCCTATGCGCGGGCCTATGCCGACTGGCAGGACCCCGTGCAATCGGGGGACCCGGCGTCGCTCTACGCGGCGGGGCTGGAGCCGGTGTACGTGCTGACGCGCCGGTACACCACGGCGGAGGGCGAGGCGCGCATCCAGAACTCGGTGGATGTGAAGCTGGCGGCCGATTGCGTAGAGGCGAGCCATGTGTACCCGAATATCGGGACCTTCGTCATCGCCTCAGGCGACCACAGCTTCTTTCATGTGCTGATGCTGCTGCGGGCGCGGGGGAAGCGGGTGGTGGTGATCGGCGTTTCGTGGGCAACCTCGGCGCAGCTGGTGCAGCAGGCGGACGTGGTGCTGTATTACGACCTGGACGTTGACCCGGAGGGGGAGCGGAGCGGGCCGCCTGCTGAAGCTGCGGAGGTGACGAAGATCGAGCCGAAGGTCGCGGCAGCGGCGGTCCGGGCGATCGAGCTGGCGCAGGCGAAGGGGCCGGTTTCGGCGGAGCCGCGGGAGGTGGCGGAGGTGCTGCTGTACCTGCTGGCGATGGTGAAGGAGTTCCGGGAGAGCGGGCGAGACCTGCCGCTTTCGCTGGTGGGGCAGGAGCTCCAGAAGCGGATGCCGCCGGCGGAGTTTCAGCGGGTGGCGAAGGGGCGGGCGGGTGACTTCGCGCGGGCGCTGGCGGAGCAGGGGCTGGTGCGGATGGTGAATCATGACTTCACCGACTGGCTCTACCTGCCGGGGGAGCGCCCGGAGACGGCGGAGCGCCCGCGCGGCACGGTGCAGGAGCTGCCCCGGTACGACTACGCCCGGTTCAATTACAACGACCTTTCGCCCGAGCAGCGGCGGGAGGTCATCGTCGCGATCCACGACGAGCGGAACAAGCCGGGGGTGGGGTGGCTGACGTTCAACCGGATTCTCGAAACGCTGAAGCCGGTGGTAGGGCGGGAGGACTTGGAGGTGAAGAACCTGGTGAACAGCATGATTTCGTGGGGGGTGCTGCGGCTGGCGGAGGTGCGGCAGGGTGTGGCGCCGGACACGGGCGCATCCTACACCTACAACACGTTCGAGCTGGACCTGGAAAACCCCGAGGTGCGGAGCGCGCTGAAGCTGGAGTGAGTCAGGCAGTCAGGCTGGCGGCGCCGGCGGGGCTGGTGCTGCGAGCGAGCGCCGCGGAGATGAACCCGCGGAACAGGGGGTGGGGGCGGTTGGGCCGGCTCTGGAGCTCGGGGTGGAACTGGGTGCCGAGCATGAAGGGGTGGCCGGTGATTTCGGAGATTTCGACGAGGCTGCCATCGGGCGAGGTGCCGCTGACGCGGAGGCCGCGGGCCTCGAGGGCGGCCCGGTAGGCGTTGTTGAACTCCCAGCGGTGGCGGTGCCGTTCGCTGACGAGGTCGGTGCCGTAGCAGCGGTGGGCGAGGCTGCCCGGCACGAGGCGGCAGGGGTAGGCGCCGAGCCGCATGGTACCGCCGAGGTTGGTGACGCCCTGCTGCTCTTCGAGGAGGCTGATGACGGGGTGGGGGGACTCAGGATCGAATTCGGTGCTGTTGGCTTCGACGAGTCCGGCCACGCCCCGGGCGAACTCGGTCACGAGGGCCTGCATGCCGAGGCAGAGGCCGAGGTAGGGCGTGTGGGTGGTACGGGCGTAGGCCGCGGCCCGAATCTTGCCTTCCCAGCCGCGCTCGCCGAAGCCGCCAGGCACGACGATGCCGTGGACGCCGGCGAGGAGGTCGGCAGGGTCGCGGGATTCGAGCTCTTCGGCGTGGACCCAGCGGATATCGACTTCGACGCTGTTGGCGATGCCGGCGTGGGCGAGAGCTTCCTTGACGGAGATGTAGGCATCGCGGAGTTCGACGTATTTGCCGACGACGGCGACTTCGACGCTGCCGGAGGGGTGTTTGAGGCGATGGACGAGTTCGCGCCACTCGGCGAGGTCGCGCGAGCCGTGGAGGTTGAGGCGGTCGAGGACGAAATCGCCGAGGCCGCGCTCCTCGAGGGTGAGCGGGACTTCGTAGATGGTCTCGGCGGTCTCCATGGGGATGACGGCGCGGGGTTCGACGTCGCAGAAGAGGGCGACTTTCTCGGTGATATCGCGGGGGACGGGGTGGTCGCTGCGAAGGACGATGGCGTCGGGCTGGATGCCCTTGGAGCGGAGTTCGCGGACGGAGTGCTGGGTGGGCTTGGTCTTGAGTTCGCCGGTGGCGCCGACGTAGGGGAGGAAGCAGACGTGAACGGAAAGGCAGGTATCGCGGGGCTGTTCGTGGCGAATCTGGCGGATGGCCTCGATGAAGGTTTCCCCTTCGATATCGCCGACGGTGCCGCCGACTTCGCAGATGAGGACATCGCAGCCGGTGCGCTCGGCGACGCCGTAGATGCGGGCCTTGATTTCGTTGGTGAGATGGGGGACCTGCTGGATGGTGCCGCCGAGGTAATCGCCGCGGCGCTCGCGTTCGAGGACGGAGAGGTAGACCTGTCCGGAGGTGACGGAGGAGGCGGCGGTGAGGTCCTGGTCGATGAAGCGCTCGTAGTGGCCGAGGTCGAGGTCGGTTTCGGCGCCGTCGACCGTAACGAAGACTTCCCCGTGCTGATAGGGGGACATGGTGCCGGGGTCGACGTTGAGGTAGGGGTCGAGCTTTTGGATGGTGACGCGGATGCCGCGGGATTTGAGGATTCTGCCGAGGCTGGCGGTGGTGATGCCCTTGCCAACGGAGCTAACGACGCCGCCGGTGACGAAGATGAACTTGGGCATGGCCTCCGGTCCGCTGGTGCTCGTTCGATGCTACGGCGGGCCGGGGGCGGGGTCAACGAACAAATGTGTTACGTCTGGTCGGCGCCGCGCTGGTTGAGACGCTGGCGGGCGAAGGCGGTGACCATATCGACGATGCCCATGAGGCCCATGCCTTTGCCCATGGAGACTTCTTTGCCGAAGACGGTGAAGACGCTATCGCAGGGGACAGCTGCGACCTGCTCGAGGGGCTGGCCGCTGAGGGTTTCATCGAGGATGACGGCCCACGCCTTCGCAGAGAGGCCCTGCGGGTTTTCGACGGCGAAGTGGAACTTGAGGGTGCCATCCGGCAGGTCTTCGGCCCAGACGTAGGCGTCGGATTCGCATTTCTGCACGTGGTGTTCTTCGGGGAACGGGCGGGTGGCGATGGTGGGCGGGACTTCCTTGAAGCGGTCGGCGTAGCCGATGAGGAGGTCGATCCGCTCGGTGCGGTCGGCCCACTGGAAGTCTTCGAGGACTTTCTGGAAGGCTTCAGGCGGTGTGGCCACAGGGTCTCCGGGGATGGCCGGGGGCGATTCGGCCCCCGGCCGGGCTGTTCTGATCGTAGCGGTTATTTTTCGATGGGGACGCCGACCGAGTTGCCCCACTCGGTCCAGGAGCCGTCGTAGTTGCGGACGTTGGGGTAGCCGAGGAGGTACTTGAGGACGAACCAGGTGTGGGAGCTGCGCTCGCCGATGCGGCAGTAGGCGATGACCTCATCGTTGGGGCTGAGGCCCTGCTCCTGTTCGTAGATGGCGCGGAGCTCGGCGGCGGATTTGAAGGTGCCGTCCTCGGGGTTGGCGGCGCGGGCCCAGGGGACGTTCCTGGCGCCGGGGATGTGCCCGCCGCGGAGGACGCCTTCCTGGGGGTACTCGGGCATGTGGGTGCGCTCGCCGGTGTACTCCTGCGGGCTGCGGACATCGACGAGCTTGACGCCGGTGCCGAGTTTCTTCAGGACCTCATCGCGGAAGATGCGGATTTTGCTGTCGTCGCGTTCGTTGGCGCGGTACTCGGTGGGCGGGTAGGTGGGAACCTCTTTCGTGAGCGGGCGGCCTTCTTTTTCCCACTTGAGGCGGCCGCCGTCCATCACCCTGGCGTTGGTGTGGCCGAAGAGCTGGAAGACCCAAAAGGCGTAACAGGCCCACCAGTTGTTCTTGTCGCCGTAGAAGACGACGGTGGTCTCGGGGGTGACGCCGATGCGGCTCATGAGCTTTTCGAAACCGGCGCGGTCGAGGTAGTCGCGGCGGAGGGGGTCGTTGAGGTCGGCAGCCCAGTCGACCTGGACGGCGCCCGGGATGTGGCCGGAGGGGTAGAGGAGGGGGTCTTCGTTGGATTCGATGATGCGGACGGACGGGTCGTTGAGGTGCTGGGCGACCCATTCGGTGGAGACGAGGACTTCGGGGTGAGCGTAGCCGCGGGCGGCGATTTCTGCGTCGGACATGGTGACCTCCGTGGACGGCCGTGGTGGATCGGGGGGACTCCCCGGGGTGGAGTGTACGCCCACGACCGGAGAAAGTCGAGCGATGTGGTCAACAATTACTGCGCGGCAACGAAATCGGCGCGGGAGGGGAGGCGGCGGGTAAGCTGGCCGCCATCGACCGGGAGGTCGTGGCCGGTGATGAAGCTGGCGGCATCGGAAGCGAGCCAGGTGATGGCTTCGACGACATCGGCGACGGTGCCCATGCGGCCAAGGGGGGTTTCGCGGGTGAAGGCGCGGACGACGGGCGGGACGAACATGTGGGCGGTCATCGGCGTTTCGATGAGGCCGGGCGAGACGACGTTGACGCGCACCCCGGCGGGCCCGTATTCGAGCGCGGCGATGCGGGTGATGTGGTTGATGGCGGCCTTGGAGCCGCCGTAAGCGGCGAGGCCTTCGCCGACGAGCCGGGCGGTGATGGAGGAGATGGTGATGAGCGAGCCGCCGCCGGTGGCGGCCATGGCGTTGGCCATGTGGCGGATGAATGAGACGGCGCCGAGGAACTGGACGCTGGCCATGGCGTGCAGGCGCTCGGGGGTGAGGTCGCGGATGGGGGTGCTCTGCTCGAAGCCTGCGGTGTTGAGGGCGATATCGAGGGTGCCGAAGCGGTCGAGGGCGGCGCGGGCGAGGGCTTCGACGTCGGCATCGACGGTGATATCGCAGCGGATCGGGACGGCGCCGCACTCGGCGGCGAGGGATTCGAGCTCGGGGAGGCGGCGGGCTGCGGCGATGACGCGGGCGCCTTCGCGGGCGAAGCGGAGGGCGGCGGCCCGGCCGATGCCGGAGGAGGCCCCGAGGACGACGGCGACCTTCCCCTCGAGAGAGCCGCCCTGCGGCGGTTCGCTGCTCATTCGAGGCTGCCCCAGAGCTGCTTTGCCTGCTGGCGGAGTTCGCCGCGGAAATCGGGGTGGGCGATGCTGATCAGCTCTTCGGCGCGCTGGCGGTGGTTCTTATCGAGCAGGCGGGCGATGCCGTACTCGGTGATGACGGTATCGGTGAGGTAGCGCGGGATGGTGACCAGCGTGCCCTCGGGGTGCTGGGCGACGATCTTGGAGACGGTGCCTTCGAGCGCGGTGGAGCGGAGGACGGTGATGGCCCGGCCGTTCTTGCAGAGGGCGGCGGAGAGGTGGGTATCGGGCTGGCCGCCGGTGCCGTTGACCATGTGGCCGCCGAAGCGGTCTTCGCTGGCGACCTGCCCGAGGAGGTCGACCGCGACGGCACTGTTGATCGAGGTCATCTGGTGGTTCTGGGCCATGAGGAGGGGGTTGAGGAGGTAGTCGGAATCGTAGAGTTCGAAGGCGGGGTTGCCGGCGATGATGCGGAGGTCGTTGCCATCGCAGCCGGTCCAGGCGGTGGCGACGGCGCGCCCGCGGTGGATGCTCTTGCGGCTGCCGGTGAGGATGCCGCGCTCCCAGAGTCGGGCGAGGCCAGGCGAGCCGAGCTCGGTGTGGAGGCCGAGGTCGTGGGCGTCGTCGAAGGCGCCCGCCTTGAACATGAGGGAGCTGGGCTGCCCGACGCCGACCTGGATGGTATCGCCGTCGCGGATGAGGGTCTTCAGGTGCTCGGCAATGGCCTGCGCGGCGTGGTCGACCTCGGCGAGACCGAAGGCCTGCTGAAGGATGCCGGGCGGCATGAGGTGGAACATGTCTTCGACGAGGGCGACCTGGTCGGGCGAGGCCTGCGCGAGGATGCCGAGGAGCGCCTCGCGGTGCTCGGGCGGGGCCTGGGTTTCGATCCGCTGGCGGACGGCAGCGAGGTCGACCGGCTTGATGTAGCCGTCGACGAAGGTGTCGATTTCGGAGACGTGGATCCAGGTATCGCCGAAGACGGGTTCGATGTTGGGGTCGATGGCGGCGATGGTATGGCGGCAGCGGCGGGCGTAGGCCTTCTTGTGCCACATGTGCGGGCCGAAGTTCACGTAACCCTTGTCGTTGGGCGGGGAGACGGAGACGAGGAAGACATCGGGGATGCGGGCCTCGGGGCGGCCGGAGTCGAACGCCTTGAAGCCGAGCATGAAGGTGTTGGGCAGGTAGGTGGCGATGCGCTGGTCGTGGGCGGGGCGGAGGGCATCGCCGATGAAGAGCTCGATCTCCTTCTCGCCGCGCGGGCCGCCGGGGGAGAAGATGGGCACCTCGCGCGGGGCGAGGCAGCGGATATCGACCCGCTCCAGTTTGGCGGCGCGTTCGAGCAGGGCCTGGGTGAGCACGCCCGGGCAGAGGATGCCGAGACCGACGAGGTGACCGTTTTGGACGGCTTCGAGCGCTTCGGCGGGGCTCTTCTTGCGCGATTCGAAGATGTCGCGCCAGGAGGCGTACGGGGATGCAGCTGCGATGGTCATGCTTCGGTTCCTCCAGTGCAGGGGGTGAGCGGCCCTTCGGGGACGATGGCGGCGAAGCGGCGGACGGCCGCGGCGATGACCCGGGGGAACTGGGCTGGCGGGATGGCGCCGGCCTCGAGCGCGTCGGCGGCCTGCGCGGCGGCGGCATAGATGGCCAGGTGGCGGAGGGCCTGGGCGGCGAGCCACGGCGCTGGCGCACCGGCGGTGGCGCGCAGGTCCCCGGGGGTGCAGGCGCCGGCCTCGAGCAGGAGGCCGGGAAGGCGGTAGAGGACGAAGGGGGCGAGGTCGGGGAGGGCGCTGTGGAAGGCGGCGGTAGAGCGGGTGACGCGGCTCCCGGCGAGGGCGGCGCGGGCGCGGGCCTCGAGGGCGGCGAAGGAGGCCTCGCAGGCATCGAGGAGGGCGGCGGCCTCGGCATCGGTGGCGTGCGCGGCGCGGGCGAGCCCGGAGGCGAGGGCGCGGGCGATGGCGTCCTCGCCTCCGGCCTGGCTGAAGCACGCGGTCGCGCGCAGGGGGGACATGGCCGCTATTCGAGCTCCATCCAGCGGTCGTAGAGCTGGTGGAAGTGGCGGATCTTGGTTTCGTTGTAGCTGGCGAAGACGACTTCGGGCCGCTTCATGGTCTTCAGGCCGATCTGCACCTTCGGGATGTTGAAGGTGTCCTGGTTGAAGACGCGGGCGAGCATGCCGAGCTCGGGGGCGTCGGCCCAGTCGTCATCGGGGCCGAGCCAGTGGATGGGAGCGGCCGGCGGCCGGGGTTCGCCCTTCGGCCACGGCGCCAGGAACATGCACTCCATGATGCACTCGTCCGGGTTGTCGCCGTGGGGGCGGAAGCGGTAGGTGATGCGGTTGAAGGCGCCCCAGGGGTGGAAGTTGGGGAAGACGGTGTAGTAGATGGAGTCGAGGTACTCGGCGTCGCAGTAGGTTTCGGCTTCCTCGCCGATGACGGCCTTCATGCCCTGGCGGCTGATCATGGCGGCGAACTGGCGGGCGCCCATACCGGGCGGCACCTCGGCGAGGGGCGGGTCATCGAGGTTGCGGTCGAACATGGCGTCGAGCATGTCCTGCTGGGAGGGCGCCTCGCGAAGGTGGGGGCTGGGGGTGCCGTTGGGGGTGATGGCGCGGGAGAAGTTGCCGAAGACGTCGTACTGGGAGTTGGAATCGCCGATGCCGTTGAGGAGCTGCGGGTGGGTGGCAACGACGTGGTAGGCCTCCATGAAGGCTTCCTGGGCGACCTTCCAGTTGCAGCGCAGGATCTTGGCGACGTGGGCCTGCTTGAAGCGGTTGGCGAGGTCCCAGCGTTCGAAGTGGCGGGGGAGGTCGCCGAGGAAGGCTTCGAGCGGCTCGGCGTCGGGGTCGGGATTGATGAAGACGAAGCCGCCCCAGGTGCCGACCTTCACCTCGGGCAGGTGGTAGTCGCGCTCGTTGACCTCGGGGAAGTCCCACTGGCAGACGACTTCCTTGAGGGAGCCGTCGATTTCCCAGCACCAGCCGTGGAAGGGGCAGCGGAACTCCTGGGCGCCGCGGCCGTCGAACTCGCGCAGCTGGCGGCCGCGGTGGAGGCAGGCGTTGTGGAAGGCCTGGATGCGGTCCGGGGCGGAGCGCACGACGAGGAAGGAGAGGTGGGCGATGTCGTAGACGATGTAATCGCCGACGTTGGGGATGTCTTCCTCGCGGCAGGCCATCTGCCAGACGCGCTTCCAGATTTTCTCGACCTCGCGGTCGTGGGTCGCTTTGCTGTAGTACTGCTCGGCGGGGACGCGGGTGACGCCGGGCTCGATGGGGGATTCGAGGCGAAGGACGGGCGGGACGGGCCGGCTGTCCTGGTCGAGCAGCTCCTGGTAGAGGGTGCCGGCGGAGCGGTAGCCTGCGGGGGTGGCGCGACCCTGGTCGCCGATGGTCTTGAGTGCCATGGTGGAAGCCTCCGGGTTAGTCGTGGACGAGTTCGAGGCCGCGGGTGCGCTCGGCGCGGTGGCCGGGGCCGGCGACGGGCTTGCCGCCGACCCAGATGATCATGTGCGGGTCGGCGTAGGTGAGGGTGCCTTCGAGGTAGCGGGTGGTGAAGCCATCGAAGATGCCGGAGAGTTCACCCTTGGTGACGCGGACGCGGTTACCGGGGAGTTCTTCGTAGATGGCGCCGGAAAGCGGGTGGCGCTTCTTCCGCATCTTGCCCCTCCAATCCAAACATTTGGCTGTTCGGCCAGCGCCGGGAGTATACTGGCCCCCGCGACGGCCTGCAATGGCCGGGCGGCGAACGCGGAGAACGCGGAGGTGGCTGACGGATGCATGAGCAGCGCTGGAGCGGTGAGGCCGAACTGGAGGTGCTGCGGGCGGGGTTCCAGGGTCGCGTGGCGCTGGAGTTGTTCACGAAGCCGACGCCCCCGGGGCGGGTGCAGGGCTGGGGCGGGGAGTTTCGCGCCGAGCCGATGCTGGCGCTGCCGGCCATCGGCCGCGGGGTGGTGACGCTGGATGACGGCGAAGCGATCGAGGTGATGGTGGAGAGCTTCGACGCCGTGACGGGCAAGGGTACGCTGTTCGGGCTGGGGAGCCCGCCGCGGGTGCTGCGCGGCGCCGGCGGCTAACGGGCAGCTGCGTAGCCGGCGGAGCCCGGGGTTGGGAGGACGGTGACCGGCATCGACTCCGGCTCGAGGCCGAGGGTGATGAGGACCCTGGCGAGGCCGAGGAACAGGCCGACTCCGAGGGTCAGCTCAGCGAGGCCGTCGTCGCCGAGGTCGCGGCGGAGCGCCTCGGCCAGGGCGGGGTCGGCGCGGGAGGGGTCGCCGATGATGCCGTCGGTGTACTGGAGGATGCGCTTTTCGCGGTCGCTGAGGGGCGATGCGAGGTAGGCGTCGGTGACGAAGTCGAGGGTGGCTTCATCGAGCCCTTCGTCGCGGGCGAGGGAGAAGCGCACCTGGCGGCAGAAGCCGCAGGCGGTGACCCGGGCGTTGCGGATGCGGGCGAGTTCCTTTTCGCGCTGGCCGAGGGCGGGGTCCATCCAGAAGGCGGCGTAGAGGCGGGCGAAGCTGGACTGGATGGCCGGGGCATGCGCGAGGACGGTGTGGAAAGCGGGCGACTCGCCCGGGACAGCTGATGGGACGCGGGGGACGGTGGACATAGCGGTTACTCCTGCGGGGCTGACGCGGCTGCGACGAGGGACATGCGGGCGGCGGCATCGAACATGGCGAGGGCGGCGAGCAGCGTGACCACGCCGCGATCGCCGAGGTGCTGGCGGAGGGCGAGGACGGGGGCATCGGGCAGGTCGTGGTGCTGCCAGGGGATGAGGCCGGCGATTTCGAGGGAGAGGGCATCGACCGGGCCGAGGCCGGGCGGGGTTTCGCCGCGGGCGAGGGCGTCCCGCTCCGGGGCGGGGAGGTCGGCAAAGGGCGGCGCGCACAGGTCGGGGTCGCAGCCGTGGCGGGCGGCGACGAGGCGCCGGCAGCGCTCGAGGGTGGCGGCGGGCACGGCGTCGGTGTCGTAGCAGGCACGGAGGAAGGCTTCGAACCCGTCGCGCAGGTGGGGAATGGGCGCGAGGCGGCGGGCGAGGGGCGGCGGAACGGGGGCGACTGTCATGGGCGGAATCTTGGGCGATTGACCAAGGATTTGTCCAGCAGGGTAAAATCCGGCGATTCCTCGACGGAGGGCAGGCAATGGAGATCGCGGGCAAGGTGGCGCTGGTCACGGGCGCGGGCTCGGGGATCGGGCGGGCGACGGCGGAGCGGCTGGCGCGGGAGGGAGCGAAGGTGGTGGTCGTGGATATCGACGCGGCGGGCGGCGAAGAGACGGTGCGGCGGATCGCGGCGGCCGGTGGCGAGGCGGCCTTCGTGCAGGGCGATGTCGGCACTCCTGCGGGCATCGCCGAGCTGTTCCGGGCGGCGAAGCGCGTGTTCGGGCGGCTGGATATCGTGCACAACAACGCGGGGATCATGACGGGAGACACGCCGGGCTGGCCGGATGCGCCGCTGGAGAAGGTGCACCGGGTGATCAGCGTGAACACAGCGGGGGTGGTGATGGGGACGCGGGAGGCGGTAGCGGCCTTCCGCGAGCACGGCGAGGGCGGGGTGGTGGTCAACACGGCGAGCATCGCCGGGATGGGGCCGCTGCCGTTCGACCCGGTGTACGCGGCCTCGAAGGCGGCGGTGATTCACTTCACGAAATCGTGCGCCATTTTGAAGGAGCTGGAGAACGTGCGGGTGAACGCGGTCGCCCCGGGGATGGTGGATACGCCGATCATCGCAAAGACGGGCGACGGGACGAAGCCGGCGGCGTGGCTGGAGCCGTCGCTGGCCGGCGCGGTGCTGCTGCCGCCGGAGCGCATCGCGGAGGAGGTGGTTCGCCTCATCCGGGACGATGCGCTTGCGGGCGAGGTGAGCGTGGTGATGCACGAGACGACGGCGGCGCCGGCGCAGGGGTAGGATGCGCCTCGCGGGCGGCCCCGGCGCCCCGGGGAGCCCGATGCCAGCGAACGACACGAACACCAGCGAAAGGAAGGATGCGATGCCACTGGATCAGCTGCCGGTTGAGTACCTGTTCACGATGACGGCGAACGTCGCGCCGCCGACGGTCATCCAGGGCGGCCCGCAGGGGTCGCGGATGATCGTGAGCGTGCCGGGCGGGACGTTCGAAGGCCCGAAGCTGAAGGGCACGGTCGTGCCACACTCGGGCGGGGACTGGGTGACGCTGCGGCCGGACGGGAGCATGAAGCTGGATGTGCGGCTGACGCTGCTGACCGAAGACGGCGCCGCGATCCTGGTGACCTACACGGGCATCGGAGCGCGGACGGCGGAGGGCGGCACGAAGGTGTATTCGACGCCGCAGTTCGAAACGGGGGCCGAGAAGTACGCCTGGCTGAACAGCGTCCAGGCGGTGGGGATTGGGAGCACCACCCCGGGCGGGGTGACGTACGAGGTCTACGCTCTGCGCGCCTGAGCGGCGGCCCGGCGGGCGGCTTCGACGAGCAGCTCCGCGGGGGCGGGGTGCCAGCCGAGCCCGGCGGCGAGCTGGTCGAGGGTCGCCTCGGCCTGCATGAGCATGCCGGCGATGCCGGCGATCTCATGGGCGCCGGGGCCGATGGCCTGGACGCTCAGCAGTTCGCCGGTGCGGGCGTCGGCGTGGAGGCGCACGAGCCCGGGCGCCGCGCCGTGGACGGCCGACCAGGCGCTGCCCTCGAAGGGGATGGTGGCTGAGGCGAGCGGGGGCGCCGAGGGCAGGTCGGCCGGGCGGGTTCCGACCGCGGCGAACGGCGGGACGGCGTGGACGAGCAGGGGTACGGCCGAGAGGCGGCAGGTGCGGGAGTCGCCGGCG
>NZ_DAOUAO010000139.1:0-12534 GCF_034433535.1 Tepidiforma sp.
ACGGCGAGCATCGCCTTGCGGGCGGCGCCATCGGCGAAGGCGCGGTCGATGCGGACGGATTCGAGGAGCTCATCGAGGGCGTCGGTGTAGCGCTCCTGGGCGGCGAGCATGACGCCCCAGCGGTAGCGCGCGCGGGGATCGCGGGGGTTCCGGCGCGCCTCGCCCTCGAGGTCTTCGGCGGCGTGCTTCTGGCGGAACTCGTCGAGGAAGAGGCGGTGCTTGAGGGCCCTGGCGCGCCGGTCGGTGGGGAGGCGGTCGAGGAGGCGGGTGGCTTCGTCGCGCTCGCCGCGGGCGATGAGGATGGAGGCGAGCCCGAGGACGGCGTCGGGGTCGTTCGGGGACTTCTGGAGGGTGGCGCGGTATTCGCGCTCAGCGCCGGCGACATCGCCTTTCCGGAGGAGCTCCTCGGCCGGCGATGGTGCGGCCGGGCCGGCGGAGGCGATGACTTTCTGGAAGAAGGCGCGGACCTGCGGCTCGGGGTAGGCGCCGGTGAACTCGGCGATGACCCGGCCGTCCTTGAACGCCTTCACCGCAGGGATGCCCTGGATGCGGTACTGCATCGCCGTGCGGGGGTTTTCGTCCGTGTTCAGCTTGGCGAGGACGACCCGCCCTTCGTTTTCGGCGGCGACCTTCTCGATGACGGGGCCGAGCATGCGGCAGGGGCCGCACCAGGGCGCCCAGAAGTCGACGACGACGGGGATGGTTTTCGAACGCTCGAGAACTTCGGATGCGAAGGTTGCGTCGGTCACGTCAGTGGCCGTTGCGGCAGGCATTGGGATACTCCATGGGGGTATGTGTTGGTTCGATCGTAGCGAATGGGAGGCGGGGCTGGGAATGGGCGGAGGGACCGGGCGAACCGGCCCGGGTGGGCGTCCAGCAGGCCTGTAAGCCGGATTCTGTATCCCGCCGTGGGCGGGACGGCAGCCATCTCTCTTGGCGCGGCATCGCTGACGCGCTCTAGCGGCCAACCCGGGAGTGATGACGGGCCGGGCGCCCTTCTCCCCTATTCGGCCTTGCTCCGGGTGGGGTTTGCACGGCCGCCCCGTTACCGGGACGCCGGTGCGCTCTTACCGCACCATTTCACCCTTACCGCGGCGGCGGGTGCCGCCACGGCGGTATGTTTCTGTTGCACTTTCCGTCGGCTCGCGCCGCCCAGGTGTTACCTGGCACCCTGCCCGGTGGAGTCCGGACTTTCCTCCCTGCGCGCACGACGCAGGGCGGCTGCCCGGCCTGCTGGACAGTTTCATTTTCGTGCTTTGGTTGGGAGGGTGTCGATGGGGGCGTATGATGCGGCCCGAACTTCGCTGCGGAAGGAGGGCTGCATGGGGCTGGAAGGGATGCAGGTTGGGGCGACGGCACGGCAATCCGTGGTCTGCGGGCCGGAACACTTCGCGAGCAGGATTGTCGCGGGGACGCCGGATGTGTTTTCGACGCCCTCGCTGGGCGCGCTGGTGGAGAAGACGGCGGCGGAGTGGATGGCGGGCCACCTCGAGCCGGGGCAGATGACGGTTGGAGCCCAGATTGTGATCAACCACACGGGAGCGACGCCGGAGGGGCTGACGGTGACGGCCGAGGTACGGCTGGTCGCGGTCGACGGGCGGCGGTTCGACTTCGAGTGGACGGCGCACGATGGGGTGGAGCAGGTGGGCTACGGCACACACCAGCGGTTCGTGGTGGACCGGGCGCGGTTCGAGGGTCGGGTGGCGGGAAAGCGCGGGGGAGCGGGCAGCAGTGGAGCGTGAGGCGATTGCGCGAGCGGCGGCGCTGGCGGGGCTGCACCTGGCGCCGGAGACGGAGGTCGAGGTGGTCGGTGGGGACCCGGTGCTACCGTCGCCGTTCCACCTTGGCGAAGGGGCAGCGGTCGCCCTGGCGCTGGTGGGCCAGGAGGCGGACCGGCTGTGGCAGCTGCGCGGCGGGAGGCGGCAGGCATTACGGGTGGAGGTGGGACATGCGGCGGCTTCGCTGCGGAGCTACCTGCTGCTTGAGGTCGATGGGCAGGCGGGTCCGCCGTCCCCGCGCGCCGGTTCACAGGTGACGGCCATCTGGGAGTGCGGAGACGGCCGGTTCATCCACCTGCACGGCAGCTTTACGCATGGTCCGGGCATCCTGGCTGAGCTCGGGCTGGAGGAAGGGGCGGCGGCTGAGGAGATTGCCGCGGCGACCCGGCGCCGCGGGGCGTTCGAGCTGGAGGACGCGCTGGCGGCGAAGGGCCTGTGCGCGGCGGTTTGCCGTACGAACGAGGAGTGGCTGGCCCACCCGCAGGGCCAGCTGCTGGCAACGAAACCGGTGGTGGAGCTCACGAAGATTGGGGATTCCCAACCGGAGCCACTGCGGGAAGCCGACCGGCCGCTGCGCGGCATCCGGGTGCTCGACCTGACGCGGGTGCTGGCCGGCCCGACGGTGGCGCGAACGCTGGCGGAGCACGGGGCCGATGTGCTGCACCTGGCGAGCCCGCGACTGCCGACGATCGAGCGGTTCGAGATGGACACCGGCCACGGGAAGCGGCAGGCGTTTCTCGACCTCGAGAGCACCGAGGGGCCGGAGCTGCTGCGGGAGCTCGTGCGCGGCGCGGATGTGTTTTCGCAGGGGTTCCAGTGGGGCTCGCTGGCGCGCCGCGGGTTCGGGCCCGAGGACGTCGCGCGGCTGCGGCCGGGGATTGTCTACGTTTCGGAGAACGCGTTCGGGCACGACGGGCCGTGGGCCCCGCGGCCGGGCTGGGAGCAGCTCGCGCAGGCAACGACGGGCGTGTGCGTGGTGCAGGGCGGAGCCGGACGCCCCGTGCTGGCCCCGGCAGCGATGAACGACTACACGACCGGCTACTTCGGAGCGCTGGGGGCGATGATGGCGCTGCAGCGGAGGGCGGTGGAGGGAGGTTCGTGGCTGGTCCAGGTTTCGCTGGCGCAGACGAGCATGTGGTATTTCCGGCTGGGCCACGACCTCGACCCTGCAGCGGCGGCGGGGCCCGGCGATCCTGCACCGGTGATGGTCGAGCGGGAGACGCCGTACGGCTGGATGCGCTTTCTGCGCCCCGCCCTGCGGATGTCGGAGACCGACCCGCACTGGGAGCTGCCCTCGGCGCCCATCGGCAGCGGCGAGCCGCGCTGGGAGTAACGAGGAATCAGCCGGCGGCGGCTGAGCGGGACGGTGCGGAGGGTTCGGAGCTGGCGGCGACGAGGAAGCGGGCCGGATTGAAGTCGTCGGCGGAGGGAGCCACGGGGGCAGCTTCGACGGCGGTATCGGCCCAGTGCCGCAGAAGGGCGGCGGCGACCTCGCGGGGGTCGGGGCGATAGGTGCCGTTGTGGATGGCCTCGCGGAGCTCGAGGACGCGGCGCGTGCGGGCGTCGAAGGGGAGGAGGGGAGCCGGTTCGTTGGAGCTGGACGGCATGGGGGACGACCTCGCAGGTGGTTACACCAGAGTTAACGGCACGTTTCGGCCCGGTGATGAGGGGTTTGGTGGCAGTTCTTGCGGAATTTTGACAGAGCGAGGCAGGGGACTCCCCAATGCGGGCCACAGAGGGAGGTCAGCGAAGGTCGCGGCGTTCGAAAATGGCGATGGCGACTGCGGCAGGGGGAATCGACAGGAGGAGCGCCGGGAGCCACGCCTCCCAGCTGGGGCCGAAGGCGAGGAGGTTGGATTCGAGGTACCAGAACCAGGGGTTGAGGTTTCGGAGCCAGGCGGGCGCGCCGGCAGCCGTGAGGAGGCCCTGGGCAAGGAATCCCCCGACGGCGACGACCATCCCGAGCGCCAGGCCCGGGCCGCGACGGCCGGTGATGGCACCCGCGGTGAACGCGAGCGACAGGTGGAACCCGGCAAGGGTGACGGCGCCAGCGCAGGCGGCGGCGAGCCCGCCCGCGGAGATGTTTTCGAGGCCATGGAAGGGTGGGGCAAGGAGGACGAGCGTGGCAACAGAGACGACCCCGAGGAGGGCCAAGAGCGTTGAGACGGCAACGAGCCGCTCGGCCGCGACGCGGCGGCGGGTGACCGGGTTGGCGAGGATGAGCTCGAGGGTCCCATCCTCTTCGCTGCCGCCGATGCAGGCCGACCCGGCGACGACAGCGTAGATGACGAGCAGGACGGTGAGGAGCGAGGAAAACAGGCGAGCCCAAAGATACCCCGGGGCCGAACTGAGCGAGATGCCTTCGCTCATGCCGAAGAGGTCGCGCAGGGCGGGCGGCATCTGCTGGACGAGGTCATCGAACTCCTGCTGGCCGCGAATCGACGGGTAGAAGGCGAGCGTGAGCAGGTTGAGCGCGAGCAGCCCAAGCACCCACCAGAGGGTGGAGCGTCGGCGGTCGCGGAGGGCGCGCCGAAAGATGGTCATGATTCGCCCCCGTGGTAGTACTCGAGGAAGAGCTCTTCGAGGTCCTGCCCGGGCGTGTGGATGCGCTCGACGCTGAGGCCGGCAGCGGCCTTGATGACGGCATCGACGGGGCCTTCGACGACGAGGTGGACGCCGGAATCGTGGTAGGCGACCGAGACGACGCCGGGAACGGCTTCGAACAGGCCGCGGGGCGGCTGCCCGCGGGTGAAGAGGTCGATGCGCTGGCGCGCCCGGCGGCGCAGCTCTTCGAGCGTGGCGATGGTGACGAGGCGGCCCTGGCGGATGATGCCGACGCGGTCGGCGAGGGCCTCGACCTCGGGCAGGACGTGGGAGGAGAGGAAGACGGTGGCGCCCCGGGCGACCTCGTCGCGCACGAGCTGCTGGAACTCCTGCTGGAGGAGCGGGTCGAGCCCGGAGGTAGGCTCATCGAGGATGAGCAGGTCGGGGGCGGACATGAAGGCCTGGAGGATGCCGATTTTGCGGCGGTTGCCGGTGCTCAGCTGGCCGACGGGGCGGGACGGGTCGAGCGCGAACCGCTCGCAGAGGGCGCGCACGCGGGCGGGGTCGACGCCGCCGCGGAGGCGGCCAAAGAAGTCGACCACGTCGTTCGCAGTGTAGCGGGGGTCAATGTGCAGGTCGCCGGGGAGGTAGCCGATGCGGCGGCGTATAGCCGGGTCGGAGCCGGGCCGCCCGAAGACTGCTGCGGACCCGGCAGTGGGGTTGAGGAAGCCGAGCAGGAGGCGGATGGTGGTGGTCTTGCCTGCGCCGTTCGGGCCCAGGAAGCCAAAGACCTCGCCGCGATTGACGGCGAGGTCCAAGGAGTCGACGGCGGTAAGGCTACCGAAGCGCTTCGTGAGGCCGCTGGCGGCGATCACCGGCTCAGGCACCGCAGGCCCCACGGAAGCGCAGGCGAATCATTCGCGGGGTAGCCCGAGGCCGCGGGTTGCGATGACGGTGCGCTGGATTTCGGAGGTGCCGCCCTCGATGGTGTTGGCGACGCTGCGGAGGAGGAGGTACTGGTAGCGGAGCGCCCGCGACCCGGGGCGGGCGGCCTGACCCTCCATGCCGAAGACCTGCAAGGCGGTGGCGGCGATGCGCTGCTGGAGTTCGGCGCCGAAGAGCTTCGCCATCTGGGCTTCGCGGGTGGGGGCGATGCCGGTCTTCTCCTGCTGGGAGGCGATGTAGTAGGCGAGGTTGCGGAGCAGCTGGACGCCGATGGCGTGTTCGGCCATGCGGTGGCGGATGACCTCCGGGGTCCGGCCACGGCGCTGGCGCAGGTAGGCGACGAGGTCATCGACGGTGCGGCGGGCGTTGGAGGTCGCGCCGATGGAGGAGCGTTCGAAGTCGAGGCCGACGGCGACGTTGTACCAGCCGCGGTTCTCTTCGCCGACCAGGTTCTCGGCGGGCACGCGGACGTCCTCGAAGTAGACCTCGTTGAATTCGTGGGTGCCGGCCATATTGACGAGGGGCCGAACGGTGATGCCGGGGGTATCCATCTTCACTGCGAAGGTGGAGATGCCCTTGTGCTTGGGGGCGTTGGGGTCGGTGCGGGCAGCGAGCCAGCCCCAGTCGGCGTAGTGGCCGAAGGTGGTCCAGATTTTCTGGCCGTTGATCACGTAGTCGTCGCCGTCGCGGACGGCGCGGGTCTGCATGGCGGCGAGGTCGGAGCCGGCGCCGGGCTCGGAGTAGAGCGTGCACCAGAGGTCGGTGCCGTCGGCGATGCGGGTGAGGAAGCGCGACTTTTGCTCTTCGGTGCCGTAGAGCATGACGACCGGGCCGACCCAGGCCACGCCCATGTTCACGGTGCCGGGAACGCCGTGGTAGGCCATCTGTTCGTTGAAGAGCATCTGCTGCATGGGCGAGGCGCCGAGGCCGCCGTACTCCTTCGGCCAGGGCAGGGCGAGCCACCGGCGGGCCGCCAGGCGCTTCATGATGTCGCGTTCGACGGCGAGGCGGTCTTCGAGCGATTCGAACTCTTCGTCCCAGCCGGCGGGCAGGCCGTGCTCGATGAAGTCGATCACTTCGGCCTGGAAGGCTTCCTGTTCGGGGGTGAGGCGAAAATCCATGTGCGAGGGGCTCCCGGTGGTGTGCTTGGTGTGCTGCCGGGGATAGTGTAGCGGGGGCGAAGGAGTGGGGCGCGGTATACTGGCGCGGTGCCCGAGGCGCAGGACGGTCGGCCGCGGCTGGTAGTGCTGGATTCGCACGGGATCCTGTACCGTGCGTTCTTCGCGTTTGCGAACTCGGACCGGCCGCTGATGACCTCAAAAGGGGAGCTGACGTTCGCGGTCCACGGGTACGCGGAGACGCTTATTCGGGTGCTGGACCTGCTGCGGCCGACGCACATCTGTGCGGCGTGGGATGCGGGCGGGAAGACCTTCCGGCACGAGGCGAGCGAAGCGTACAAGGCCACGCGTCGGCCGACCCCGGATGAGCTGCTTCGGCAGATGGGGCGGGTGCGAGAGCTGCTTGATGCGTTCGGCATCCCGATTTTCGAGGTGCCGGGGTACGAGGCCGATGACGTCGCGGGCACCATCGCGAAGCTGGCGGCGTCGCAGGGTGTCGAGGCGTACATCGCCACGCTGGATACGGACCTGGTGCAGCTCCTGGGCCCGAACATCAAGCTGTTCATGTTCCGGCCGTTCCAGCGGGATGTGGTGGAGTACGACGAGGCGAAGGCGGCCGAGCGCTGGGGGTTCAGCCCGAAGTACATGATCGATTTCAAGGCGCTGAAGGGTGATACCAGCGACAACGTGGAGGGAATCCGCGGAATCGGAGAGAAGACCGCGACCGACCTCATCCGGCAGTTCGGGCCGCTGGAGGCGATCTACGAGAACATCGAGCTGGTGAAGGGGTCACTGAAGCAGAAGCTCATCGATGGGCGCGAGATCGCCTTCCGGAACAAGGAGCTGGTGACTATTCACACCGATGTACCCGTCGAGTTCGACCTGGAGAAGTGCCGGGTCCGGGATTTCGACCGGGAGCGGATCGCGGCGCTCTTCCGGGAGCTCGAGTTCCGGGTGCTGGCCCAGCGGCTGGACGAGGTGCTCGGGGCCCGGAAGCAGGTGACGGAGACGGCGCAGGCTGAGGGGCAGTACACGGCGGTGGTGGAGCGTGACGCACTGGAGCAGCTGGCGGAGCGATTGCGCACGGCAGGGCAGTTCGCCATCGCGGGGGTGACCACGACAGGCGAACCGAGCCACCCGACGCTGCTGGGGCTGGCCTTCGCCACGGAGCCCGGGGCGGCCTGGTACGTGCCGCTGGGGCACGCCCCGCGGATGGACGGCGAGACGCGCCAGGTCTCGCGCGAGGAGCTCGGCGAGGTGCTGGGGCCGGTGCTCGAAGATGCCGGGGTGAAGAAGGCCGGCTACCAGGTGAAGTACCTCATCCATCAGCTGGAGCGGCTGGGGATTGCGCTTGCGGGGTACGACTTCGACGTGGCGATTGCGGCGTTCCTCCTCGGGGAGACCTCATCGACCCTGCACGCGCTGGTCAACGAGCGGCTCGGGGTGGAACTGATCGGGCTGGCCTCGCTGACGGGGACCGGCCGCAACGCGACTGCGCTGGCGATGGCAAGCATTGAGGCGGTGACGCCGTACGCCTGTCAGCAGGCGGATTACGCCCTGCGGCTTCGCGAGCCGCTGCGGGCCGTGCTGGAGGAGCGCGGTCAGTGGAGCCTGTTCGCCGAGATGGAGATGCCGCTGGTGGGCGTGCTCCAGCGGATGGAGCGGGTGGGCGTGGCCGTTGACCCCGGGGTGCTCCGGGAAGCGTCTCGGCAGCTGGGCGAAGAGGCAGCGCGGGCGGAGCGCGAGATCTACGCGATCGTCGGGCACGAGTTCAACATTGGGAGTCCGAAGCAGCTGAGCGACGTCCTGTTCGGGGAGCTTGGGCTGCCGAAGACGCGCAAGACCACGCAGGGGTACAGCACCGACCAGCGCGCGCTCGAATCGCTTCGCCCGCTCACGCCGATCATCGATCTGATTTTCCAGTACCGGGAATTGACGAAGCTGAAATCGACCTACGCTGACGCCCTGCCCGGGACGGTGGGCGAGGATGGCCGAATTCATACGGATTTCCAACAGACGGTCGCGGCCACGGGGCGGCTGAGCAGCATCAACCCGAACCTGCAGAACATTCCGGTGCGTACGGACACCGGGCGGGTCATCCGGCGGGCGTTCGTAGCGGGATACTTTGACGAACCGTGGCTGGTGGGCGCGGACTATTCGCAGATCGAGCTGCGGATCCTGGCGCACATCACTGGCGACGAGGGGCTGATCGCTGCCTTCCTCGCGGACCAGGACATCCACCGCGCGACGGCGGCGACGGTCTACGGGGTCGACCCTTCGGAGGTGACCCGCCAGATGCGGGACACGGCCAAGATGGTCAACTTCGGTATCGCCTACGGGATGGGCGAGTTCGGGCTGGCGAGCCGCACGGGGATGACGCGCGAGGAGGCCGAGGCATTCATCACCAGCTACTACCGGAACTTCCCCGGGATCGCGCGGTGGCAGCAGGAGACGCTGGAGTTCACCCGTGAGCACGGCTACGCCGAGACGCTGTTCGGGCGGCGGCGCTACCTGCCGGCGATCCGGAGTTCGAACTTCCAGGTGCGCGCCGCAGCGGAGCGGGAAGCCATCAACATGCCGATCCAGGGCACGGCGGCAGACATCATCAAGGTGGCGATGATTCGGGTGGACCAGGAGCTGCGGGAACGGGGGCTCCGGAGCCGGATGATCCTGCAAATCCACGACGAGCTGATTTTCGAGTGCCCGGCGGAGGAGGTTGAGGCGGTGCGCGAGCTCGCGGCGCGCCTGATGCCAGCAAGCATCGAGCTGAAGGTCCCGCTCAAGGTGGACCTGAAGCAGGGCCGCAACTGGGGCGAGATGGAGTAGGCGGGGCGATCCGGGTCGGCCCGGCCTATACTGCGGCGCACGAACCTGATTCGCACACGGGAGGTGCCTGCCGATGGCCGATACGGGCGCATACGAAGGGATGCTGGCCGAGACGACGAAGATCCCGGGGGCCGGGGGGACCTGGATTTCGGTGTACTTCGCACGGCCGCTGGGGCCGGGTCCGCACCCGGGGGTGGTGTGGCTACATCACATGCCGGGCTGGGATGAGTGGACGAAGGAGGCCGCGCGCAAGCTGGCCTACCACGGCTTCATGGTGGCCGCGCCTGACCTCTACTGCCGTGCCGGGACCGGGGCGCCGGAGGATGTGGCAGCCCGGGTGCGGGCCGAGGGCGGAGTGCCCGATGCGCAGGTGGTGGCCGATGCGGCGGCCTGCCGCGATTTTCTGCGTTCGCTGCCACAGTCGAACGGGAAGGTGGGGGTCACCGGGACGTGCTCGGGCGGGCGGCACGCCTACCTCGCGGCGTGCCTCGAACGGTTCGATGCGTGCGTCGACCTCTGGGGAGGCGGCGTGGTGATGCGGCCGGAGGACCTGACCGAGAAGCGGCCGGTAGCGCCGATCGACTACACGCAGGACCTGTCCTGCCCGCTCCTCGGCCTGTTCGGTGAAGAGGACCGGGCCCCCTCGCCCGAACAGGTGGCCCTGCATGAGGAGGAGCTCAAGCGCCACGGGAAGCCGTACGAGTTCCACATGTACCCGGGCGCCGGGCACGGCTTCTTCTACCACGACCGGCCGGCCGCCTACCGGGCGGAAGCGGCGGTCGACGGCTGGAAGAAGGTGATCGCGTTCTTCTGGCAGCACCTCGGCACGGGGGCGTGAGCGATGTGCACGAATATCGTGGTGAGCACCAGCGTCGAAGGGGCCGGGTTTGGACGGCAGGGCTGGTTCGGCGTGAACCGGGCCACTGTGGCGTATGACCATCCCCTGCGGGTGGACCGTGAGCACGCGGTGATGCTGGACTTCGTGGACGCCGGCGGAGGCGTCGAGGCGCGGGTGGGCGTGGAGCTCACGCTGGAGTCGGCGCGAGCGCTGGCGGAAGCGATCCTGCGGGCGTGCGCGGAAGGCGAGGCATGGGAGCAGGAGGCGCGGCGCTGGCAGCCGCCGGCGCGATTCCGGATGCCTCGAGCCTGAGCGACTAGACCGCGAGGGCCGAACGAAGGGCGGCCGTATCGAGGGAACCAGGGGTGCCCTCGAAGGTCACCTGGCCGGATTCGAGCACGTAGCAGTAATCGCCGATGGCGAGGGCGAAATCGAGAAATTGCTCGACGAGCAGGACGGCGAGGGAGCCCTTGAGCCCGGCGATGACCTCCTCGATCTGCTGGACGATGGAGGGCTGGATGCCCTCGGTGGGCTCATCAAGGAGGAGCAGGCGCGGGCGGCCCATGAGCGCCCGCCCGATGGCGAGCTGCTGCTGCTGGCCCCCGGAGAGGACACCGGCGGTGCGGCGCGCCATCTCCTTGAGCACGGGGAAGAGAGTGAAGACTTGCTCGAGCTGGCCATCGAGCCGTCCGCGGACCGGTTCGAGGCCGATGAGCAGGTTTTCGTACACGGAGAGGTGGGGGAAGATGCCGCGGCCCTGGGGCACGTACCCGATGCCGGCGCGGGCGCGCTGGTACGGCGGGGAGCCGGTAAGGTCGCGGCCTTCGAACAGGATACGGCCGGCTCGCGGGCCGAGGCTGCCGATGATGCCCTTCAGCAGGGTGGTCTTGCCGGCGCCATTGCGGCCCACGACGCAGACCACCTGGCCGGGCGCCACGCGAAGGGAGACGTTTCGGACGGCGCGGGACTGGCCGTAGGCGAGGTCGAGATGGTCGACCGCGAGGAGCGCGCCGGGGTCGGCGGATGGGGGCGGGGAGGCTGGTAGCAGGCGCGAGAGGAGGGCGGTCATGAGGCGGCTCCGGCGATGGTGTGCTGGCGTCCGAGGTAGACCTGCTGGACGACGGGGTCCTGCTGGATTTCGTCGATCGTGCCCTCCCGGAGGACCCGCCCCTGGTGGAGGACGGTGACGGTCCGGGCAAACTGGCGGACGAAGTCCATGTCGTGCTCGGTGATCAGGATGGTGTGGGCGCCGGCGAGGCGGTGGAGGAGTTCGCCGGTGCGCTCGCGCTCCTCGCGGGTCATGCCGGCGATGGGCTCATCGAGGAGGAGGACGCGCGGGGACTGGACGAGCAGCATGGCGATTTCGAGCCACTGCCGCTCGCCGTGGGAGAGCGCCCCGGCGAGGACGTCGGCGCGGTGGCTGAGCCCGACGGTGTCGAGGGCCTCGGCGATCCGCTCGCGCCGTTCGCGCGGGGTCGGTAGCAGGTGGCGGTAGAAGCGGTCGCGAAAGGCGGCCGCGACGGCGAGGTTGCGGGCGACGCTGAGCGAGTTGAAGACGGAGGGCGTCTGGAACTTGCGGGCGATGCCGGCGCGGACGATTGCGTCTTCGGACATGCGGGTGAGGTCGAGGCCTTCGAAGCGGATCTCGCCGTGGATTTCGATGGCGGAGGGGTACGGGTCGCCCGAGGCGGGGACGGTCGGGTCGAAGAGGACGCGGCCCGAATCGGGGCGGACCTTGCCGGAGATGACATCCATGAAGGTGGTCTTGCCGGCGCCGTTGGGGCCGATGAGGAAGCGAAGCTCGCCGCGGGCGATGACGAGGCTGAGGTTGTCGAGGACGGCGAACCCATCGAAGCTGAGGCGAAGGTTTTCGGCTTTGAGAATCGCTTCACTCACGGCCGGCGCTCCTTGCTTCAAGGTCGAGGCTGGCGGACCGCGGGAGCGGCGGCCAGCGGATCGGGAGAGAGCGGCGAGCGGCCAGGCTGCGGAAGGTCCCCACGATGCCGGCCGGGAAGATAAGGACGGCGGCGATGAAGAGGGCCCCGAAGTAGTAGAGCCAGGTGTCGGGGTAGTTCTCGCTGAGGGTGCTGCGCGCCCAGCTGACAAGCACCGCGCCCAGCACCGCACCGCTGATGGTGGCCCGCCCGCCGACCGCCACGAGGAGGACGAACTCGATCGAGGGGACGATGCCGATGTTGGCGGGCGAGATGATGCCGACCTGGGGCACGTAGAGCGCGCCGGCGATGCCGGCGAGGGCAGCCGAAATCGCATAGACCGCGGCCTTCAGGACCGCCACGTTGTGTCCGGAGAAGCGCAGGCGGTCTTCGTCGTCGCGGATGGCGAGCATGAGGTTGCCGAAGGGCGCCCGGGTGAGGGCGATGGCGAACGTCATCGCCAGGAGGAGGGCACCGGCCGTGATGAAGTAGAGGGCGTCCTGGGTGGAGCGGTCGGCGATGGAAAGGCCGAAGATGGTGCGGAAGTTGGT
>NZ_DAOUAO010000140.1:0-6314 GCF_034433535.1 Tepidiforma sp.
ACCTCCAACCTCCCACCTCCCCCCTACACCCCCAGCGCCCGCGCCAGCGTCTCCAGCACCTCCAGCACCTCCGCCGGCGACCCCACCACCAGGTCGGCAAGCTCCACAATCCGCGGCGGCGTCTCCTTGCCGCCTGAAACGCCGATCAGCAGCACGTGCATCCCGCTCTTCCGCGCCAGCTCCAGCGCTGCCTCGAACATCGCCACATCCGTCGCGTCGTCCCCAATCGCGAGCAGCGACTTCGCCCGGTAGCGCCGGACCAGCGCCGTGAGCGCCACCCCCTTCCCGGCCTCCGCATCCGGCAGCACCTCGAGCACCATCCGGCCATCGCGCAGGCGCAGCCCCTCCGGCAGAGTCGCCAGCGCCGCCCGCAGCGGCCCCTCGAGGTCGGGCGCCTTCCGGTAGTGGAAAGCCGTCGAAACCGCCTTCCGCTCGATGTGCAGGAACGAACTCGGCACCGCCGTAATCACCTGTTGCTCCACCCGTTCCAGCGCCGCGCTCAGCGCCACCCGGTCCACCCCCGGGATGAGCGGGTCATCGAACGACGCCTCCAGCCCGTGGCTCCCGACCACGTCCACGCCCTCCACCGGTACCATCCGCCGGGCCGTGTTCAAATCCCGCCCGGTCACGACCGCCACCCGCACCTTCTGCGCCAGCCGGTCGAGCACGGCCAGCGTGCCGGCGGGCACCCGTGCCTCCGAGGCGTTCGCCACAATCGGCGCCAGCGTCCCGTCCAGGTCCGAGGCCACAAGCAGCGGTCCGCGCGCCGCCGCCAGCGCCTTCACCCGCTCGATCGCTTCGATGGTCAGCATGCCTCCTCCAGGTCGCCCAGGAACCGCTCCCCCCACGAGCGGGCGTCGCGCTCCCGGACCAGGTGAATCAAGCGGTCGCTGATCCGCACCGGCCGCCCCTCCAGGGCGGCGATCAGCCCCTCCACCATCGACTCCTGCCGCAGCGGGTCGACCCCCACCAGCCCGTCCTGCCCGTCGCCGCCGAACACCCGCGTCACGCCGGCATCCACCCCCGCCAGCACCACCGCCCGCTCGTCGGCTGGCCGCAGCGATTGCGCGACCGCCGCCTGCAGCGGCACCAGGTTCATCCCGTCGGCCAGCGACGACGTGAAGACCACATCGGCATCCCGCTGGAGCGCCACCACGTCCTCCCAGCCCACGCTCGCCCGCACCTGCGTGAACGGGCAACCGACCCAGTACGCCGCCTCGCGCGCGCGGGCTGCATCGCGCTCCAGCTGCCGGTCCAGCGCATCGTACGCCTCCACACCTTCCCGCGTCGGCGAAGCGATGCCGATGTAGGCAAAGCGGAGCCCCTGCCGATACGCCTCCGCAATCGCCCGCAGCCGCTCCGGGATACCCTTGGTGAAGTCGCCCCGCTCCAGGCCGACAACCACCGGCAGCCCCAGCTCGCGCGCCTGCCGCACCCGTGTCGCCACCCTGCCGCGCCGGGCTGCTGTCAGCACCTCCTCGGGGTCGATCCCGACCGGGTAGGCCCCCACACGGACCCGGCGTCCGCCGACTTCGAGCCCCCCGTCCGCCTCCCGCGCCCCGCACAGCTCACTGGCGGCAGCCACGAATCGCTCCACATCCGCCGGCGTCTGCAGCCCTACAAGGTCGGCCCCCAGCATTCCCTCAACGATGGTGCGCAGCCGCGCGCAGACCTCCGGCGAAAGGTACGGCCGCACCACATCGAGCGCGGGGAACGGAATGTGCAAAAAGAAGCCGATGCGCCCGCGGTAGCCGCGCTCGCGCAGCATCGCCGGCACCAGCGCCAGCTGGTAATCCTGCACCCAGCAGGTCTGTGCGCCGTCCTCCTCGCAGGCGGCCTCCGCGAACGCCCGGTTTACCAGCACGAACGATTGCCACCCTGCCGACGAGGGCGGCTGCGGCGCCGGGTAGTAGCCCGTCAGGCGCGGCAGATCGGCCCGCACGAGGTGGAACAGCGGCCACGTGAAGCTGTTCGCGACCTCCCCGTAGTGCCCCTGCCAGGTGGCCGAACCGAAGAACAGCCGCCGGTGCCGCAGCGGCCCCCGCGGCGTCTCGAGGATCTCGTAGCCGCGGGCATCCACCCACTCCCGGTCGAACCGCCCCATGCCGACCCCGATCCAGGTGGTCCCTTCGCGGCCGTCCCACGGCTGGATCACCGGGCGCACCGCCGCCAGCAGCCCCCCGCTCGAGGCGGTCGAGGGCGAATCGGCCCAGCGGGGCGCCTCGTGGTCGAGGAAGGCACGGTTCGCCAGGATGAGCTGCGCGCGGGCCGTCATCTTTCCAGTAGGCACCATCGCGACCCGCGAGATCAACCACCGCCGGCGGTGGCCGCCGCCTAATTGCGATGCTTTCGCAACCCCCTCACACCAGCAGGGCGCTCGCCGTCCCCGCGATCGTCTTCGTCCCGTCGTCCTTTTCGGTCCAGACGTCGAGGTGGGCGCGCTGCCGGGCGCCCTCCGGGGTGACCGCCCGCACGACGCCCCGGGCGGTGACCGCTTCGCCGCCCCAGAGCACGTTCACGAGGTTGAGGCTCATCCGGCCCCCGGCCAGCCACCCCAGCCCGAACCGCTTCGTTAGCAGCTCCGAAATCCAGACCGTGCTCAGGGTGCCCTGCACCACCACATCGGGGAAGCCGAGTTTCCGGGCCTCCTCCGGGTCATTGTGATAGTTCCGCTTCGGGCCGCTGAAGGCCATGCAGCGGTCCAGGTCCGCCACGTGCCGCACCGGGTCGAGCACCTCCAGCGGCTCGCCCTCGGGCTCCGCTGCCCGCGGCGGCCGGCGCTGCGCCTGCTCCCTGCCGACCACCTCCTGCCCCTCGGGCACATCCAGCAGGAACGACTGGTGACACCTCCCCCGCGCCGCCATCACGTTCTCGCCATCGAAGATGCTGAATTCGAGCACAACCACGTCCCGGTCCTTCCGGATGTACCGGTCGACCACCATCCCGTGCGTCCAGAGCGGCGTGCCCACCGGCAGCGCGCGGAACAGCTCCCACTCCTGCCGGATGTGCAGGTTGCCGTACAGCTTCGGCAGGTACCAGTCGCGCAGCCGGAAGGTGTACTGCTCCGAATGCAGCAGCAGCGCCGGCAGGAGCGGCCCACCCAGCGGCGAGGGCCCGGTGTACCACGGGTGGTCATCGCCGGTGGCCGCGATGTACTGCGCCACCATCGCCGCATCGCCCGGGTACTCGTGCCGCCCGACGTACTTGCCCACGTACACCGAATCCGACGGGTTCGTCATCCCGGTGCCCTCCGCGCAGGATGCCCGGATTCTACGCTTCCACGCCGGACGTCTCAGGACGGCTTCGCACGCCGGACGGCCCGGCAACACAGCCATCGTTCGATTTCGCCACGTCAGGCGGCAGCACGGACCTCTCGTCAGTCTCCCACCCGCTTCAGCCCAGCGCGGACAGCCGCTCCCGCAGCCCGGCCACCCGCTCGCGCGTTTCCGCCGCGGTCCGCTCCATCCCGGCCACCACGTGCGCCGGCGCCTTTGCCCGGAAGCCCGGGTTGCCCAGCTGGCGCTCGAGCCGCTCGAGGTGCGCGTTCGCCTCGGCCAGCTCCTTCTCCAGCCGCGCCCGCTCGGCCGCGGTATCCACCTGCGGCAGCGCTACCGCCACCTCCGTATCGGCCACCCGCCCGAAGGCCCACTCCCCGGCCGGCAGCTCCGCATCCGCAGGAGCGACCTCCAGCTCCACCCGCGAGGTGAAGGCCGTGGCTGCCGCAGTCGCCGCCAGCGCCTCCCGGTACGCCCCGGCTCGCGCCACCACCCGCGGCCGCGCGCCAGCCTCCAGCCGCTTCTCCGCGCGGATGTTCCGGAGCACCCGGTTCACTTCGATGACGTGCTCCAACGCCGCCTCGGCTGCCGGGTCGCTCCAGTTGCCGCCGCTCTTCGGGAACCATGCCACAATCAGCTGCGGCGCCATCTCATCATCGATGTGCCCGCGCAGCGCCTGCCAGAGCTCCTCGGTCACGAACGGCATGAACGGGTGCAGCAGGCGCAGGCTGTGGTCGAGCACGTGCGCCAGCACCGCCAGCGGCCGCTCGTCGCCTGCGTTCAGCCGCGGCTTCACCATCTCGATGTACCAGTCGCAAAACTCGCCCCAGGCAAAATCCTGCACCCGCCGCGCGCACTCACCCAGCTGGTAAGCGCGCAGCAGCGAATCCGCGTCCCGCTCCAGCCCCTCGAGCCGGGAGAGAATCCAGCGGTCCTCCAGCGCGTATGCCTCCCGGTCGAGCGGGTGCGGGCGCTTCACCCGGCGCGGCCCCAGCTTCATCAGCACGAACCGTGCGGAGTTCCAGAGCTTGTTCGCGAAGTTCCGCGCCGCCTCCACCCGCTCGTCGCTGTAGCGCTGGTCCTGCCCGAGCGTCGCGCCGGTCAGCATCGCGAACCGGAACGCATCGGCCCCATAGCGCTGCACCACCTGAAGCGGGTCGACCACGTTCCCGCGCGATTTCGTCATCTTCTCGCCGTGCTGGTCGCGGATCAGCCCGTGGAAGAGCACCGTGCGGAACGGCACCGCACCCTCCGGCCCCCGCTCCCGCATGTTGTACAGGCCGAACATGATCATCCGGGCGCACCAGAAGAACATGATGTCGTAGCCCATCTGCATGTCGGTCGTCGGGTAGAAGTAGCGGAGGTCCTCGGTGTCATCGGGCCAGCCGAGGTCCGCGTGCGGCGCCAGCCCCGAGCTGAACCACGTATCGAGCACGTCCTCATCCTGCCGCAGCGAACCCCCGCACTCCGGGCAGCGGTCGGGGTCCTCCACCTGGCAGATCGTGTGACCGTTTTCGCAGTACCACACCGGGATCTGGTGCCCCCACCACAGCTGCCGGCTGATGCACCAGTCCCGGATGTTCTCCATCCAGTTCAGGTACACCCGGTCGAACCGCTGCGGCACGATCCGGATGCGCCCCTCCGTGACCGCCCGGATCGCATCGCCCGCGAGCGAATGCCCCGGCGCGTACTCCTTATTCACCGCGACCCACCACTGCTCGCTCGGCAGCGGCTGCACCACCGTCTTGCACCGGCTGCAGTGGCCGACGCTGTGGGTGTAATCCTCCACCCGCTCGAGGAAGCCTTCATCCTCCAGGTCGCGCAGGATCGCCGCGCGCGCCTCCTCTACCGTCATGCCCGCATAGGGGCCGGCCTCTTCGTTCATCCGCCCCTTCAGATCGATCGCCACCACCACCGGCAGGTCGTGCCGCTGGCCGATCTCCCAGTCGTTCGGGTCATGCCCCGGCGTCACCTTCACCGCGCCGGTGCCGAACTCCATCTTCACGTGCTCATCAGCGACCACCGGGATCTCCCGGCCGATAATCGGCAGCAGCAGCATCCGCCCGATGCGCTCCTCGTAGCGCGGGTCGTCCGGGTTCACCGCCACGCCGGTGTCGCCCACCATCGTCTCCGGCCGGGTGGTGGCCACCGTCACGTAGTCGGGCAGCGGCATGCCGCCCTCCCCCACCACCGGGTAGCGCAGGTAGTAGAGCTTCGAGGGCACCTCCTGGTAATCCACCTCGAGGTCGCTCAGCGCGGTCTCGCAGCGCGGGCACCAGTTGATCATCCGCAGGCCGCGGTAGATCAGCCCGTCGCGGTACAGGTTCACAAAGGTGGTCCGCACCGCTTTCACGATCTGCGGGTCGAGCGTGAACACATCCCGCGTCCAGTCGGCGCTGGCGCCCAGCTTCCGGTGCTGGTCCGCGATCCGGCTGCGGTACTTGCGCACCCACTGCCAGGTGCGTTCGATGAACGCCTCCCGTCCAAGGTCGTGGCGGCTGAGCCCTTCCTTCGCCAGCTCCTTCTCGATCACGTTCTGGGTGGCGATGCCGGCGTGGTCTTCCCCGGGCAGCCAGAGCGTCGGCTCGCCCTGCATGCGGTGCCAGCGCACCAGCGCATCGGTGATCGCGTCCTCCAGCCCGTGTCCAAGGTGCAGCTCACCCGTGACATTCGGCGGCGGCATGATGATGCAGTACGGCTGCTGCCCCGGGTCGATCCGCGGCCGGAAATACCCGGCCTCCTCCCACATCCGGTAGATCCGCTCCTCCACGTTCGCCGGCTCGTAGGCAGGCGGTAAAACCGTCCCCGGCGTTTCCGTCGTCATCGCAGCTACCCTGTGCCGAAGTGCGCCGGCGCGAACCGCGCCCGCTGGTCCACCAGTGTACCAATCCCCCGGCCACGGGCACGGCCGCCCGCCCGCGCCCTCAGCTGGCCAGCGCTAGCCCCCTCCCCGGTGCCCGGCGCAGCGGCGACACCGCGAACGACGGCCCCAGCCCGCCCAGCTCCACCTCGACCAACGCCGCTCCGCGCGCCGCGCCA
>NZ_DAOUAO010000141.1:0-4906 GCF_034433535.1 Tepidiforma sp.
GCTGGTCGTCTCGGGGGCGGACGGGGCACGGTGGAGCTTCTGGCCGGAGCTGCCGGAGATTCCCCGGGGGGCCGACGCGGGGGAGGAGGGCGGGGCCGGCATCGCCACGGCGCCGCTGGCGGGAACCGTGGCAGCGGTGGAGGTGCGGGAGGGCGACCGGGTGACTGAGGGCCAGGTGCTGGCGGTCATCCACGCGATGAAGATGGAGCACCCGGTGCGCGCCGACATCAGCGGGACGGTCGCGGAGGTGTGCGTGGCGCCGGGGGAGAGCGTGGCGGCTGGGGCGGTGCTGGTGCGGCTGGCGCCGGGCGGATAGCTGGCGAAAGGCCACCGGGGGAGTCGCAGGACTCCCCCGGCGCGGAACGGGCGGGTAGTTCGCCTCAGTTGGCGCGTTCGGGCGCGGGCTGCGGCGGGACGGCGCCGCCCTTTTCTTCGCTGAGCTTCGAGACATCGAGCGTGGGGTCGAGGCTGGTGGCGACGGCGATGAGGTCATCGCGGGAGACGAGGCCGGAGACGCCGGTGGAGCTGCCGTTGACGCTGTAGCTGGTGCCGTTGGCAGCGGTCCAGTACAGGCCGTAGTCCGAAATGGTGCCGCCGGGCGTCATCCCGGTGCTGCCCTCGTACCGGTTGACGTAGACGGAGATGGTGTCCGGGCCGCGCTGGAAGGTCCAAGAGAGGTCGATGGAGCGCTCGAAGCCGGCGGGGCGCGCACAGCCGGGTGCGATGTCGGTCGAGGTCAGCGAGGAGGCGACCAGGGCGTAGCCTTCGGGGGCCCGGGGCTGGCGGAAGCCGATGGCGGCGAGGTCGGACGGCTGAAGGGTGACCTGGCGGGCGAAGCAGGCGTCATCGAAGGACGGGTCGAGGGCTTTCGCGATGGCGCGCAGGAGGTCGACATCGCCGGCTTCCTTGCTCGCGTACCAGATGGAGAACTGGAGGGTGCCGGAGGTCCAGGAGGCGCCGTACTGGTCGAGGTAGCCGGGGTAATCGACCATGGCGCCGGCGGGCAGGCCGGAGACGGAGACGGCGAGCTGGATTGCGCCGTCGGCGGAGGACCAGGAGGCGTAGAGGCCGAAGCCCTCGAGCGGAGTGACGGAGCGATCGCAGCCAGCGGCCGGGGGCTCGAAGGCGGAGACGTGGAGTTCGCTGATGCTGAGGCCGGAGGGGATGGCCGGGCGGGGGTCGCCGACGCCGGCGGCGGCGAGGTCGGCCCAATCGCCGTCGCGGACCTTCCAGAAGCACTGCTGGTCGAAGCCAGGGGCGACCTGGGTGATCAGGTCGCGCAGCACCTCGGCGGCGCGGGGGTCGGCGGCGTTGACGGCGATGGCGGGGGTATCAGTGGCGGGGCCTTCGAGCGGGCGGACCGGGTAGGCGTTGACCCAGGCGTCGAAGCGGTAGCCGAGGGCGGCGAAGGTTGCGCCATCCTGGCGAAGGACTGGGGCGACGGGGTCGCTGGAGGGTGACTGGGTAAGGTAGACCTCGAGGCCGGTGGCGGCGTGGCGCCACGAGGTGCTGAGGGCCGGCCGGGCGTCGCCTTCGGGCTGGCCGTCCTGCGTGCAGCCGGAAGTGCTGCCGAGGTTAAGGCCGGTTAGCTGGAAGCCGGAACGTGGGACGCGCGGGGTGATGCCGGCGGCAGCGAGGGAGATGGTGTCGCTGCCGATGACGCCATCGGGGAGGGGTGCCACGCAGCCGTAGGCGGGCATGGCGCCGCCCTTCGGGGCAACGGCGTCAGTGGCTTCGCGGCCGGGAGCGCCGGCGCCGCCGAGGGTGGGCGTGGGAACGCCGGGCCGGCTGACCGGGCGGGCCGTGCTGCCACTGCCGGCGGCCTGGCCGCCGGAGGCGGGGAGGTCGGTGGGGGGAGTGTCGGCGCTGTCGTCGGAGATGGCGCGGCCGACGAGCGTACCGGCTGCGAAGAGGGCGACAGCGGCAACGAGGGCGATTACCCAGCCGAGCGGGCCGGGCTGGCGGATACGCGCGTTCGAAGACACAGGTCCTCCGGAGAGCGAGTGTGCTCGGTGGAAGAAACGACGGCCGGCGCCGCCGGGTTCCATCGGTTCAGACGTCTTTCCTGGTCGAGGATTCGGCCGGCCGGGTCACATGCGGAAGGTGCCGAAGCGGGTCGGTTCGGCGGGGGCGCAGGCCGCCGCCTGGAGCCCCATGGCGAGCACGCGGCGCGTGTCGCGGGGGTCGATGACGCCGTCGTCCCAGAGGCGGGCGGTCGAGAAGTAGGGCGAGCCCTCGGCTTCGTAGCGTTCGATGGTAGGACGCTTGAACTGCTCCTGCTCCTCGGGGGTAAGCGTTTCGCCGCGGTCGAGGCGGACCTGCAGGAGAACGGAAGCGGCCTGTTCGCCGCCCATGACGGAGATGCGGGCGTTCGGCCACATCCAGAGCTGGCGAGGGCCGTAGGCGCGGCCGCACATGGCGTAGTTCCCGGCGCCGAAGGAGCCGCCGATGATGACGGTGAACTTCGGCACGGCGGCGCAGGCGACGGCGGTGACCATCTTGGCGCCGTCTTTGGCGATGCCGGCGTTTTCGTACTGGCGGCCGACCATGAAGCCGGTGATGTTCTGGAGGAAGACGATGGGGATGCCGCGGGCGGCGCAGAGTTCGATGAAGTGGGCGCCCTTGAGGGCGGACTCGGAGAAGAGGATGCCGTTGTTGGCGAGGATGCCCACCGGGTGGCCTTCGATGCGGGCGAACCCGCAGACGAGGGTGGGCCCGTAGCGCGCCTTGAATTCATGGAAGCGGGAGCCATCGACGATGCGGGCGATGACTTCGCGGACATCGAAGGCCTGGCGGAAATCGGGCGGGACGATGCCGAGGAGGTCGTCGGCGGGGTAGGCGGGGGGCTCGGGCGGGGCGACATCCCACGGCGGCACCGGCGGCATCGGGAGCGTCGCGACGATATCGCGGAGGGTAGCGAGGGCATGGGCGTCGTCGATGGCGAGGTGATCGGCGACGCCGGAGATGCGGGTGTGGACATCGGCGCCACCGAGCTCCTCGGGGGTGGTGATTTCGCCGGTGGCGGCGCGGACGAGCGGGGGGCCGCCGAGGAAGATGGTGCCGGTGCCCCGGACGATGATGGTTTCATCGCTCATGGCCGGGATGTAGGCGCCGCCGGCGGTGCACGAACCCATGACGGCGGCGAGCTGGGGGATGCCGAGGGCGCTCATGCGGGCCTGGTTGTAGAAGATGCGGCCGAAGTGGTGCTTATCGGGGAAGACATCGTGCTGGAGGGGCAGGAAGGCACCGCCGGAATCGACGAGGTAGATGCAGGGGAGGCGGTTCTCCTCGGCGATCTCCTGGGCGCGGAGGTGTTTCTTGACGGTCACGGGGTAGTAGGTGCCGCCCTTGACGGTGGCATCGTTGGCGATGATGACGCACGGGCGGCGGTGGACGAGGCCGATGCCGGTGACGATGCCGGCAGCGGGCACGTCGTCTTCGTAGAGGCCATCGGCGGCGAGGGGGCTAAATTCGAGGAAGGTGGTGGCCGGGTCGATGAGGCGCTGGATGCGTTCACGGGCGAGGAGCTTGCCGCGCTGGCGGTGGCGCTCGATGGCGGCATCGTCGCCGCCGCGGGCGACGCGGTCGAGGCGGGCGCGGAGGTCGGCGACGAGTGCGAGGTTGTGGTCGCGGTTGGCGCGGAACCCGGGCGCGGCGGGGTCGACGCGGGAGGTGAGGCGGGGGAGCTGGCCGAAGGGGGCCATAGCGGCTTCCTGCTGGTCGATGTGGCGGGAGATTAGCGCAGAAATGGGTCCCGGGGCGAAGTGCACGAGCCCCATACGAGCGGCGGCCCTATCCTTTGGCAGAATCCGCCGGGGGTAGCCGGGATGGTCCTGAGTGATCGCACGATTCGCCGCGAGATTGCGGCGGGTAACATCGAAATCGATCCGCTGGGCGAGGATGCGATCCAGCCGGCGAGCGTGGACCTGCGGCTGGGGCGGCAGTTCCGGGTGTTCCGTAATTCGAAGGTGCCGTTCATCGATGTGAAGCGGGAGTACCCGGACCTGACGGAGCTGGTGACGATTGGCGACGATGAGCCGTTTATCCTGCACCCGGGCGAGTTCGCGCTGGCGGTGACGTACGAGCGGGTTAAGCTGCCGGACTTCATCGTGGGGCGGCTGGAGGGCAAGTCCTCGCTGGGGCGGCTGGGCCTGCTCGTGCATTCGACGGCGGGATACGTGGACCCGGGCTGGAACGGGGCGCTGACGCTCGAGCTTTCGAACGTGGCGAATCTG
The DNA here is from genome assembly GCF_034433535.1 of Tepidiforma sp. Lineage (GTDB taxonomy): Bacteria > Chloroflexota > Dehalococcoidia > Tepidiformales > Tepidiformaceae > Tepidiforma. The sequence continues at coordinate 4,236 of NZ_DAOUAO010000141.1, forward strand.
CCGATCGCGCTGTACTACCGAATGAAGGTTTCGCAGATTTCGTTCCTGCGGCTGACGGAGCCGGCGGAGTTCCCGTATGGCTCGAAGGAGGCGGGCAGCAAGTACCAGGGGCAGGAAGGGCCAACGCCGAGCAGGTATTACCTGAACTTCCGCGAGCGGGGCGAGGGCTAGAGCTCGATCGTTTCGCCGAGGGCGGGGATGCGCACCTCGGAGGGGAAGCGGGCGCGGAGGGCTTCGGCAAGGGCCGCGGAGGCGGCAGGTTCGCCGTGCACGAGGAGGATGCGGCGGGGCGGCGCTGGCGCGGATTCGACCCAGCGGATGAGCTCGTCGCGGTCGGCGTGGGCGGAGAGCCCGTGGAGGACGGCGACGCGGGCGTTCACGGGCACGTCGATCCCGAACATGCGGACGGTGCGGGCGCCTTCGAGGAGGGCCCGACCGCGGGTCCCGGCCGCCTGGTAGCCGACGAGGCAGATGAGGTTGCGCGGGTCGGGGGCGAGGCGCTGGAGGTGGTGGAGGACGCGACCGCCAGTCAGCATGCCGCTTGCGGCGATGATGATGCGCGGGCCGGGGAGGTTGTTGAGCTTCTTCGAGTCCTCGACGGAGCGGTGGAAGCGGACGTTGCGGGGGAAGAGCGCATCGACCGTGGTGTGCGGGATGTCGCGGTCGAGGTA
>NZ_DAOUAO010000142.1:0-19455 GCF_034433535.1 Tepidiforma sp.
TGCCCATTCGACGTCCAAATCTTCTGGCCGTTGATCACGTACTCGTCGCCATCCCGGACGGCGCGCGTCTGCATGCTCGCAAGGTCCGAACCAGAACCGGGTTCGCTGAAGCCCTGGCAGTACCACTCCTCGCCCGAGGCCATCTTCGGCAGGTAGCGCGCCTTCTGCTCCTCCGTCCCGTGGACGAGCATCGTCGGCCCCGTAATCCCGATCGTGAAGAGCCGCCCGCCTGATGGCGCCCGGTGGTAGGCCAGCTCCTCATTCAGAATGAACTGTTCGAGCGCCGTCTTCCCCATGCCCCCGTACTGCTCCGGCCAGGCCGGCGCAAACCAGCGCCGGGCACCGAGCTTCTTCGTGAACTCCCGCGCGAACGCGACCTGCTCCTCGTTATCGAAGAAATCGTCGTCGCCCTCGAAATCCGGCGGCAGCTCCGCCCGGAGGAACGCCCGAAGCTCCTGCCGCCACCCTTCCGTCTCGGGAGAAAGCCTGAAGTCCATAGTCCACCTCGCGCATTCTTCCGGGCCGCGCCCGGCCATCGAGTGTACCGGGTGAAGGGAGGAGGCGGGAGCCGGGCGCAGAAAAGGTCGCAGCGAGCGACACGCGGCGTCCGAAGTTGCCTCCGCCGTTCTCCCGCCGTCCCCCTTCTCCGTGGCCGAAAGGGGTCGAAATTGGAAAAGAGAGGGACTGCGCGGCAGGCGGATGCAGCGTGCCGTGCCGCTCGCCCCCGAATCATGCCCCCGGGTCCGGGGAGCCCGTTGGAGTGCACCATGCGTCGTCGTTTGCCCGGCTTTTCAGCCATCGCCAACCTCAACATCGCCAACAAGCTCGGCCTCATCGTCGCCGTCATGGCCCTGCCCATCCTCGCCCTCCTCGCCGTCCAGTTCCAGGCCCAGCGCGAAGCCCAGTCCCGCGCAGCAAGCGAGCGCGACGGCCTCGAGTACGTCTCCACCGTCATCCCCTTCCTCCGCGAAGTCCAGCTCCACCGCGGCCTCGTGCTCCGCGTCCTCGCCGGCGACGCCAACTCGGTCGAAACCATGAAACAGTCCGAGCGCGCCGCCGATAACGCCCTCGCCGCCATCAACGAGATGGACAGCCGCTTCGGCAACCGCTTCGGCACACGCGACCTTGTCGCCTTCCTCAACGATGAGTGGGCCAAGACCAAAGAAGCCGGCAGCAGCGCCGAAGTGGCCAACGCCGCCCACACCCGCCTCATCCAGCAGGGCGTCTTCCCCCTCCTCTCCACCGTCGCCGCCCGTTCGAACCTCGCCCTCGACCCCGAGCTCGATTCCCGCGCCGTCATCGCCGCCCTCACCGAATCCCTGCCGCGCCTTACCGAGCACCTCTCCCTCATGCGCGCCGCCGGCACCGAAACCCTCATCACCCGCGCCGGCATCTCCGCCACCGAAGCGCAGAAGCAGTACCTCGCCGCCCAGTCGGCCGCCGCCATGGTCCACGCCGATGCACTCGACCGCCAGCTCCGGCTCGCTATGAACGAAAACCCCCGCTTCGCCGAGGCGCTGCAGACGGCCGTGGGCCGCAGCTCGACCACCCGCGACACCTTCCTCGAAATGACCCGCAACCAGGTCCTCGGCGCGCCCATCCTCCCGGATGCCGCCGCCGAAGGCTACTTTTACATGGGCGGCAGCGCCATCGACACCTCCAACCAGCTGCTCGCCGCCGCCCAGGAGACCCTCAACGCCCAGTTCGATGCCCGCGCCGCCGATGCCCGGCAGCAGTTCTACACCTTCGGCGGTGCGGCGGTCGCCGGCGTGGCCTTCGCCCTCCTGCTCGCCGTGGTCATCTCCATGAGCATCACCCGCCCGGTGTGCCACCTGGCCGAGGTGGCCGACCGCATCAGCCTCGGCGAACTCGACGCCGAGATCACGGTCGAATCCGACAACGAAATCGGCCACCTGGCCGAGAGCCTGCGCCGCATGCAGACCAGCCTCCGCGCCGCCATCGAACGGCTGCGCCAGCGCCGCCAGCAGGCCGCCTGAGCCCGGCCGCGCCTCCAGCAGCAAGGGGAGTAGCGCACCATGCAGCCCACACCGAGCCTCGACCGGGAAACCGCCAGCCGCATCGCCCACGCCGCGGGCAGCATCGAAGGCGTCCGCTCCGTGGTCGTCGCCGGGCCCGAAGGCCAGCCCCTCGCCGCCCACCGCGAGCCCGACCCCGCCCGCGCCGCCGCCCTCGCCAGCTTCGTCGCCCTCCGCGCCGAGGCCCTCCCCACCGATGGCGACCTCCGCGGCATGGGCAAGCAGCTGGCAGGCTCCAGCTTCCTCCACGCCGCCATCTCCGGCGGCCCCGTTGAAGCCGCTCTCGTGCCCCTGCGCGGCGCCACCCTCTTCATCACCCACGCACCAGGCCGCGGGCCGGCCATCGCGACAGCGCTCCAGCCCATCACCCGCCGCTTCGGCGCAGCCACGCTCCCCAGGAGTTCCACGCCATGATGTTCCCGAAGGACCGCACCATCTACGCGAACCTCAATACCTCCTTCACCGCCTTCGATGCCCTGCTGGAGGACTGCCGCCAGCGCCGCCTCACCGGCTACATCGAAGTCACCTTCCCCGGGTACACCGGCACCCTCATCCTCTCCGAAGGCGAACTCCTCAACGGCGCCGTCTCCGCCGGGCCCAACCGCCTGAGCGGCCCGCCGGCCATCCGCAATATCACCGAGAAGGCGGCCGAACGCGATGGCACCATCACCGTTTCCGCGGCCTTCCCCGATGTCGTCCTGCTCGTCCATCGCCTGATGGATAGCCGCCCCCTCTACAAGGACCTCACCAGCCAGTTCACCAGCCTCGATCGCCTCATCGCCAAGCTCCGCAGCGACGGCATCACCGGCTACGTCGAAGTCCAGGTCGCCAACGAAGCCGGCGTCGGCGTCATCTACCTCCAGTCCGGCGAGCCGATCGAATCCGTCTTCGCCGCCCCGCGCCTGCCCATGATCTCCGGCCAGGAGGCGCTCAACGCCATCGTCGCCGCCGTGAATACCGCCGGCGGTTCGTTCAACGTCTACATCGAAGCCAGCGCGCCCGCCGCCATCGGGCTCCCCCGGCAGGCGCCCCCGCCGGAGACCTACCGCGCCGAGCTCCTCGCCTTCTGGTCCGAAGTCCTCGCCCGCACCGAACAGTACATCGATAGCGTCGCCAGGCCCGGCCGCTTCCTCACCGCCTTCAAAGAAACCCTCGTCAACCGCGCCGTCACCTATCCGTTCCTCGACCCCTTCGCCGCCGAGTTCAGGTACACCAACGGCACCATCGAATTCGATGGCCCGCTTCCCGAAGATTTCAGCAAAGCCGTCGGCGATTGCCTCGGCGATACCGTCTCGCGGCTCGCCTTCCAGCTCAAGCGCGCCGACCTCGAAACCCGCGTGCGCGCCGCCCTCGAAGGCATCAGCGAACGGCACGCCGCCGTCATCGACCGCTTCGGCCTGCGCGACGAAATCCAGGAGTTCGTTGCCTGACCAGCTCAGCGGGGTGAACCACCATGGAGCGCGAACTCGAACAGCTCACCGCCCTCAACGGCGTCGAAGGCGCCTTCCTCTGCGATAACCGCGGCGAGGTCATCGTCAGCTCCAGCCCGGCCGTCCTCGCCACCGTCACCATGAACACCATCGGCCGCGAAGTCGCCAGGGCGTTCGTCGCGCTCCAGGCCGGCGGGATCCCCGCCAGCCGGCTCGACCTCACCTACAGCTCCTGGCGCCTCCTCGCCGTCGATATCGGCGATGCCGTCCTCTTCGTCATCACCCAGCCGGCCGTCGATATGGCCATGGTCCGCATGACCGCCGATGTCGTCACCGCCGCCTGGAAGAAAGACCCGGCCGCCCGCAAGCGCCTCGAAAAGCACCGCGCAGAGCGCGCCCAGCTCCTCAGCCGCACCGCCCTCGACCCCGGTTCCTGGACCTCCTGGACCGCGATCGCCCACCGGGCTCACCAGCCCTGACCCCGCCCACCATGGGAGGACACCATGCCTGAAGGACTCACCGGCAGCCTCGCCCAGCTCCCCCTCATCGACCTCCTCAAAATGCTCGCCGCAGGCGGGCAGACCGGCCGCCTCGAGCTCTCCTCCGGCCTCGACCTCGGCGACCTCTACCTCCACCAGGGGCACGTCGTCCACGCCGAGGCCGCGGGCGAATGGGGCGAACCCGCCTTCGCCCGCCTCATCACCTGGCCCAACGGCCAGTTCCGCTTCATCCCCGGCGAGCCCGCGCCCGAGCGCACCATCACCCGCCCGCTCGACCAGCTCCTCGCCGAGGCCGCCCGCCTCGCCAGCGAACGCGAGGCCGTCCGCCGCGTCGTCCCCTCCATGGATGTCGTCCCGCGGCTCCCGCGCAAGGCCCCCGCGCCCACCATCACCATCGATGCCGCCGACTGGGAGACCATCGCCGTCATCGACGGCACCCGCACTGCGGCTGCCATCGCCGCCGCCCTCGGGCTCGATGACTACGACACCATGCGCCGGCTCTACCGCCTCAAGCTCAGCGGCCTCGTCGAGCTCGAGAAGGCCCCCCAGGTCGCGCCCTCGGCGCGCGCGCTCGCCGGCCCCCAGTTCTTCCAGGCGCTCCACGCCGCCGTCGCCGCGGCCGTCGGCCCCCTCGCCGAGATCATCATCGATGACTGCCTCGACGCCATGGGCTACACCCGCCAGGACTTCCCGCGCGACGGCGTGGCCGCCCTCGCCGAGGCCGTCAGCAACGAAATCACCGACGCCGAAAAGCGCGTCCGCTTCCAGCAGACGATGCTCGCCATGCTGCGGGGCAACCGCGCCGCCTAAGCCGGCGCTCCCGCCCCGCGCCCCTCGCCCAGCAGCTCCCGCAGCTTGCGAAGCGCCCGCCATTGCCGCGATTTCACCGCGTCCTCGGTCGTCCGCAGGACGTCCGCCGCCTCGGCTACCGAAAGCCCGTGCAGGAAGCGGAGCGTGATGACCTCCGCATCCTCCCGTTTGAGCGCCGCCACCGCCTGAGCCAGGGCGAGCTGCTCGGCCCGCCCTTCCAGCCCAGCATCCGCGCCATCGAACGCCTCAAGCGCCAGCATCGGCGGCTGCCGAAACAGCTTCCGCCGGTGCTCGGCCACCACATGCCGGGCGATGCCGAACAGCCACGCCCGCGCCGGCAGGCCGCGGTCCTCCAGGCGGTCGGCGTGCTTCCATGCCTGCTCGAAGACCAGCCCCGCCAGGTCCTCCGCATCCGCCGCCGAGCCGGCCCGCGAAAGCGCATACCGGTAAATCGCCGGCATCTCCCGCTCAAAAAGCTCACGCCACGCCGCCGGGTCGCGCCGCCGAAGCCGCTCGATGAACGCCCCCTCCGCCGCCTGCGGCCCCGCCGGGCGAGCTTCACCGGCGTGCGCGGCCAGCGCCATCGCCGCGAGGTCAAACGCCAGCACCGGCCAGGCCGCTGCCCTCATGCCCCGCTCACCCGTCCTGATCCTTCTTCTGCTCGTCGTCGCGCTTGTCCGTGTCGTCCTCTTCCCCGTCGTCCTCCCTGTCGTCGTCATCCGGGCTATCGTCCCCGTCGCCCGGTGTTGGCGAGACAGGCGGATTCACGTCGTCATCGGAGCCCGGACTCGGAGTCGACGAAGGCGAGACCGCCGGCGTGGGTGTCGCCGGTTCTGGCGTGGGTGTGGTCGCCGGACCCGTTGCCGCCGGAGTCGAGGCACCCGTCGTCGTCGGGGTTGCGCTTGCAGCGGCTGGCGTGCCGGGTACGGGTGCGTTCGCCTGGCCGGGTTGCGGCGTCACGGTGGTGGCTCGGCCGGGTGCCGGCGGAGACCCGCCGGCACCGGGCGATGCCGGCGCGCCAGGCGTCGGGTCCCCGTCCGGGCGCACGGTCGGGGTGGGTTCGGACCCGGGAGTTGGAGTCCCTCCCCGGCCCGGGTCGAGGTTGCGTACCACGTTGACGGCAAATTCGCCCACGGCCCGCGCCGCAGCGGCCGGGTCGACGCCCGCCGCAACCGTCCCCCCGCCGAGAATCGCGACCGCCGCCGCCGCGGCCGCCAGCCGCTGGGCGAGCGGGCGTCGCTCGCTCCCGAGGCCCGCCCAGCCGATGAGCCAGGCCCAGGCCCCGCCCCGGCGCCCCTCCATCCGGTCCTCCAGCCGCGCCCACACCCGTTCCATCGCCGCGCGGTCCGGCCCGGCCAGCGGCAGCCCCTCGACCTGCCGTGCCAGTCGCACCAGGCCAGCAGCCTCCGCACTCCCCGGGGGCGCCCCGCCCGAGAGGGCTGCGTCAAGCTCCAGGGCTCCGTGGTCCATCGCCGGCCTTCCTCCCGGGTCAGCGGCCATGGCACCCTCCCGGGGATCGTCGCGACCCGGGAGGGTTCGCTGCCGCCGTCAACAAGGACATCGGTGACGTCATGGCAAACGTGTCAGGCTCGGCCGAAGATTTCCGCCCCGCGGCTCGACGCCGGCGGGGGTCTATCATAGGTCGGCAGGCAGCCTGTTGCCCCGCAAGGTCACCGCCCATGAGGCCCACCGTCGTCATCGTCTCCGGCAGCTCCGGCGAGCCCTCGCCCGGCGCCCGCATCGCCGCCTTCCTCGTCCGCTGGCTGGTGACCGCTGCCGCCGTCTGGGTGGCCGCCAGCCTCGTCGGCGGCATCCACCTCGAGGGATTCGGCAGCACCCTCGCCGTGGCCCTCATCCTCGGCCTGCTCAACGCCTACCTCAAACCGCTCCTCATCATCAGCGCGTTCCCGGGCATCATTCTCACCCTCGGCTTCCTGCTCATCCTCATCAACACCGCCCTCCTCGGCCTCACCGCCTGGATTGCCGGCAAAATCGACGGCATCAATTTCCGCATCGATGGCTTCTGGAGCGCCTTCTTCGGCGCCATCATCATCAGCATCGTGAGCTTCATCCTCACCCGCCTCATCAACCCCGGCCGCATCGCCCGCCGGCTCTCCTGAACCCACGCGGCCCGCGGTACTTTGCCTCCCTCGAACCACCTGCGTAGGATGACCTCGCCGCCGACCGGCTTCCCGGCGGCGAGCACCCCGCGGGGCACCCCATGCGCATCATCGACGGCATCTACCAGCTGCTCACCCCCTTCCCCCAGGTCTCCATCGAAGACGCCCGCGCCCTCCGGCGCGACCTCCAGCAGCACCCGCGCGTCACCAAAGGCCTCCCCTACGTCCTGCCCTACCTCCTCAAGGACGGCGGCGAGACCGTCCTCGTCGATTGCGGCTGGAACACCGATACCGCCTACCAGGCCCTCGAACAGGGCATGCGCGAGCACGGCTCCCACCCGTCCGAAATCAGCCGCCTGATCATCACCCACATCCACCCCGACCACTACGGTATGGCCGGCCGGCTCAAGCAGCTCTCTTCCTGCGATATCGCCGTCCACGAAAAGGACGCCGAAGTCATCGCCACCCGCTACTTCGCCCCGCGCGCCCTTACCGAAGAGATGCAGCGCTTCATGGAGCTCAACGGCGTGCCCCCGGCCGCCACGCCCCAGATGTCGCAGGGCTCGATCGGCATGCTCGGGAACGTCGCCGCCGTCCCGCCCGATACCGAACTGAAGGGCGGCGAAACCTTCAAAGTCGGCGATTTCGACTTCGAAGTCATCTGGACGCCCGGCCACTCCCCCGGCCACATCTGCCTCTACGAACCCAACCGCAAAATCCTCCTCACCGGCGACCACATCCTCCCCACCATCACCCCCAACGTCTCCATCCACGCCCAGAGCCACGGCAGCCCCCTCGGCGATTACATGCGCTCGCTCCACGCCCTCGTCGACCTCGACGTCCAACTCGTACTGCCCGCCCACGAATTCGAAATCACCGACCTCAAACGCCGCATCCGCGAGATCGAAGCCCACCACGAGATGCGCCTCGATGAAATGCTCGCCTGCGTCGACCGCGGCGGCTCGACCGCCTGGGAGGTCGCCGGCCGGGTGAAGTGGGCCACTGGCCGCCTCGAGGATTTCGAGCCCTGGATGCAGCGCGCCGCCGTCGGCGAAACGCTCGCCCACCTCGAATACCTCTTCGAACTCGGCCGCCTCGCCAAGGTCATGCGCGGCAAGCAGCTCTACTGGCTCCCCGTCTGAGGCACCCTCCTCACGCCTCCGCCGGCTCCTCCGGCCCGTGCGCCCGCCCGCCCAGCTCAGCCGGCGCCAGCCGCCAGCCCACCATCCCGCGCTCCGCGAAGCGCGCCTCCAGCGCCTGCGCCGCCCACGCCGGGGCGTCGGCCAGCCGCGCGGCGAACTCCCCCGCCAGCGGCGCAAGCTCGAAGGGGTCGTCGACCTCCTCCCACGTGCCCCAGCCCGAGACGCTCGCCCACTCCCACGGCCCCGTCGTCGCCGTACTGTCGACCTGGAACGCCACCCGCGGATTCCGCCGCGCCAGCTCCAGCTTCCGCCCGGGCGTTGTCAGCCCGCAAAGCACGCCGCCGGCCCACGTGTAGAAGAGCGGCACCACGAAGTGCTCACCCTCGGCGAAGAACGCGACCCGCACCACGCGCTCCTTCGCGAGCACGAGCTCAATCTCGTTCGGCAGCAGCGCCCGTGTGCCCATCGGGGCGATTCTCCCCCGGTCCGCGCGCGGGGCGCCAGCTCAGCGGTTGACCCCCAGCTCCTCGCGGATGAGTTCGCAAATCTCGAAGGTCGGCCCCTCGGCCTGCAGGGTCGTCTGCATCTTGTTGATCGTCACGGCGATGGCGAGCCCCACCTCGGGGTCCGCGAAGGCGATCGAACCGCCTGCCCCGGGGTGGCCGAAGGCCGTCTTGCGCGGCCCGGTTGCGCCGTGCTGACCCGCCAGCTGCCCGCCGTTAAAGAACCCGATGCTCTTCGGCAGCGGCATCATCAGCACCCGGTCCGGTGCGTCCGTCTGGATGGCGCTCATCAGCGCGATGCGCTCCTGCGAAATGATGCGCACCCCATCCACCACCCCGCCGTTGGCCAGCGCCCCGTACATCCGCGCGAGCGCACGCGCCGTAAAATGCCCGTTGGCGGCCGGCAGGCAGGCCTTGCGCACGCGCATATCGTTGAAGTTCCAGCCCAGGTTGGGCGGCATCGCCCTGAAAAAGTCGTGGTCCGGCGGCAGCTGGAACATCGCCGCCCGCGCGTTGCCCTGCTCCCCGCTCGCCGCCTGCTGCTCCTGCGCCGTCTGAAGCGTCGCCAGCCGCTCCTCCAGCCCATCGGGAATGCCGATGAACATCTCGTTCTCCATCCCCAGCGGCCGGGCGATCTCCTCCAGCAGCACCTCCTGGATGTGGCGCCCGCTCGCGCCCTCGATGATGCCGCCCACGATCCAGCCGTACGTGATCGCGTGGTAGCCCGTCGCCGTGCCCGGCTCCCACGCCGGCTCCCCCTCTGCCACGTAGCGCAGGCCGTTCTCCCACTCCAGCAGCGGCGCCGCCCCCTCCGGCGTCATCGGCATGGCGTGCAGCCCCGCCTGGTGGCTCATCGCCTGGGCCACCGTCACCCGCTCCTTGCCCTTCTGGCCAAACTCCTCCCAGTAGCGCGCCACCGGCTGCTCGTACTCCAGCAGGCCACGGTCCGCGAGGATATGCAGCGCCGTGGCGGCCACCCCTTTCGTGGTCGAAAAGCTGCTGAAGAGCGTATCCGGTCCCACCGGGCGCGGGTCGTTCGGACCCATCTGCCCGGCCCATGTATCGACGACCTTCTCCCCGCCGAGGTAGGCGCACACCTGCGTGCCCAGCTGGCTGCCCCGCGCAATCTGCTCCAGGAGCAGCGCATGCACCCTGTCGTTCAATGCAGCATTCATGGTTGGCTCCGCACCGATTGATGTTCGCCCGCACTCTACTCCGTTCGAACGCCCTTCGAAACTGCCGCCGTTGCACGCCCGTTGCCGAAACGGAAAGTTTGCAAATCGCCCACTTCCGCATTGCGAACCGTGCGCCACAATGCTTCCGCGGCTCCTGCCGAAACATAAGGAGAGAACCCGTGAACAACCGACTGCGCCTCCTCGCCGCCGCCGTCTTGGCCGCCGGGGTAGTCCTCGCGGCCTGCGGCGGCGACGACGACGGTGACACCTCCACGCCAGCAGCCCCCGGCGGGAGCGGCAACACCGCAACCGCTGCCGCGCCCTTGCCCGCCAGCACCCGGCCGGCCTCCCCGGCGCCCACCCAGGCATCCGCCGGCTCCGGCAGCGCCCGTGAGGAGTTCATCAACGCCGCCCGGGAAGCCCGCTCGGCGAAGTTTACCGCCACCTACACCATCGCAAGCTCTGAAATGAAGGGCACCATGACCTTCGCCCAGGACGGCGAGAAGTTCGCCTTCAAGATGGATGCCTCCGGCGCCGTGATCGCCGTCATCAACGCCGAAGGCGCCACCTACACCTGTTTCGGCGCCGGCACTACGGGCACCTGCACCAGGGGCGAGCCCGACCCCAGCCTCACCTCGTTCGACCCCGCAGCCGCGCTCGAGGGGGTCGACCAGGCGGGGACCGTCGAGCGCGCCGGCGACCGCACCGTCGGCGGCTACGCCTCCGCGTGCTGGAAGTCCGCCGGCACCAGCGGCGAACTGACCATCTGCATCGCCAGGAAGGAGAAGGTCCTCACGCTTGTCGAAGGGGCCGGCGCCAAAATGGAGCTCCAGGACTACTCCGGCAGCGTCGACAGCAAACTGTTCGAACCGCCCTACCCGGTCCAGTAGCAGCCTCCGCGCGCCCCGGGCACACGGCGAGGGCTCCCCTGGATGGAAGCCCTCGCTGGGTGCGTGCCGGGTTGCGAGCCGGGGTCAGACCGCTTCGACGACTTCGCCCTCGATAACCTCGCCGTCGCCGCTGCCGCCCGCGGGGGCAGTCTCGACCGCCGAGAAGCGGAACTCGCCGCCGGCAACGTCGACGACTACCTTCTGCCCCTCGCGGAACTCGCCGGCCAGGATCCGCCGCGCCAGTTCGTTCTCGATCCGCCGCTGGATCGTCCGGCGCAGCGGCCGCGCCCCGAAGACGGGGTCGTACCCTTCGCGCACCAGCTCCTCCTTCGCCGCGGGCGTGAGCTCGAAGTCGATCCGGCGTTCGGCCAGCCGCTTGCGCACCTCGCTCGCCAGCAGGTCCACGATCTGCGTCAGCTGGTCCTTCGTCAGCGGTTCGAAGACGATAATCTCGTCGATCCGGTTCAGGAACTCCGGCCGGAAGAACTCGCGCAGCGCCTTCTCCACCGAGCCCTGCAGGATCTCCTGCTCGCTCATGTCCTCGCTGCGGACCGTGAAGCCGAAGGTCGCCCGCTCCTGCGCGCTGGTGCCCAGGTTGCTCGTCATGATGATGACCGTGTTGCGGAAGTCGACCGTCCGGCCCTGCCCGTCCGTCAGGCGGCCATCATCGAGCACCTGCAGCAGCGTGTTGAACACGTCGGGGTGCGCTTTCTCGATTTCGTCGAAGAGAATGACCCGGTACGGCCGCCGCCGCACCGCCTCGGTCAGCGCGCCGCCCTCCTCGTAGCCGACGTAGCCGGGCGGGGCGCCGATCAGCCGGCTCACCGAGTGCCGCTCCTGGTACTCGGACATATCGATCCGGACCATGGCGTCCTCGGCGTCGAACAGGTACTCGGCCAGCGCCTTGGCCAGCTCCGTCTTCCCGACGCCGGTCGGACCGAGGAAGATGAACGAGCCGATCGGCCGCTTCGGGTCCTTGAGGCCCGCCCGGGCGCGGCGGATGGCATCGGCCACCGCCCTGATGGCGCGGTCCTGCCCAATGACCCGCTGGTGCAGGTAGTCCTCCAGGTGCAGGAGCTTCTCCTGCTCGGTCTCTCCCAGCTTCGAAACCGGGATGCCCGTCATCTCCGCCACCAGCCGGGCGATATCCTCCGCCGTCACCCGCCGGTCGGCGCCGGGGTGCTCCTTCTCCCACTCGGCCTTGCGCCGCTGGTACTCCGCCTGCAGCTGCAGGATGCGCTGCTTGATTCGGGCCGCCGCCTCGTAGTCCTCCCGCTGCACGGCCGCCTCCGTTTCGAGCGCCAGCTCATCCAGCTCGGCCTGCAGGTCGCGCAGCTCCTCGGGCAGGGATTGCGCCTCGATGACGTGCTTGCTGGAGGCCTCGTCGATGAGGTCGATCGCCTTGTCCGGCAGCCGCCGCTCGGTGATGTACCGCGCCGAAAGCCGCGCCGCCGCCTCGATCGCATCGTCGGTGATCTCCACTTTGTGGTGCGCCTCGTACTTTGGCCGCAGCCCCTTCAGAATCGCGATCGTGTCCTCGATGCTCGGCTCCTCGACGTACACCGGGGCAAACCGCCGCTCGAGCGCCGGGTCCTTCTCGATCCGCTCGCGATACTCATCGAGCGTCGTCGCGCCGATGACGTGCAGCTCGCCGCGGGCGAGCGCCGGCTTCATCAGGTTCGAGGCGTCGATCGCGCCCTCCGCGCCGCCCGCACCCATCACGGTGTGCAGCTCATCGATGAACAGGATCACCTGCCCCTCGGCCTGCTTCACCTCGTCCATCACGGCCTTCAGCCGCTCTTCGAACTCGCCGCGGAACTTCGAGCCCGCCACCAGCGCGCCCATGTCGAGCGCCAGCACCCGCTTGCCCTCCAGGTTCTCCGGCACATCGCCGGCCACGATCCGCTGCGCCAGCCCTTCGACGATCGCCGTCTTCCCGACGCCCGCCTCCCCGATGATCACCGGGTTGTTCTTCGTGCGCCGGTTCAGGATCTGCATCACCCGGCGGATCTCCGCGTCGCGCCCGATGACGGGGTCCAGCTTGCCCTGCCGGGCCAGCTCGGTCAGGTCGGTCGAGTACTTCTCGAGCGACTGGTAGCGGCTCTCCGCTGTCTGGCTGGTCACGCGCTGCTTCCCGCGGATGTCCTGGAGCGCACGGTAGATGCCCTCCTTCGTCACGCCGAACTCGGCCAGCAGGCGCGTCGCCCCGCTCTCTTCGTTGTCCGCGATGGCGATCAGCAGATGCTCGACGCCGACATACTCGTCCTTCAGCCGCTCGGCCTCGGCGTTCGCCACCTCGAGCATCCGCACCACTTCCGGGGTCGTGTAGATCTGCACCACGTCGTAGGCCAGCGTCGGCAGCTGGTCCACCGCCCGGGCCACACGCTCGCGCAGGCGGCGCATATCCACATTCAGCTTCTGCAGCACCTGTTCGGCGAGCCCGCCCTTATAGTTGACCAGCGCGGCCAGCACATGCGGCACGGCCCACTGGCTGTTCCGCTTCTGGCGCACAATCTCTTGCGAGGCCGCCAGCACCTCCTGCGCCTGCTCGGTGAATCGATCCTGTCGCATCATTGTTCGTGTTCTCCTCTAGTTCGCTCGACCAGGCGGGGATTGCCGCTCTTCGCCGTGGCGCCTGGACCACGGCCCGCAACACTGCGCTCGGGCCCGTCTACCGCTCCTGCGGGCCCCGGTAGGGTGCGGGCAGGCGGGTTGCCCGCAGCCGGTCGAGTTCCGCCCGGGTCGCCTCCAGTTCGGCCTGCAGCTGGCGAATCTGCTCGCTCATCCGCAGGATGATGTCGACCCCCGCCAGGTTGACGCCCAGCTCATCGATCAGCCGCTGCGCCGTCCGGATGCGCTGGATGTCCGCGTTCGAATACATCCGGATGTTGCCGCCCGTCCGCTTCGGCTGAATCAGCCCGACCTTCTCGTAGTAGCGGAGCGTCTGCTGGTGCATGCCCACCAGCCGCGCCGCAATCGAAATCACGTACATCGGCTCGTCGTCGTCGATCGGGAGGCCGGCACCGTTGTCGTTCCGTTCTGCCGCCACTGTGCACCTCCTTCACTCAGACTCGCGCCGAGGCGCTCCGCAGCTGCCGCAGCGCCTCCCAGTGCCGGCGTTCCTCGGGCGTCAGCCGGTCCGGCAGCACCACCCGCGCCTTCACGTACAGGTCGCCCCGCCGCCCGGCCTGGCCCAGCACCGGCATCCCCTTGCCGGAGAGCCGGAACTGGCGGCCGTTCTGGGTCAGCTCCGGGATGCGCAGCGCAACCCGCCCGTCGATGGTCTGCACCGTCACTTCGCCGCCGAGCACCGCATCGACCACCGGCACATCGACTTCCGCGTACAGGTCGTCGCCCCGGCGCTCGAAGCGGGCGTGCGGCAACACCGTGACGAGCAGGTAGAGATCCCCGGCGGGGCCGCCGCCGATGCCGGGCCGGCCTTCGCCGGCTACCCGCACCCGCGAGCCCGTCTTCACGCCCGCAGGGATGCGGACTTCCAGCCGGCGTGGCCGGGTGACGACCCCCATCCCCTCGCAGGCGTGACAGATCGCCCCGGCGATCTCGCCGCTTCCGCCGCAGGTCCGGCAGGCCTCGGGGGACTGCAGGTTGAGCACCCGGGTGGTCCCGTGGAACGCCTCCTCGAGCGTGATCTCCACCGGCGTTTCGACGTCCTGGCCGCGGCGGCTCCCGCTCGCGCCCCGCGGGCCGCCCCGCTCGCGGCGGAAGAGTGTCTCGAAGATCGAGCCGAAATCGGCGAAGGGGTCGGCGCCCATGCCGTTGCCCCGCGAGAAGGGGTCGCGCCCGCCCCCAAACGGGGTCGCGCCCGGCCGCGCGCCGGCCGCCTCAAGCTGATCGGCAAGCTCCCACTGGTCCCCCCAGCGGTCGTACTTCTTCCGCTTCTCCGGGTCGGAGAGCACCTCGTAGGCCTGGTTGATCTCCTTGAACTTCGCCTCGGCGCTCTTGTCGCCCGGGTTCACATCCGGGTGGAACTTGCGCGCCAGCTTCCGGTACGCCGACCGAATCTCCTTCTCGGTCGCCGTCCGGGCAACGCCGAGCACCTCATAGAAGTCACGAGCCATGGCCTCACGATACGCGTTCGCAGGCCGCCTGTCAAGAAATTCACAAACAAACTTGATAACGACGTGCTCAGACCTCTTGACAGCGCCAGGCGACGGTTCGTACGATGAACCCGGAAACCGAAACCAGCACAGCCAAAGGAGGTGCACCCATGGCAACTGCACTCACTCGCTGGGACCCGGCTGCGGAAATCGCCGCCATGCGGAACTGGATGGACCGCGTCTTCCAGGAGTCCTTCGGCCGCTTCCCCGCCTTCCGCAATGGCAGCGAGGACCTCGGCCCCATCTCCCTCGCCCTCGACGTCATCGAGCAGCCCGATAGCTACGTCATCAAGGCCGCTGTCCCGGGCGTCGACCCCAAGGACGTCGAGATCACCGTCGAGGACGATGTCCTCACCATCCGCGGCCAGTTCGAGCACAAGGAGGAGGCCAACGAGGCCAACTACCTCCGCCGCGAGATCCGCTACGGCAGCTTCGAGCGGCAGCTCCGGCTCCCGCCGACCGTCGATGCCGAAAAGGCCAACGCCTCGTTCGAGCACGGCATGCTCCGCCTCGTCCTCCCCAAGAAGCCCGAGGCCCGCGCCCGCTCGATCAAGATCACCCCGCAGGGCGTGGTCGAAGGCCAGGCCGTCTCCAACAGCTGACCGGCCGCATCTTCCGCGGGCCGCTCAGCGGCTCACGGACCCCCAACCGGCCCCGGTCACCACCGGGGCCGTTCTCATGCGCAACGCGTTCTGCGAATTCAGCCCGTCGCCGCGGGGATCGCTCGCCCGCTCAGTCGCAACCCCAGTCGTCGAACTGCTCCCCGCCGGTGAGGTGGATGGCCGCCGCCCAGGCCGCCAGCAGCCCCCCGCCGATCAGCGCCAGCCCCGCCGGCGCGCTCAGGAGCGATGCCCGTACCAGCCGCCACCCCAGCCAGCCCAGCCCGGCCCCGAGCCCCAGCAGCCCCGCCCCGCGCCACAGCAACGCCGCCGGCGGAACCGCCGGGCCGCCCGGGCGCGGGCCGTGCTCGTGGTGATGCTCGCCCGCCTCGCGGCCTTCCACCCCCGGGACGCAGCCGCCGGCACCGTCCCCCATCAGCCGCGCTCCCGCTGGTCCGGCGGCAGCAAATTCGGGATGCCGTCCTCGATCGGATACCGCTCCCGGCAGCCCGTGCAGACCAGCTCGCCCGCGACCACCTCCCCGTCCTCCTCCCGGGCCCCTTCCAGCGTCAGCTCAGCCCGGCACACCGGGCAGCGGAGAATCTCCAGCAACGTCGGCTCCATGCCCCCATCCTACCGCGCCGCGCCACTCCGCGCCTTGGCACAGGCCGCGCCCTCCCGCACCATAGCCACGCGTGAACTGGCTCGACCTCCTCATCGTCGGCGTCATCGCCTTCACCGCCTGGCGGGCCTACACCACCGGCTTCATCCGCGAACTCGTCGCCCTCCTCTCCGTCATCCTCGCCATCCCGGTCGCCGGCCTGCTCTACTCGCGCATGTTCCCCAAGGTTCACCCCATCGTCGATAACGAAGACTTCGCTGCGGTCCTCTCCTTCGTCTCGATCATGGCCGGCGTCATCATCGGCGGGCACGTCATCGCCCACCTGCTCAAGCGCGTGGCCGAAATGCTCAACCTCGGCGCCCTCGACCGCCTCACCGGCGGCCTCTTCGGCTTCCTCAAGGCCGCCCTCATCATCCAGGCCGTCCTGCTCGTCCTCATCCGCTATCCCAGCCCCGACCTGCGCGCCACCATCGAATCCTCCCGCGCGGCCGATGCCCTGCTCGATGCCGCGCCGCTCACGCTCGCCTTCCTGCCGCGCACCTTCGAAACCGGGCTCGACCTCTTCCGGGAGGCCGCCGACGCCCTCGACGGCGAGCCTGCGGACCAGCAGACCCCGTGAGCGTCCCCCGCCACGACCCCCTCGCCGCACTGCGCCAGCCCGGCTTCGCCCTCTACGCCGCCGGCCGCCTTGCCGGCGCCACCGCGATGACGATGTTCAACGCCGTCATCCTCTACCACGTCTACGAACTCACCGCCTCGCCCTTCCAGCTGGCCTTTATCGGCCTGGCGCGCTTCCTGCCGTCCCTCGGCCTGACGCTCGTCGGCGGCGCCCTCGCCGATTCGGCCAACCGCCGGCTCATCGTGCTCGCCGCCCAGGTGGTCCCCGCTGGGGCCTCGCTCGCCCTGCTCAGCGCCACCGCCTCCGGAACGGTCGGGACGCCGCTCATCTACGCCCTCGTGCTGGCGGTCGCCGTCGCCGCAGCCTTCGAAAACCCCGCCCGCCAGGCCCTCCTGCCCCAGGTCGTCACCCCCGAGGCCTTCCCCAATGCCATCGTCGTCACCTCCACGGTCCAATCGCTCGGCTTCGTCACCGGACCGGCGGCGGGCGGCCTGCTCATCGGCCTCGTCGGGCTCGAAGCCGCCTACGCCGCCCACGCTGCCCTGGTCGGGGTCGCGATCATCGCAGTCCTGCTGCTCCGCCCCCGGCCGGTCGAACTCGCCCCCCGGGTCGTCTCGCTCGCCGGCATCCGCGAAGGCATCCGCTTCGTCCTCCAGCGCCAGGTGCTCATCGGCGCCATGACACTCGACATGTTCGCCGTCATCTTCGGCGGGGCGCAGGCCCTCCTCCCCATCTACGCCACCGACATCCTCGGGGTCGGCGGGCTCGGCTACGGCATCCTTGCGGCCTCGCTCGAAGCCGGCGCCCTCGCCATGTCCGTCGCCCTCGTCTTCCTCCCGCCCATCCGCCAGGCCGGCCGCGCCCTGCTCAGCGCCGTTGCGCTCTTCGGCCTGGGCACGATCGCCTTCGGCCTCTCGCGCAACTTCTACCTTTCCGTGGCCACCTACGCCTTCATCGGCATGGCCGACCAGGTCTCGGTCGTCCTCCGCCAGGCAGCGGTCCAGCTCTCCACCCCCGATGAGCTCCGCGGCCGCGTTTCGAGCGTCAACATGCTCTTCATCGGCGCCTCCAACCAGCTCGGCGCGGTCGAATCCGGCCTCGTCGCCGGCCTCACCAGCGCGACCTTCGCCGTGGTCTCGGGCGGCGTCGGCACCCTGGCCGTGGTGGCCATCGTAGCGGCCCGGCTGCCGGGCCTGCGCAACTACCGCATCGAGCCCCGGGTCAGCGAGCCCGCCCGCAGCCCGGCACCCGCCGGCCATGGCACACTCCCCTCGTGAACGAACAGCCCCCCGGCGAAGCCGACCTCGATGCCCTGCTCGCCGCCTACGACCGCGAACTGGAGTATTTCGCCTCCACCGCCGAGCTGCTCATGCCCGTCATGCGTGCCCTCCTCGCAGCCATCGATGCCGCCTTCGTCACCCCCGAGGACCCGCAGGTGATCGCCGGCGCACGCAACGCCCGCGCACGTTACGTCGAAACCCTCGCCGGCCTCAAACCCCTCATCGATGACTGGCTTCGCGTCCGGGGGGCCAACCAGCGCGCCTGGGAAGCCGAGCCCTTCATGGACGATGCCCGCTTCGAACGGCTCCAGGAGCTTGGCGCGCGCGAAACCCGGCTCGCCCTCGAGCGCGGCGAGTTCGATGCCCTGCAGGAGCTTGTCCGCCACCGCCTGCTGCTCTTCGAAGAGCTCCTCCCCGGCCGCTAACGGACCAGCGCCCGGCTACGAACCGCCTTCCCCCGGCTCGATGATCGGCGGCAGCGGGTGCGGGCCGTGCGGGACGTACACCTTCGGTTCGCGCAGGACCGAGGTCAGCAGCATCGGCGGCAGCTCGGCCAGGATGACGTCAAAGGTCAGCGGGCCCCCGGCGCGCCGCCAGCTGAAATTGTTGTTGGTCGCGAACATCAGGGTGTAGGCCACCAGGCGCGGGTCCCGCTCGATGAACACCCCCTCGCGGATGCCCCAGGCCACCACGTCCATCAGCGCATGCTCGTAGTCCCGGTCCGCCTCCCGGATGCGCTCCCTGCCTTCCGGTGAGAGGTTGCGCGGCCGGCCGCCCACGTACGAGCTCCGCACGATGGTGTGGTATTCGCCCATCAGCAGGAGGTCGCGCAGGGCGTTGAACAGCGCCGCTTCCGGCCCGGGCGCACGCTCGATGATGGAGCGCAGGCGGCGCTCGGCGGTGCGGACCGCTTCGACCGCCACCTCGACCCAGAGCTCTTCCTTGCTGCGGAACTGGTAGTAAATGACCGCCCGGCTGGTGCCCAGCTTGGCGGCCACGTCTTCGAGGGTGGCGTCGGGCAGGCCTTTCTCGAGCACCACCTCGGCCATCGCCTGCATGATCGCCCGCCGCCGTGCCTCCGCGCGCGCCGGGTCCTGCACCCGGTAGCCGCGCAACCCGAACTCGTCGCCCATCGCGCTCCTCTTCAGCCGGGTGCTGGCCCGGCGCCGTGTTGACAACTCTACCATCCCGGCGGTACATTGCGCGCCTTCGGATAAACACGCGCGTCTAATCTTTGCTGTCGGGTTGGGCGCGCGTCCGAAGCGGACTCCGGGAGCGGTGTGCAGGCTTTGTAGGGGCGCCTGCACACCCCCCGGAAACTCCGAACCCCCGGCGTGGAGCGGACGCGATCCAATCCCGCCTCCAAAAGCGTAGAGTTAGGCAAATTCCTCGCATTGATGCGGCCAATGGTGGGACACGAACGGCACGCATCGGCGAGACGGGCCCGAACAAAGGAGGAAGGGGCAGATGGAACGCTCGAACTACTGGACGCGCAGACTCGCCCGCCGGCGCTTCCTCGCCGGCAGCGCCACCGCCGGCCTCGCCGCCGGCGCCTGGGCCCTCGCCGGCTGCGGCGACGACGACGACGGCGGCGACTCCGGCCCCACACCC
>NZ_DAOUAO010000143.1:0-5242 GCF_034433535.1 Tepidiforma sp.
GGCAGCGGGCTTGCGCGGGGGCGCCGGCTTGCGTTCGATGATGCCGGCGCGGGCGAGGATTTTCTCGGCGGCTTCGGAGGGCTGGGCGCCCTTGCTGAGCCACTCCTTCGTGCGCTCGGCATCGATCTGGACGCGGGGCGGGTCCTGGTGGGGGTCGTAGGAGCCGAGGGTCTCGATGAAGCGGCCGTCGCGGCGGTCGGGCTGGTTAGCGACGACGACGCGGTAGAGCGGATAGCCTTTCTTGCCGGTGCGGCGGAGGCGGATGCGGATCATGGAGTCTCCTGAAACGCCCGGGTGGGGCGGTGTCGGTGGATTCGGTGGTGTTGAGGGTACACCATCCTGTGGTTTCGTCCACGGGATGGCGGTGGCGGTCAGCGGAAGAGCGGCATTTTGCCGGTGCTGAGCGACTTCGCGATCTTGCGGGCTTCGAAGAACTGCTTGAGGAGCTGGTTGACCTGCGACGGGTCGGTGCCGGAGCCGCGGGCGATGCGTTTGCGGCGCTTTCCATCGATTTTCTCGGGGTGGCGGCGCTCCCAGGGGGTCATCGAGAGGACGATGGCCTCAGCCTGGGCGAAGAAGCGGTCGTCGAGCTCATCGACCTGGAGCTGCATTTTGATGCGGTTGAAGCCGGGGAGCATCGAGACCAGCTGGCCGAGGGGGCCCATCTTGCGGACCTTGCGGAGCTGCTCGATGAAGTCCTGCAGGTCGAACGTGCCCTTCTTGAGCTTGTCCTTGAAGGCTTCCGTGTCCTCCTCGCCCATGGTTTCCTTGGCCTTTTCGATGAGGGAGAGGAGGTCGCCCATGCCGAGGATGCGGCCGGCGAGGCGGTCGGGGTAGAAGGGCTCGAGGGCATCGGCCTTTTCCCCGATGCCGATGAACTTGACCGGCACGCCGGTGACGGCGCGGATGCTGAGCGCGGCACCGCCGCGGGCATCGCCGTCCATCTTGGTGAGGATGAGGCCGGTGGTGCCGACGCGCTCGTGGAACTCCTTGGCCGCGTTCACGGCGTCCTGGCCGGCCATGGCGTCGGCGACGAAGAGGACCTCGGCGGGGTTCAGGTGCCGGCGGAGCTCGGCCACCTCGTTCATCATGTCGTCGTCGATGTGGAGGCGGCCGGCGGTATCGACGATGAGGTGGGTGGCGCCCATCCGGCGGGCCTTTTCGAGGGCGTTGCGGGCGATCTCGAGCGGCGGCCGGCCGGTGCCTTCCTCGTGGATGGGGACATCGAGGGAGCGCGCGAGGGTGAGGAGCTGGTCGACGGCGGCGGGGCGGTATATGTCGCAGGCGGCGAGGAGGGGCCGCTGGCGCTGCTTCTTGAGGAGGTTGGCGAGCTTGGCGGCGCTGGTGGTTTTGCCCGAGCCCTGGAGGCCGACGAGCATGATGACGGTGGGCGGGTTCGGGGCATGGTTGAGTCGCGGGGCTTCGCCGCCGAGGATTTCGACGAGCTCCTGGTGGACGATATCGATGACCTGCTGCGCGGGGGTGAGGGAGCGGAGCACCTGCGCGCCGAGGGCCTTCTCTTTGACGCGCTGGGTGAATTCGCGCACGACGCGGAAGTTGACGTCGGCCTCGAGCATGGCCATGCGGACTTCGCGGAGAGCCTGGTCGAGGTCTTCTTCGGTGACGACGCCGCGCGAGCCGAATTTGCGGAAGGCGCCCTGGAGCCTGTCGGTCAGCGATTCGAACATGTGCTTCCAGTGTAGCGGGGGCGGGTGCTGCGGTGGAGATTGCGCGATCGCAGGAGGCGGGGCCCCGGCAGGGCCCCGCCTCGGAGCGTGTTCCCGGGGATGCGCTCAGGGGTTGGCCCGGTAGAAGGGGACGTCGGTGCGGTTCTTGGTGGCCCAGAAGATGTTGTGGATCTCCTCGATGGCCTTCAGCAGGGCCTCGCCGTTGGCGGGATTGGATTCGTGCTTGCACTTCGAGGCGGCCTTGGCAGCCTTCCAGAACGTCTCGTGGAGGTTGGGGTATTTCTCGAGGTGCTCGGGCTTGAAGTAGTCGTGCCAGAGGATATCGAGCTCCTTTTTGACGAGCTCAGCCTGCTGCTCCTTGATGGCGATGAAGCGGGTGCGGGTGTTGACGGTGGCGAGGTCCTGGGCATCGCCGAGGGCGGCGATCTTCTTTTCCATCGAGAGGACGGCCTCGGCGGCGATGCGGGCAGCGGCAGGGTCGTAGACGCCGCAGGGTCCATCGCAGTGCGCGTGGGCGACGACGGACGGGCGCAGGAAGCGGAGAAGTTGCATGGCCTGTGGTGTACTCCTGGGAAGGTGGTGCGAGTGCCGGGTCCGATTATAGGCCCGGGGCAGAAGGGGGTGCACGGCGGGAACCGGGGCGACGGTCGTTCACGAGACCCTGTACGATCCTTGGGACTCTACCTGGAATGGGGGATTTGTGATGGCAGAAACTGCAACGCTGAAAGTCGGGGATGAGGCGCCGGATTTCGAGCTGCCGGCGAGCCCGACGGGGGAGAAATTCCGGCTTTCGGACTACCGCGGGAAGCAGGCGGTGGTGATCAATTTCGTGCCGGCGGCGTTCAGCCCGGTCTGCTCGAACCAGCTGCCGCTGATCGAACAGAAGCGGAAGGAGTTCGAGGCGCAGGACGCACTGCCGGTGGTGATCTCCTGCGATGGGCCGTGGGCGCTGGCTGCCTGGAAGCAGCAGCTCGGCGTGGACTACCCGGTGCTGAGCGACTTCAACCCGCACGGCGAGACGGCGCGCAAGTACGGCGTGCTGATCGAGGGCCGGGGCATCGCGAACCGGGTGGTGATCGTGGTGGGGAAGGACGGGAAGGTGGCCTGGATTCAGCCAACAGAGAAGATCACGGACATCCCGGACTACGACCCCGTGATTGCCTGCCCCAAGGCCTGAGCCGAAGGGCACTGCACGAGACGAAGCGGCCCCTCCAGGCTGGAGGGGCCGCTTGCTGCACGCCGGTGCCTGGGCGGCTAGTTTTCGAAGACGATGACGGAGCGGTTGACTTCGCCTTTCTTGAGCGCGTCGTAGGCCTCGTTGATCTGGTCGAGCCTGTAGCGGCGGGAGATGAGTTCATCGATCTTGAGGCGCTTCTGGCGGTAGAGCTCCATGAGCCAGGGCATGTCGTAGGTCTGGCGGGTGGAGCCGTAGAAGCTGCCGACGATGCCCTTTTCGCCGAGGAAGGCCATGCCGGCATTGGGGATGGTGAGCTGCTCGGTGAGCGGGAGCATGCCGACGATGACGGCCTGGCCGCCGCGGCGGGCCATTTCGAAGCACTGCTGGGCGGTCTTCATAAGGCCGATGGCCTCGAAGGCGTAGTCGACGCCGCCGCCCGTCATGGCGATGACCTGCTGGACGGCATCGCCCTTGGAGGCGTCGACGACGTCGGTCGCCCCGAACTCTTTGGCGGCGGCGAGCTTCGATTCGACGAGGTCGACGGCGATGATGCGGGAGGCGCCGGCGATCTTCGCGCCCTGGATGATGTTCAGGCCGACGCCGCCGCAGCCGACAACGGCGACGGTCTGGCCGGCCTGGAGCTTAACGGTGTTGGTGACCGCGCCGACGCCGGTCATAACGCTGCAGCCGACGAGTGCGGCAGCCTCCATGGGCACGCCCTCGGGGACTTTGACGCAGGCGTGCGCCGAGACGAGCTGGCGCTCGGCGAAAGCGGACATGCCGGCGAACTGCATGATCGGCTGGCCCTTGAGCTTGACGCGGCCCATGCGGTTGAGGGCCTGGGTGTTTTCGCAGAGGTTGGGCCGCCCGGTGACGCAGCGGTTGCAGGTGCCGCAGGACTGGACGAACGCGACGACGACGCGGTCGCCTTCTTTAACGTTGGTGACGCCGGGGCCGATCTTTTCGACCACGCCAGCGGATTCATGGCCGAGGACGACCGGCATGGGGTAGAGCCACTTGCCCTCCATGAAGTGGAGGTCGGAGTGGCAGACGCCGGTGACGGAGGTCTTGATGAGGACTTCGCCGGCCTGGGGTTCGTCGAGTTCGATTTCTTCGATGCTCAGGGGCTGATTGGGGGCGTAGAGAACCGCTGCTTTGACGTTCATGGATGTAGGGCTCCTCCTTCTCGAAGCAGGGGGATTTTTCCGCCCGGTAGGGGACGGCGTCAAGCGAGGGTCGGGGTGGGGACCGGCGCTACCGGGCGGGCAGGGATGCGCTGACCATCGCGGGCATCGAACAGGTGCACAGCCGACAATTCGGGAACCAGGCCAATGACGGCGCCGGGGCGGACATCGAGGTCGGGGTCGAGGCGCGCCGTGACCGGCGTGCCCCCGACATTGGCGGTGACGTAGAGGTCGGCGCCGTGGGGTTCGATGAGCGTCACGGTGCCGGTGACCGGGGCGGGCGATGGGGCCGGCGTTCGGCGGAATGATTCGGGGCGCAGCCCGAGGATGACGGGGCCGGGCCCGGGAGCCGGCTGGAGCACCGGGAGGGGGAGTTCGACGCCCTCGGCGCGGAAGGTCGCGGCGGACCCATCGCGCAGCAGCTCGCCCGGGATGAGGTTCATGGGCGGGCTACCGATGAACGAGGCGACGAAGGTGTTGGCCGGGGAGTCGTAGAGCGCCTGGGGCGGGACCACCTGCTGGAGGACGCCCTCCCGCATGACCGCGATGCGGGAGCCCATGGTCATCGCTTCGATCTGGTTGTGGGTCACGTAGATGACCGTGGTCTGGAGGCGCCGGTGGAGCTCGCTCAGCTCGGCGCGGGTGCGGAGGCGGAGCTGGGCATCGAGGTTGCTGAGGGGCTCGTCCATGAGGAAGACGCGCGGGCGGCGGGCGATCGCCCGGCCCAGGGCGACGCGCTGACGCTGGCCGCCGGAAAGCTGGCGAGGCCGGCGGTCGAGCAGGTGGGTGATTTCGAGCATGGCCGCGACCTCGCGGACGCGCTGGTCGATTTCGCGCGCGGGCGTTTTGCGCTGGCGCATGCCGAAGGCGAGGTTGTCGTACACGCTCATGTGGGGGTAGAGCGCGTACGACTGGAACACCATGGCGATGTCGCGGTCGCGGGGTTCGATACCGATAACAGAGCGGCCATCGATGCGGATATCGCCGCTGGTGGGGGTTTCGAGGCCGGCGACCATGCGGAGGGCAGTGGTCTTGCCGCAGCCGGAGGGGCCGACCAGCACGAGGAACTCGCCGTCTTCGATATCGAGGGTGAGGTCATCGACGGCGCGGACGGCGCCGAAATGGCGGGAGACGTGGTCGAAGGTGACGCCCATCTGGTGCTCCATGGGGCGGCGGCCCGCCCTCCACGGAGC
>NZ_DAOUAO010000144.1:0-8827 GCF_034433535.1 Tepidiforma sp.
ACGACACCCCGACGCCTGAGCCCACGGCGACGCCGGTCCCGACGCGTGCGAACCCCGGCAGCGGCGGCACGGGCAGCCCGACCGAGCCGCCACCGGCGACGAGTGCACCGCCCACTTCCACGCCCACGCCCGAGCCGCCCACGCCGACGCCGACCATCACGCCGACGCCCACGCGGACACCGACCCCGACCCGCACGCCGGTCCCGCCGAAGGCGACCGCGACCCCGCTGCCGCGCGCCCAGTAGACGGTTGCCGCTCGCGCCCGGGAGGGCAACGATGGGAGGCATGGACCGCTGGCGCCCGGGCGACGCGATTGTCCTGCGCTACATCACCCGCGTGGGCAGCCGCCCCGGCATGAGCTGGCCGGCACGGGTCGTGGCCGATGGCCCGGACCTGCTCGCACTCTGGATTCCCGCCGGCGTCGAATACCGCGCCTGGCGCAACCACCCGGATGGCACCCGCGAGCTGGTGCCTGCCCGCTGGCGGCGCGATACGCTCCGGCTGATGTTCCCCGGGCGGGGGCACTCGGTCTGGCTGAGCTGGGATGCGCCCGGGCGGCTGCACGGCTACTACGTGAACTTCGAAGAGCCGTTTCGCCGGACGCGCATCGGGGTGGACACCAACGACCACGTGCTCGACATCGTCATCGGACCCGACAGGACGTGGGCCTGGAAGGACCGCGACGAGTTCGAGCAGCGGGTGCGCGAGGGCGTCTTTCTCCCGGAGTTCGCCGGGCGGCTGCTGGCCGAGGCCGAGGAGGTCGTGCGGGCGATCGAGGCCTGGGCCAGCCCCTTCTCCGACGGCTGGGAGGCGTGGCGGGCCCCCGGCGACTGGCCGCCCCCGGCGCTGCTCGAGGGCTGGGACGCCGAACCGGCAACCACCTGGCCCGAACGCGACCGAGCGTACGGCCCGGAACCGCCGCGTTGACCGACCGCCCGCCGGGCACCACGATCGGGCTATGGCACTCTACGAGTACGTCTGCAGCTCCTGCGGGACGCGCACCGAGAAGCGCATGCCCATGTCCGATGTGCTCCAGTTCATCCCCTGCCCGGCCTGCGGCAAGCAGGCGGCCAAGGCCTTCGGCCGGTTCGCGGTCACCGGCAATGCCCAGCCGGGTATCGAGGACGGCCCCGCGCCCTGGGAACGGGAGGGCGGCGAAGACGGCGGCGAAGGGCACACCCACGAATGGGGCGGCGGGCACAGCCATTCGCACGGCCACGGCCACTCGCACGGGCACAGCCACGGGCCCGGGGGCCATTCGCACAGCCACGCCTGGGACGACCTGGAGCTGTAGCCGCCTCCGCCGGCAGCTTCAGTCCCGGCCGACTCCGGGCACCACGATAGCCACCGTCCGATTGAAGACCGGCGGCCGCGGCGGGCCGGGGTAGGCCTCGATGATCGCCGCGCGGTCGTCATCCTGAAGTCGGTTGCGCTGTTCGCCGGAGCGCAGCGAGGGGTACATCACGGCGCGCCGCTCGGCGTCGGTGCAGGTTGCGCCCGCGCCCTGGCAGGGGTGGCCGATGCCGGCGCCGTGGCCCAGCTCGTGCAGGACCGTCGAGGCGAGGTCGAACGTGCCGGGCGCGGTGGTGCTGCCCCACGACCAGGCCACGCTGGCGTTGAGCACGATATCGAACTCCGAGAGCGGGCCGCCGGCCCCGCCCGACCAGACCGTGCAGGTCATCCCCAGGGTGCCCGTCGGGAGCCAGTTCACGAAGATGACGGTGTTGCGGCCGTCCCGCTGGGCCCGGTCCTGCGCGCAGGCCCCGGCGGTGGCATCGGAGACCCCGCCGTAGCGGAAGGCGAAGGCAGAGCCCTCGACGTTCGACCACTGGCGGACGGCGTCATCGACCAGCGCCTCGAGCGGCGCACCGGGGGGCGCCCCGGCCGGGTTCACGTAGACGGTCACGGGCAGCGACGCGGTGCTCCAGCGGTTGGGGTTGAGCCTGAAGGCCGCCGAGACGTCGGGCTGCTCGGGGTCGGGGGCGTCGCCGTCGGCCCAGGTGAGGACGTGGCGCGTGACGTGGTCGGCGTCGGGATCGCCCGCGGGGTCGCGGCTGCCGCCGAACGATGCGCCCAGGGCCAGGCAGGCGGCGAGCATCGCCGCGGCGAACCCGCCGACGTACGCGCGACGGCGGAGCGCGACGGTCCCGGAGGGGTGCTGACGGGTGGTCACGCCGGTAGCTTGCCTGAAATGGGGGTCAACGACGAGCAAAGGGCCCACGGTGCTGCCCGCGGGCCCTTTGCGTGCGCTTTGCCGTGGGATGCCGGCCGGGCGGCTACCGCCCGAAGAACAGGTCCGCGTCCTGGCAATCCTTGTTGTTCTCGGCAATCTTCTGGAGGCGCTCCGCCGCGCCCGCGGGCGGGTCCGGGAAGGGCGTGTCGGAGCTGAAGATCTCGGCATCCATGTTGCCCTTTTTCAGAGCAGCAACCGCGTCATCCAGCGAGTTGCTGGCTTCCTTGTGCCACTCCTTGAGGTCGGAGGGCGGATTCGCGTCCTTGAATGCATTGGCGAACTTCTCGAACGGCTCGGCGACGGCCTTGACCGCGTCTTCCTGGCTGTCGGCGCTCGCCATCTTGGTGAACGCCGCCTCGAGGTCCTTCTGGAACTGGGCCCCGGCCTTGCACACGTCGGCGACGAATTCCTCGTCGCTCCCGGTGCCGCCGCCCCCGCCTCCGCCGCAGGCGGCGCCGCCGAGCAGAGCCAGTGCTGCCGCGCCGGCCAGCCCCAGCAGCTTCGTTCGATGGAACAATGCGTACAAAACCGTCTCCTGATGGATGCTCCGGTTTGCCCGTGCACCGTGAGTATCGACCGGTGCAACCCACCACTCAAATGTTGTGACAACAAATGCATGAAAAGACGGCAAAAAAGAAGGGCCCTCCCGTGAGGGAGGGCCGCTTCGGCTGCTCCGGGCTGGCCGGGGCTAGATTTCCAGCATCTGGGCGACGCGCTCGCGGTGGTAGTCGCCATCGCCCCAGAACAGCTCCGCGCGCTTCTGGCGGCGGAAGTAGAGCTGGATGATGTAGTCCTTGGTGAAGCCGATACCGCCGTGGATCTGCTGGCCGTGGGCCACTACGCGGCGGCTGGCATCGCTGCACCAGGCCTTGGCCATGGCGGTGTCCATATCCTGCGAGTCTTCGTTCTCGCTGGTGGCCCAGGCCGCCTTGTACATGATGAAGCGCATGCCGTCGACGTCGGTGACCATATCGGCGGCCTTGTGCTGGATCGCCTGGAACGAGCCGATCGGGCGGCCGAACTGGACGCGCTCCTTGGCGTAGTTGACCGAGATCTCGAAGTCCCGCTGGGCGAGGCCGACGAGGTAGGCGCACTCGAGGCAGGTGGCCATGTTGCGCAGGCGGGAGGCCGTCTTGTCGTCCATGTCGATGACGTCGGCGGCCGGCACCTTCACGTCCTTGAAGACCACTTCGCACTGCTTATCGCTGGCGATCGTCTTCAGCACGGTGATGCTGATGCCGTCCTGGGCGCGCGGCACGATGAAGGTGCTGAGGCGGCCATCGGGCTTCCAGGCGACGACGTGCAGGTAGTCGGCCACGTGGGCATCGGGCACGAAGAGCTTGGTGCCGTTTAGGACATAATCGGAGCCGCTCTGGGTGGCCTTCATCTCGATGCCTTCGCGGTCCCAGCGGCCGCTCGGCTCGGTGATGGCGTAGGTGTGGATGGCGCTGCCGTCGGCGATGCGGGGCAGGTACTTCTTCTTCTGCTCTTCGGTTCCGGCCAGGATGAGCTCGGCGGCGCAGACGGCGTTGGGGATGAACGGACCCGGGACGAGCGCGCGCCCGAATTCCTCCACGAGGATGCAGAGGTCGAGGAAGGAGAAGCCGGCGCCGCCGTACTCCTCGGGGATCATGAGGCCCTGCCAGCCGAGGTCCGCCATCTTCTTCCAGAGCTCGGGGCTGTAGCCCTTCTCATCCTCTTCCATGGCGCGGACGTGCTCTTCGGGGCACTCCTTCTCGAGGAATTCACGGGCGGAGTTCTTCAGCAGTTCCTGTTCTTCGCTGAGGCCAAGGTCCATTCGCTTGCGTCCCTTTCACTGTGTCGTGACCGCGGCGGCGGTCCGAACCCGGTTCGGCCGGGCAATTCGGTTGCGGCGGGATTGTATCAGGAACGTTCGCGGCGCGCGAACGGCCCGCGCTTACTGCGCCTGCCCGGTAGCTTCGATAATCGCCTGCACGATGGCCGGGTCGGCCAGCGTGGTCACGTCGCCGACGTTCTCGGGTTCGCCTTCAGCGATCTTGCGAAGGATGCGGCGCATGATCTTCCCCGAGCGCGTTTTCGGCAGGCCTTCCACGAACTGGATACGGTCCGGCGTCGCGATGGGGCTAATCTCCTTGCGCACGGCGTCGCGCAGCTCTTTCGCTAGCTCTGGCGAGCCTCGATGCCCGGCTTTCAACAGCACATAGGCGTAAATCCCGGTGCCTTTCACGTCGTGCGGGTAGCCGACGACTGCCGCCTCGGCGACTGCCGGGTGCCCGACCAGCGCGCCTTCGATTTCGGCCGTGCCCAGCCGGTGCCCGGCGACGTTGAGCACGTCGTCGACGCGGCCGGTGATCCAGTAGTAGCCGTCCTGGTCGCGGTGGCAGCCGTCCCCGGTGAAGTATTTGCCGGGGTACGTGGTGAGGTACGTCTGCACGAACCGGTCGTGGTCGCCGTAGACGGTCCGCATCATGCCCGGCCACGAAGCCTTCATGCAGAGCCGGCCGGTCACGCCGTTGCCTTCGAGCTCGTTGCCCGCCTCATCGACCACGCAGGGCTGCACACCGAAGAACGGCAGCGAGCCGGAGCCAGGCTTCATCGGCGTCGCGCCGGCCAGGCCAGTTACCATGTGGCCGCCTGTCTCGGTCTGCCAGTAGGTATCGACAATCGAGCAGCGGCCTTCGCCGACCACGTTGAAGTACCAGCGCCACGCCTCAGGGTTGATCGGTTCGCCAACCGTGCCCAGCACGCGAAGCGAGGTGCGCCGGTACTTCTTCACCAACTCGTCGCCCTCCCGGGCGATGGCCCTGATCGCGGTCGGTGCGGTGTAAAAGACGGTGATGCCCAGGCGGTCGACCATGTCCCAGTACCGCCCGGCGTCGGGGTAGGTCGGGACCGATTCGAACATCACGGACGTCGAGCCGTTGCCCAGCGGGCCGTAGACGATGTAACTGTGTCCGGTAATCCAGCCGACGTCCGCCGCGCAGCAGTAGATGTCGTCGTCGCGGATATCGAATACGTACTTGTGGCTGGCCATCACGTGGAGCAGGTAGCCCGCGTGGGTATGCAGCACACCTTTCGGCTTCCCGGTCGAACCGGAGGTGTAGAGGATGAACAGCGGGTCCTCGCTGTCCATCTCCTCCGGTTCACATTCCTCGAGTTCGGCGGCGACGGCGTCGTGCCACCACTCGTCCCGGCCGGGCGTCATGCTCACCGGGGTGCCGGTGTGGCGGTACACCAGGCAGAACTCGACGCTGTGCCCAGGTTCGGCCAGGGCCTCATCGACGTTGGCCTTCAGCGGAATGGCCCGGCCGCCACGGCGCCCTTCGTCCTGGGTGATGATCGCCTTGCACAGGGAATCGTCGACGCGGTCGCGAATCGAGCGCGGTGAGAAGCCGCCGAAAATCACGGAGTGAATGGCGCCAATGCGGGCGCAGGCAAGCATCGCAGCGGCCAGCTCGGGGACCATGCCCATGTAGATGGCGACACGGTCGCCCTTTCGCACGCCACGGCGCCGGAGGGCGTTGGCGAGGCGGTTGACCATGCCCGAGAGCTCACGGTAGGTGACGCGACGGTTGGTGCCGGGCTCATCGCCTTCCCAGAGCAGAGCCACCCTGTCGCCGCGGTCGGCAAGGTGGCGGTCGATGCAGTTCACGGAAGCGTTGAGCTTGCCGCCGAGGAACCAGGCGATGCGGCCCGCCCGCAGGTCTTCTTCGACCACCTTCTCGAAGGGCTTCGAGAAGGTGAGGAAGCGCTCCGCCATCTCGGTCCAGAAGGCCTCGCGGTCCTCGATGCTGCGCCGGTACATGGCGCGGTAGGTGTCCATATCGGCGATGAGCGCGCCCTCGCGCGCGTGCGCCGGCGGTTCGTAGATTTCGGTGACTGGCAGGCCGACGTCAGCCAAGGGGAGCCTCCGTAGGTAGGGTGAGCTTCCGGTAGCCCGGCTGCGCCGAATTCTACCGGTTCGCCCGCTCAGGGCACGCTGGGGTCGTACTCGTCGGCGATGTGTCCGCCGGCCTTGAGCGCCTCGAACTCGGCCTCGGAGACCTTGAGCAGCTCCCGGTAGACGTACTCGTTGTGTTCGCCGAAGCAGACTGGCGGCTGGTAGAACTCCACCGGCGTCTTCTCGAACTTCCAGAGCGGCCCGACGTACTCGTGGGTGCCGGCATCGCGCACGGTCTGCTTCCTGAAGAAGTCCCGCGCACGCAGGTGGGGGTCATCGAACATGCGCGAGGCCTCGAGCACCGGCGCGGCCGCGATGCCGGCTGCCTGGAGGGTGTGCATCATCTCGTAGTCGTCGCGTTCGCGCGTCCACTCGGCGATGCGGGCGTCGATCTCGCGGAAGTGCTCGGCTCGGCCTGCATTGGTGGCGAAGCGCGGGTCCTGCGCCCAGGCCGGGGACCCCATCACCTCGACGAGGCGCCGCCATTGGTCATCGTTTTCGATGTGGATGGCGATCCAGTGGTCGTCCATCGTTGTGGCGTCCCCCGGCGACTTCGCGGGGTAGACGCCGCACGGGAACCGCCCGTGGACATCGCGATTGCCGATCGCCGATTGCACCACCCGGTTGAGCGAGTAATCCATGATGGCGTGGGTGAACATGGCCGCGGCGTTCTCGGCCTGGGCGATCTCTATCGTCTGCCCCTCGCCGGTCCGGTCGCGGTGCCAGAGCGCGGCCATCACAGCGAAGGCCCCCTGGGCTCCGGCCATGTAGTCGCCGCTATAGATGGCCGTATTGGCCGAGGGATCGGCATCGTCGTAGCCGCGGAGCAGGGTGTGCCCCATCACAGCCTCGAGATGCACGCCGAGGGCCCGGGCGTCGTGGTAGGGGCCGGTCAGGCCGTAAGCCGGCACGTGCACGATGACAAGCCGAGGGTTCGCCTCGCGCAGCCAGTCGTCGGTGACACCAAGTTTTTCCAGGGTGCCAACGGCGTTGTTCTCGTACACGACGTCCGAGATCGCGACGAGCCGCCGGAGGATGTCGAGCCCTTCGGGCCGGCGGAGGTCGACCGTGAAGCTCTTCTTGTTGCGGTAGAGGCTGACGAAGGTCGGGTTGTAATTCCAGGGGCGCGGCCCGACCTCATTGCGCGGCAGCCCCCCGCTCCAGGCGATGCTGCGGTCGAGCAGAACCTGCGGCGGGCGCGCCATGGCGCCGCGCGTCATCGGCTGAAAGACGAATGGGTTCTCCGGCTTGATTACCTCCGCGCCGAGGTCGGCGAGCAGCATGGTGGCGAACGGCCCGGCCCAGACCACGCAGAGGTCGACGACACGGATGCCTTCGAGCGGTTTCGGGCTCATCTCACACCTCCTGAAGCAGCGGTCACGCGGGCGATGGCGGCATCATCGACCCCGCACTCCCGCAGCACCTCCTCCGTATGCTGCCCCAGCAGCGGCGCCGGTCGGCGCAGCTGCCATCCCCCCTTGCCCATGATGAACGGTCGCCCGGGCATCTCCACGGTCCCGAGCGCGGGGTGGTCGACCGTGGCCCAGAACCCTCGGCTGCGGAAGTGTTCGTCTTCGAACAGGTCCTCCATGGTGAAGAGCGGCCCGCAGAGCACTTTCGCGCGGCGCGCCTCGGCCCAGACCTCACGCTTGGTGCGTTCGAGGCACCAGCCGAGAAAGTAGGCGTTCCACTCTTCGATGACGTACGGGTCCAGCCGCTGGACAGGGTCCTGGAACTGGGGCTGCTGGTTCCAGTCGGGGTGCCCCAGCATGTCGTCGATGCGGTCGGGCCGCAGTCCGGCATTGGTGAACTCGACATAGCCATCGGCGCAGGGGTAGATGCCCTGCGGCATGCCGGCGCCGCCCCCGGCGGCGCGGATCGTCTTGCGTCCGCTGAACTGGTAGGCGATGGCCGTCGCATGGCGCCGGTCGACGCCGCCGAAGTGCGTCTCCGCCAGCGAAACATCGACGTGCTGGCCGATGCCGAACCGCTTCGCGGCAAAGAGCGCGCCCATCATCGCCACGGCAGCCGCCGCCCCCGATTCGAACAGGGCGGCGGTGCCGGCCATCTTCACCGGCTCCCGCTCGGTCAGGCCCATCGAGTACATCTCGCCGGCGAACCCGTAGAGCGTGAGCTCGCTCAGCCGGTAGTCACGGTAGGGCCCCGTCTGCCCAAAGTTCGAGATGGAGACCACCGGGAGGGCCGGGTTGATCGCCCGGAAGAAGTCGAGCCCGATGCCGAGCCGGTCGAGGGTGCCCGGCGAGAAGCTTTCGACCACGATATCGGCGCGGCGGGCAACGGCAGCCAGCGCCTCCCGGCCAGGGTCGGTCGTCAGGTCGAGCACCACGGAGCGCTTGTTGCAGTTGAGGTAGAAGAAGAGCCCACTGCGCTCCGGGTCGGGCGTGCCGCCCTTGAACGGCGGCAGGTGCCGGGCGATGTCGCCCCCGGGGCGCTCGACTTTGATGACGTCAGCCCCGAGGTCGGCGAAGAGCCGGGTCGCGTAGGGGCCGGCGATATGGTGGGTGAGGTCGAGCACCCGCACGTCGTCGAGTGCCTGCATGAGCATCCTCCTGCTGCCTGCTCGCCGCCTGCCCTGCGGCGTGGCGGCACTCTAGCAGACTCGCGGCGGGCGGTGAACTTCTCCTTGCTTCCGGTGACGGTAGAATCCCCCA
>NZ_DAOUAO010000145.1:0-32416 GCF_034433535.1 Tepidiforma sp.
GCCCCGGCATCGAACGCCTTCAACTCCGGCCGGCCGCGGTCGGCGCTGTGGAAGCGGTATTCCGGGTCGACCTGGATCAGCCGCGGCACCACCTCGCCGCTGCGCTCGATCCGCGCGGCGTTGAGGTTCGCCAGGTACTGGATGTCGTTGCCGCTGATCGGCTCCGGGTCCGCGAGGTGCGCATCGAGCACGGTCGCGCCATCGAGCGCCACGGTCGCCCAGCAGCGATCGTACCGCTTCTTCAGTTGCACGTCGGCGGTCGCAACCGGGTGGCCCCAGCGTTCAGCCAGCGCCTGCGCGGCTTCGGCCGAGTCGCAGTAGGCGCGCAGCGAAAGCGCCCGCGGCCGGGCCCCGGAGCGGCACCCGACCTTCGCCTCGGCCAGCACGAACGGCCCCGCCGGGCTTGCCGGGGCGCGCAGCACGGTGACGACCAGCGTGGGCGGGATCGTCGGGTGGAGCGCCGGCGGCAGCAGGGCGGTCATCGCCGACTGGTCGAGTTCGTACATCAGCTGCAGGATGTGGGCGCCTTCGAGCACCCACGGGTCGCCGGTGGGCTGGCTCACCAGCGGGCCGGAGGCAAAATCGGCAACAGGGCGGGTCCCGACGAGCGGCATTAGTCGCCCCCTCCCACCGCGGCCGGCGCCGGTGCGGCCGCCCTCGCGGGCTTCTCCGCGAACTTCGGCATCACTTCCTTCGCGAAGAGGCGCATGCTCGCCAGCACCTCCTCCTGCGGCACCGTCTCGATTGCGTTCAGCAGGAAGTTGATCCGGTCCACCCCCACCGATTCCCACTTCTTGATGACCTCGATGATGCGGTCCGGGTCCCCAATGCAGAGGCCCTCCGGGATCTGCCCTTCCGGCGCGCTCGTCGCCTCCCGCCGCAGGGCCGGCAGCAGCCCCAGGTTCGGGTACGAACGGGTCGGGTAGGCCTGGCGGGCTGCCAGCAGCTGCTCGGCGAGGTAGTTGAAGGTGCCTGCCAGCCGCTGGCCGGTCTTCGCGCCGTACTCGAGGTCCTCATGGCAGAACAGGAAGTTGACCGTGTTCACCTGCTCGTTGACGAACGCCCCGACCGGGTCGCAGTACTTGATGCGCCGCCGGTACTCCGCGATCTTCTTCTCCTGCTCGGCGAAGCCGCCGAACGTCAGCCCGAGGCTCCCCATGCCGCGGTCGGCGGCGTCGAGCTCCGTTCCAGGGCTGGTCACCGCCACCCACATCGGCGGGTGCGGCTTCTGCAGCGGCTTCGGGATGACGGCCCGCTGCGGCATGCTGAACGCCCGGCCCTGGTAGCCGAAGCGCTCGTTCATCCACATCTGCGGGATGATCCGCGTCCACTCATCCCACGTCTTCTTGGTCTCGTCCGGGTCGGCCATCATGCCGCCCAGCTCCGTCCACGTCGCCGAACGCCCGGTCCCGAACTCGAGCCGCCCGCCCGAGACGATATCCATCGTCGCCGCCACCTCTGCGGCCTTGATCGGGTTGTTGAACTGCGGCACGCACACCACAATCCCGCGCCCGATGCGGATGTTCTTCGTCACCATCGCGCAGGCGGTCAGGAAGATCTCGGGCGCCGAGCAGTGCGAGTACTCCTCGAGGAAGTGGTGCTCGACCGCCCAGACCTGGTCGAAGCCAAGCTCATCGGCCAGCTTCACCTGCTCCAGGCAGTTCTGGTAGACCTCGTACTCCGTCTTCGGCCCCCACGGCCGGGGAACCGAAATCTCGTAGAAAATGCCGAACTTCATCGAGGTGCCTCCCTTCGGCGCCCGGCGCGACGCCGCGCGCGGAATCTACCACACCGGCAGCGCCCCCGCTGCCTAGCCGATCGCCAGCGGCGCCGGGACCGCCACCGGCCCGAACGTCACCGCCCCCTCCACCACGCACGCCGACACCGGCAGCAGCGGCCGCAGCCGCCGGAACGGACTCGCCCGGTCCAGCCCCTGCACGGCCTCCACCGAAAACCCGCGCGAGAGCCAGGTCTGCTCCGCCCGCACCTCGAACGGCGACTCCGCCAGCGCCGGCCGCCTCTGGTCGCTCACGCCCACCACCCAGGCGTCCCAGCGCAGCATGCCGGGGTCGATGGCGAACGGCGCTGGCAGCCGCACCGAAGCGACCGTCCGTCCCTCGACCTCCACCTCCGCCGTGACCTCGCCCTCCCCGCGGCGGATGGCCGCGCTCCCGCTCAGCCACGGGCCCGGCAGGCCATCGGCCGCCGACCCGGGTGCGGCGGCGACCCCGACGACGAACACGTTCCGCGGCAGCATGCGAAACCGCCCGCCGAGGCCCAGCACCGCGAAGCCGGCGCCTTCGTGCCCGAGGTCTTCCACCACCAGCAGGCGCGCGTAGCACGGGATCGGCCGGGTCACGTCCTCCGGCATCAGCGCCAGCGCCGCATCGCGGTCCACCTCGAAGGTGACCTGCAGCAGCCGGGAGCGCTCGATGCGACAGCTGCCGCCCGGAGCCCCGGCAGTAACATACTTCGCCAGCGTCCGCTGGCCGCGGTCAGGCATCGGTTCCTCCCTTCGGCGCCGGCGCCGCGCCAATGGCCAGCGCGCCCGGCCCCACAATCGCGCCGATCGTCATCGGCAGTTCGGCAACCACCAGGTGGTCGACAGCGCACTTCCGGCGCAGCCGGTCGGCGGCCTCTTCCGCCAGCCCCGGAGCGGCGGCGTGCCCAACGACGGCGTTCACCGGGCCGTCCGCGGCGCACCCCGCGAGCCGGCCCAGCGCCGCCTCCAGGGCCACCTCGTGCGAGGACGCCCGCCCCAGCCCGGTCACCCTCGTCCCGATGCGCAGCAGCGGGATGTCCTCATCGAGCGTGCCGAGCCGCTCCTCGACCAGCGCCAGCCGCCCGGACGCTTCGAGCCAGCGCGTGTCGGCCGGGATGACTACCGCCTCGCAGGCGGGGCCCAGCTCCTCCACCGCGTCCAGCAGCGCGTCCAGCGAAGCACCGGCTGCCGCCATCCCTGCGAGGCTCGCCAGCAGTGCCCCCAGCCCGGCGTGCCCGATGCCGGGGTTCACCACCTTGATGCGCGACTCGGGCAGCTCATCCTGGACGGACAGCACCGCCGCCGAGGCGGTCGTAAAGCTCGGGCTCACATCGAACGGGGTCACCAGGCAGAGCACCGGCTGTCCGGCGCGGGCCGGCCCGGTCATCGCCTCCACAAACGCCCGCTCCGGCGGTGCGAACGTGCGCGGCAGCTCGCAGCCGCTTCGCAGGCGCTCGTAGGCCGCCCGCCAGGCGCGCTCGTCGTCACCCTGCCGCTCGTCGCGGATCGAAAAGCTGCCCGCCACCAGGCCCACGCCCAGCTCGAGCGCCGCCTCGCGGCCCAGGCAGGTTGCAGTGTCCGTCAGCAGTACCGTTCGGTTCACGGTCTTCCCCCGGGGGGATTGGCAGGATGCTAGCATAACCGTTAGCCTCCGGCTTACGACTTTTCAGGCGGCGCGACCATGAAATTCGGCATCTTCTACGAACACTCCGTCCTCAAGCCCTGGGACGACCGGTCGGAACACCGGGTCCTCCACCAGGCCGTCGAGCAGGTCGTGCTCGCCGATGAGCTCGGCTTCGACCAGGTCTGGGAGGTCGAGCACCACTTCCTCGAGGAGTACTCCCACTCCTCCGCGCCGGAGGTGTTCCTCTCGTACTGCGCCGCCCGCACGCAGCGCATCCGCTTCGGCCACGGCATCGCCCTCATGCTCCCGCCGATCAACCACCCGGCGCGCGTGGCCGAACGCGCGGCCACCCTCGATATCCTCAGCAACGGCCGGCTCGAGTTCGGCACCGGCCGCTCGGCCACCTGGACCGAACTCGGCG
The DNA here is from genome assembly GCF_034433535.1 of Tepidiforma sp. Classification (GTDB taxonomy): domain Bacteria; phylum Chloroflexota; class Dehalococcoidia; order Tepidiformales; family Tepidiformaceae; genus Tepidiforma. Next base: position 3,808 of record NZ_DAOUAO010000145.1, read on the forward strand.
GCTTCGGCTGCGAACCCGATGTCACCAAGGAGATGTGGGACGAATGCACCCGCGCGGTGGTCAGGATGTGGACCTCCGACAACTTCTCCTGGAACGGCCGGCATTTCCGCATGCCGCAGCGCAACGTCATCCCCAAGCCGCTGCAGAAGCCGCACCCGCCCCTCTGGGTCGCCGTTCAGTCGCCCGAGACCGCCGTGCAGGCCGGCGAGCGCGGCATGGGCATGCTCGGCGTCACCCTCGGCGCCCCGCTCGATTACCAGCAGATGGTCCGCGACTACCACCGCGCCATCCGCAACTGCGAGCCCATCGGCGAAACGGTCAACGAGCAGGTCAACGGCGTCGCCTTCATGTACTGCGATGAGGACGACGCCCGCGCCAAAGCCATCGGCGGGATGGCAGCGCTCCAGTTCGGGCTCCGCGCCGCCCACCTCGTCGGCGTCGGCAGCATCTACCCCTCGCCCGCCTACCACGCCCACGCCAGCGCCGCTCCCCTCCGCAATCGCCCCGGCGATGTCGTCGGCCCCGTCCGCGAAGGCACGCCCATCGGCGACCCCGAGGCCTGCATCAAGGCGCTCAAGTGGTGGGAGGAGGTCGGCGTCGACCGCATGGTCTTCCTGCTCAACACCGGCGAGACCATCCCGCAGGAGCAGGTGCTCAACTCGCTCCGCCTGTTCGCCCGCGAGGTGATGCCGGCCTTCACGCGCCAGGACCGGGCCGAGGCGAAGAAAGCCGCCGAGGCAGCCGCCCGCGAGGCCGCCCTCCGCGAGGCCGCGGGCCTGCCGGCCTCCCCCGCCGGCGACTGACCCGCCGCCTCAGCCCGCGTCGCGCTCGCGAAACTCCGCGGCGAGTGCCGGGTTCGAAACATCGAGCTTGTCCAGCGTGACCCGCCGCAGGTGCTGGAGCACCGAAACGCGCCACGCCCCCGAGTCGGCCTCGCCCGCGCGGATGCGCTCGCAGAGCTGCTCATTGCGCTCCAGCAGCGCCTTCCGCGTCGCCTCGATGCCGGGCGGCATCGGCGCCACCCCGAGCAGGTGGTCCAGCCCATCCCACTCCCGCGACAGGTGCTCCTCCATCATCGCCAGCTCGCGCCGCAGCATCTCCAACACGTTCATCGAAACCCGCGCGTGGAACGAAAGGCGGCCCTGCGTGTTCGGCATCACGTCGTCGCGCAGGTAGCCTGCGACCGCCTCCAGCAGCTCATCAATCGTCGGCCGGTCCTGCATCAGTCGAGCCTCCCTTCCAGCAGGTCGAGCAGCACAATCTCGGTCTCTGCTGTGCGCCGGCCGATGGCCGCCAGTTCGACGCTGCGGTTGCGGCCGCTCAGGTAGGTGCCGGCCTGCGTCATCGTGATGACGCCCCACTTCAGGTTCCCGAACATCTCGTACCAGAGGAAATGCTGCCGGTTGACCTGCTTCCCGCCGGCCGCCTCGTACGCTTCGATGAACGCCTCCCGGTCGCCGACGCCGGCGATGGGCCGCTTCCCGCCGAACCGCCACGACTTCACCGCCAGCCAGCCGAGGTCCTCCATCGGGTCGCCCCAGTGCGCCAGCTCCCAATCGAGGATGGCCCGGACCCCGGTCTCATCGAAGATGAAATTGCCCAGGCGGAAATCGCCGTGCACCAGCACCGGCTCGCATGGCTGCGGCAGGTGCTGCCGCAGCCAGCGGATGGCCAGCTCGAACACCGGGTGCGGGTCAAGCCCCGAGGTGCGGTAGTTGTTCTCGTAGTAGTCGAGCTGCGCCTCGGCGGAGGACTTGCCCGCGGGCGGCCGTTCGAGCGCGGCCAGCTCCGGGTGCTCTGCTTCGCGGATGGCGTGGATGCGCGCCAGGTCCTGCGCCAGCTGGAACGGCACCACCTCGCGCGCCCTGGCGTACTGCTCGCCCCGGATCAGGCGGGCGCCGAGCGTCTCCCCCGGCACCCGCCGCATCACGAAGAACTTCACCGGGAAGGTGTCGTCGCCATCCCAGAGCGGCTCCGGGACGCGCACGCCGGCATCCCACGCCGCCCTGATCAGGTGGTACTCGAGCTCGCGCCCCGGGATGGTCGGCGCATCGGGCACCGGGTCCGCCCGCAGGATGCCCTCCAGCCGCCCCTGCGGGGTCTCCGCATCGAACGCCCAGGTCTCCCGCGAGGCCCCGCCCGAGAGCCGGGCGAGGTTCTCGACCCGGACCTCCCCGCCCGTCCGCGCGGCCAGGAACCGCGTGAGCCCTTCCGCTACCTGCGCCCGGTCCACGCGCTACTCGACCTGGTCGAGGTATTCGCTCAGGCCGTAGCCCACCCGCTCGCCGTCGAGCACGTACTCGGTCATCCCCTCGCCGATGTGGGTGAACTTCCCGGCCCGGCGGTTGCGCAGCGGGATGAAGCCTTTCACCGTCCCCTCGAGCCGGTGGGTTTCGCCGTTGGCCAGCGTCACCTGCGCCCGCAGCGCGCGGTGGTAGTTCGTGTTGTCCTCGTAGTCCGTTTCGAGCTGGACGTCCTTGACCTGGATGATGGTGTCCGGGCCCTTGTGGAACACCCCGCCGATGCGATCGCCCACGATCGAAATCACCATGCCCAGGTCATCGCCGAAGTTGCCGGTGATCCAGCGGTACGAGGGCGTCGACTGCCAGTAGCGCGGCCCCCACGAGTGGTCGCGCAGCCCGTAGCCGCTGATCTGCAGCGCCGGGCCATCGTCCACCTGGAGGGTGCCGGTCACGCGCATGTGCTGCTCGTAATGAGCCCGCGCGAATTCGTTCTGCGAGCCCGCTTTGCCCGGCTCGGCCACGTGTCCGTAAATCGGCCCGACCCCATCGTGCAGCAGGTCGAGCCGGATCCGCCGGTGCGGGTTCTCCTTGAAGGCCACACTCGGCTCGCGCATCTCGCGCGGGTCCTTCAGATACACCACCGAGCCCTCGTAGGTGGTGCGCAGCCGCTCGCCCGGGGTAAGCACCTCCACCTTGAGCCCGCCCGCGTCCCAGCCGTCATTGCTGCTGATCTGCGGCCGCTTGAAGTTGAACAGCGCCGAGCCATCGGGCTGGTAGACGATGACCGTGACCTCCGCGTAGCCCTCGTTGGCGCGGTTGCCGATGCGCAGGAACCCGCCCATCTGCTGCTGGCGGTCGAAGAAATTGAAATAAACCGATTCGTTGAAGTTCTCTTCCGGCCCCAGCGGGTGGGTGTAGTCGTCTTCGGGGCGCACATTTCCGACGATGGTGACCATCGCTTTTACCTCCTGCCGGTGCTGTCTCCCGGCGACCGCCCATCATACCGGAGCCGGCCCGGCGGCGCTGCCTACTCCGTCACTGGCGCCAGCGTCCGCAGGTAATTGACCAGGTGCCAGATCTCCTCATCGCTCAGGCCCTGCTCCTTCCACGCCGGCATCGCCGTCCCGGGGATCCCATCCGCGATGAAGCGGAAGATCTGCCCGTCCGGGTGCCGGGGCACGTGCACCGTCAGGTCGAGCGGGTACGGGTTCAGGTCGAGCCCCGGCGGCGGCACGCCGGTTCGCCCGTGGCAGGCGATGCAGTTCGCTTCGTAGAGCGCCCGACCCCGGGCGATGGAGTCGGCGTCCGGGAAAATCGGGTTGGTGGGCATGCCCGTGGGCGGCTCGTGCGCATGGACCCCGAACAGCAGCAGCACGCCCAGCCCGACCCCGAGCATCGTGCCGGTGCTGCCGGCCATCCCCGCCAGCCGCCCGGCCTCCCGCAGGGCGCCGCGCGCGAACGCGAGCCCCAGCCCGGCGAGCAGGATCGCCAGCCCGGCGAACTGGTTCCAGCTCAGGCCCGCGGTCGGCAGCGACCAGGTCCCGCCCCGCTCGGTCGTTGCTGTCGCCAGGGCGCCGGCGGGGCGCACGTCGAAGAACGTCCGCGCATCATCGGCGTCCGCACGCCGCAGTTCGAGCTCCACCCGCCAGCGGCCCTCCAGCGGCAGGTACGGCCCCTCGGCCGCGTACTCGCCCTCGCCGGTGCGCTGCAGCACCAGCGTCGCCGGCCCGACCGATTGGTCCTCCTGGTAGCGGAACACCAGCCGCACCTGTTCGACGTCCCGGGGTTGCCCGCTCGCGTCGCGTACCCTCGCCGTGAAGCGGTTGAACCCGGTCCGGTTCGGGTCGACCGTCAGCCGAACCTGCAGGTCGGCAGCCGGGGCCGTCACGTCGAACGGCCGGTGTTCCGGCTCGACCACGATCGAGCGCGAGGTCGGCGTCTGGCTGAGCACCGCCGCAGCCAGCATGACCGCCAGCCCGACTCCCAGCTCCGCCGCTGCCGAGATGCGGAACCGCCGGGGCTCGCCGCGCCGCGCCGCCGCCAGCCGTTCTTTGCCCCGGCGCGCGTTGTAGAGCGCCACCGCCAGCAGCGGCACCATGAGCGCCAGCTTTGCCAGCACCACGCGGCCGTACGTCGTTTCGGTGAGCTTGCCCGGCGAATCAATGTGGACGAGCGCCCCGAGCAGGCCCGTCGCCAGCAGCACGAAGACGAGCGCTGAAGCCAGCCGCGCGAAGCGCCGCAGCAGCGGCCGCCAGGGCGCCGTGCGCCGGGCCAGGCGCGCCGCCACCGCCGCCCCCGCGACTGCGCCCATCCACCCCACCGCCGCGCCCGCGTGCAGGACGTCGATGATGCGCGCCCAGCCGCTGCCCGGCACCGCGGCGGCGTGGCTGGTCGCGGTATAGCTCCAGAGGAACCCGAGCACCGCTGCCGCGAGCCCCCAGGCTGCCGCCCTCGGATGCCGCACGGCCAGGCCCGCCGCCGCGGCCGCGAACACCAGCGCCCCCGCCCTGCCTACGACCGCCAGGCCGGTGCGCGTATCGAACAGCAGCGCGCCGAGGCTCAGCGTGCTGTAGGTATCCCGGAGCAGCGCCGCGTTCAGCAGCGTCGCGGCTGCCGCTGCCCCGATCCCGGCGAAGGCGAGCCGCTGCAGCAGGGGCGTCACCCCCGGCGGGCGCTCCGGCCAGAGCAGCAGGATGACCGCCGCCCCGGCGACCATCATCAGCCCCAGCAGGGAGAGCCAGCGCACGGCGATGCCGTCCTCCCTGCCGAGCCGGTCGGCGCTGCTCCCGGCCGCCTGGACCAGGTTCTCGCCCGCCGGCACCGAGCCGTCGGGGTTGAGCACGGTGAACGGGTACGAGCCGCTGATCGCGTGGCCGTCGACCAGCGAAACGTTGCTCCAGAGGACGTTGTAGATGCCCGGGGCCAGCTCCGGAAGGGTGGCGCGCATCCGCGCACCGGTCACCACCGGCTCCCCGGTCGCGACCACTGCTCCCCGCGCATCGAGCAGCCGCACGGTGCTGCCCCGCGCATCGATCGGCTCGCTGAAGTCGAGGATGACCTCCCGGGGCGGGCGCTGCAGGTAGGCGTTCGCCGCCGGCTCCGAGGCGCGCAGGGCCGCGTGCGCCTCCGCCTGCCCGCCCGGCAGCAGGGCGAGCACCAGCGCCAGCGCGACGAGTGCCGCAAAACCCCGCCGGGTCATTCGCCCTTCCCGGTGAGCAGGTACATCCCGCCTGCCCCGATCACCAGCGCGGCCCCCGCTACGGCGGCGACCAGCACCCACGAGGTGTCGCCGTCGCTACCGCCGCCGACCGCGGATGGCGCGGGTGCCGCAGCGGCCGGGGTCGCCCCGCCGAGCACGCTCTCCTTGAGCACCTCCCGCCCGGGGTTGGGTGTGCCGGCCGGGTCGTAGCGGAAGCGAAGTTCCCCGCTCGCCGGGTCGCCGTCCTCCGCGCTCAGGGTCTTCCAGCGAACCACGTACTCCCCCGGCGCAAGGTCCGCCGGCAGCGCGACCGAGAGCCGCCGCCGGTCAGCCGGGTCGATGGCGGCCGTGCCGGGGGTCACGTCGCTCCCGGCCGCATCCAGCACCTCGATGTCGTTCGCCCCTGCCTGCCGGGCCAAGTCCTGGCTCATGGTGAGCACAATCTCAGGCGGCGGCGAGGTCACCACCGCGCCGTCACCGGGCGTCGCCCGGACCGGCTCCGCGTGCGCCGCAGCCGACGCCACCGCGGCCAGCGCGAGTACGGCCCCGACCGCCCCCGCTGCCAGCCGCAGTGCACGCATGGCCTCCAGTCTAGAACCCCGACTTCGCCCGGCAAGTCGGCCCGTCCGGGGGCCTTTCCGTTCGGTTGCCGCGGACGAAAAGCGGCCCGGCGGGTGTTCCGCCGGGCCGCTGCAGTGTGCTCGAACGCCGGCGCCTGCTCAGCCGCGGGGCAGCCCGAGGCCGCGCGTGGCGATGATGTTGCGCTGGATCTCGCTCGTCCCGCCGGCGATGGTCGAGGAGACGGTCTGGAGGTAGCTGAGCGGCGCGCGACCCTTCATCGGCGCGTCGCGACCGGTGAGCAGCGCCGAGGTGCCGAGCAGCTTCATCGCCGTCCGGGCGATCCGCTGGCTCAGTTCGGTGTTGAACAGCTTCGCGATCGACGCCTCGTAGTTCGGCACGCGCCCGGCAGCCTGCAGGCTGATGACTCGGTAGCTGAGCATCTTCGCGGTTGCCGCTTCAATCCAGCGGTCCGCGAACTCCTCCCGCGCCGCCTTGCTGGCCGATGCCGTCACGGCGCTGCCCCGGTGCTCCTTCCAGTAGCGCAGGTAGTACTCCAGCGTTTGCCGCTGGCCCACCGCATTGCCGATCGACGAGCGCTCGAAGTCCAGCGTCGTGGTGCCGATGTACCAGCCGCGGTTGATCTCGCCGACCACGTTCCGCGCCGGCACGCGCACGTCCTCGAAGAACACCTCGTTGAACTGGTGCCCCCCGGCCATGTTGATCAGCGGGCGCACCGTAATCCCCGGGCTCTTCATATCGACCAGGAAGTAGGTGATGCCGCGGTGCTTGGGGGCATCCGGGTCGGTCCGCGCCAGCATGAACATCCAGTCCGCGTTGTGTGCGCCCGAAGTCCAGATCTTCTGCCCGTTGATGACGAAGTCGTCGCCGTCCCGCACGGCCCGGGTCTGCAGGCTGGCCAGGTCCGAGCCTGCGCCGGGCTCGCTGTAGCCCTGGCACCACTGCACCTCCCCGCGCAGGATCGCGCCGAGGTGCTCCTTCTTCTGCTCGTCGTTCCCGTGGATGATGAGCGTGGGGCCGATCATCGAAACGCCCATGCCGCCCACGTTCGGGACGCGCGCCTCGGCGAACTCCTCGTTCATGATGAACTGCTCCATCACGCCGAGGCCGGCGCCGCCGTACTCCTTCGGCCAGGCCGGCGCGATCCAGCCCTTCTTCGCCAGCTTGTCCCGCCACTCCTTGAGGATGCCGCCCCGTTCGCGCGCCAGCTCGACCGGGTTCACATCGGGGTCGACCTTCGGGCGCTCCTGCTCGAGGAACTGCCGCACCTCCTGCCGCCAGGCCGCCTGTTCGGGCGAATCACGAAAATCCATTGTCTACTCCATGCTGCAGTCGTCAGGGGCTTTGGCCGGCACACTACCAAAGTGCAACCCTGACGTAAAGGGAAAGGTCGCGGCGCACCGTGCGACCCCCTCGCCGGCAGCGTAAACTCCGCGCCATACCGGCCGGCGCGCCCGGCCTGTCACCCACGAAACCGGAGAAAGGGCAGCACCATGAAAGTTGGCACCGGATTCGGCGGCACCTGGCTTACCGCCGTCCCCGAGCAGGCGCGCCGCGCTGAGGAGCTCGGCTACGACTTCGCCAGCACCCCCGAGACCCAGCACGACTCCATCCTCGCCGCCACCATCGCCGCCTACACCACCCAGAAGCTCGAAGTGCAGACGAGCGTCACCATCGCCTTCCCGCGCAGCCCCACCGTCCTCGCTATGGAGGCCTGGGACATCCAGCACATGAGCAAGGGCCGCTTCACCCTTGGGCTCGGCTCGCAGGTCAAGGGGCACAACCAGCACCGCTTCAGCGTCGATTGGCCCGGCGCCCCGGCGACCCGCATGAAGGAGTACATCCGCATGCTCCACGCCGTCTGGGATTCCTTCCAGACCGGCAAGAAGCCGGAGTACATCGGCAAGTACTACCACTTCACCCTCATGACGCCGAACTTCAATCCCGGCCCGATCGAGTACCCCCGGCCGAAGGTCGGCCTCGCCTGCGTCGGCGATGCCATGGCCCGCGTCGCCGGCGAAGTCGCCGATGTCGTCATGCCCCACGGCTTCATGACCGATAAGTACATGCGCGAGGTGGTGCTCCCCAACGTGGCCATCGGCCTCAAGCGCTCCGGTCGAACCTGGCAGGACATCGAAATCGCGGGCGGAGGCTTCACCGTCTTCGGCGAAACCGAATCCGAAATCGAGCAGGGGCTCGAGCGGCTCCGCCAGCCGATCTCCTTCTACGGCTCCACCCGCTCGTACCACGAGGTCTTCGAGGTCCACGGCCTCAAGGACCTCGGCATGCAGCTCCACGAGCTCTCGCTGCAGGGCAAGTGGGACGAAATGCAGCGCATGATCCCCGAGGACGTCCTGCGCGTCTTCGCCCAGACGTCCACCTACGACAAACTGCCCGAGTTCATCGCCAACCACCGCGAGTACGCCTCCCGCATCACCCTGCCGCTGCCGGCCTCGACCCCCGAGCAGCGGGAGCGCGCGATGCACATCATCAAGCAGGTGCAGGCCGTCCAGGTGCCGCGCGTGCCCCGCGGCCTCGAAGACCTCGCGGCGGTGACCGCCTAGCGTCGGCCCCGGGCAGCAGCCGTGCGCAGCGCCGCCGAACGGGTCGCGAGCGTCCTTCCGCCGACCCTGCTGTTCGGCGGCGCGGCACTGCTGGTCATCGCCCGCTGGCAGATGGGCGAACCGCCCGGGTTCGCCGCCCGCCCGTGGGAGGCGACCGCCCTGCTCTACGCCGCGGCCGCGGCAGCTCTCGCCTGCGCCGCGGTCTTCCCCCTCCGCGGCCCGGCCGTGGCGCTCGCGCTCACCGCAGGCTGGGCCGCCCTCGTCATCGCCTGGCTCGAACCGGTCCCGGCCGCCGCCGTCGCGGGCGGAACGGCGCTCATGATCGGCGCCCTGGGCGAATTCGCCCGGCGGCTCACGCGTCCGCCCCGTCGGCGGCCGCTCGCCGGCCTTGCCCTCCAGGCGGCGCTTCTCCTCGCCGCCACGGTCGCCGGGCTCCGCGTCTACGATGCCTACCTCGGCCCCACCCACCCATCCTCCGAGGTCCGCCTGCTGCCCGCCGACCTCGTGGCGTGGGCCTGGGCCGGTGCGGTCACCGACACCGGCTTCCGGGTGACCGCCGCCCTCACGGCGGAGGGCCGCAGGGCCGCTGCCAGCCACCCGGTGCAGCTCATCGTCGCGCCCGAAGCCGGCGGGCCGGCGACGGTGGTGGAGGCGGCCCGCATCAGCGAGGCCGGCGTCGCCGCGTTTGACGTGTCTGGCCTCGACCCGGGTCGGCGCTACCGCTGGACGGTCGCCATCGGCCGGGCCGACGCTGCGCGCTCCGGCGTGGTGACCACCTTCCCCCGTGGCCCGGCCAGCTTCCGCGTCGCCTTCGGCGCCTGCGCCAGTACCGGCTCCAACGGACGGGTCTTCGATCGCATCCGCGAGGACAGCCCGCTGCTCTTCATCCACACCGGCGACTTCCACTACGAGGACATCCGCCGCAACGACCCCGGCGCCATCCGCACTGCCTTCGCGCAATCCCTGGCGGCGCCCGCCCAGCAGGCCCTCTGGCTCGCTGTGCCCGTCGCCTACACCTGGGATGACCATGACTACGGCGGCAATGACTCCGCCCGCACCACCCGTTCACGCCCCGCGGCGCGCGCGGTCTACCGGGAGATCGTGCCCCACTACCCGCTCCCCGGCCGCGAGGCCGACGGGCCCATCTCCCAGGCCTTCAGCATCGGCCGCGTGCGGGTCATCATCACCGACTCGCGCTCTGAGCGGGACCCGTCGTCGGCCCCGGATGGCCCCGGCAAGTCGATGCTCGGGCCGGGCCAGCTCCAGTGGCTCTTCGATGAGCTGCTCAGCGCCCGCGATACCCACGCGCTCACGCTCTGGGTCAACAGCGTCCCCTGGATTTCCTCCAGCACCGGCGGCGACGACTGGGGCGCCTACGCCGACGAGCGCCGCCGCATCGCCGACTTCCTGGTCGAGCACGGCATCACCAATCTCGTCATGCTCTCCGGCGATGCCCACATGCTCGCCGCCGATGACGGCAGCAACAACCGCTTCGCCAGCGACGGCTCCGGCCCCGGCTTCCCCGTCCTGCAGGCCGGCGCGCTCGACCGCCGCGGCTCGGTGAAGGGCGGCCCCTACAGCGAGGGTGCCTTCCCCGGCGGCGGCCAGTACGGCCTTCTCGACGTGCGCGACCTCGGCGACCGCATCGAGATCGACTTCCGCGGCCGCGATTGGACCGGCCGGGACGTCCTGAGCTTCACCCGCACCTTCCAGGTGCTGCCGCCGGCTGGCCGGTAGCCGTTCGCGCAGCGTACGATGCCCGCGCCATGGTCCGCCGCCTCACGGTCACGCACGAACCCTCCGGCCGCGTCCTCGGCGACCGCATTGGGCTCGCCGATCGCTACCTCTCGCGCCTGCGGGGGCTCATGTTTCGCCGCCGCCTTGCCCCGGGCGAGGGGCTGCTCATCCGCCCGTGCTCGTCCATCCACATGATGTTCATGGGCGTTGCCATCGATGCGGTCTTCCTCGCCGAAGATGGGCAGGTGCTCAAGGTCGCGCGGGGCCTGCGGCCATGGATCGGCATCGCTTCAGCGCGCGGCGCCCGCGAGGTGCTCGAACTGCCCGCCGGCGCCGCCGACGGCATCCAAGCCGGGGACCGCCTCGTGGTCACTTCCGACCACTAGTTCACCTGGCAACCGATGCCGTCGCCGTTGCCGTCGAAGTTATGCGGGTCTGGCGGCAGCACCTCGAAGCGCCGGTGCGGGATGTCATCGCAGCGCAAATTGGGAGGCGGCGACGCGATGCAGACCGTCGGGTAGGCGGGGTCGCAATGCGGTCCGCGCGTCGGCGTCGGCGTTGGGGGTGCCGCCACGCGGGTCTCAGGTGCCCATTCTTCCGCCGAACGCGAGGAGAACTTCCGCCCTTCGTTGCCGCCCCAGACGAGACCGGCAACGACCACGCATGCCGCCGCCGGGACAACCAGGCCTGACCAGACGCCGTTTCGAGCCATCCCTGCCTGGATAATCGACAGGGCTCGCAGCGCGCATCATCCTGGAGTCCGCGGGGAGCATCACAGACGCATAAAAAGGGGAGCTCCAGCTGGAGCTCCCCTCCTGTTCAGGCCGGTGTGCCCGACCGCCTACTGCTGGATGGGCGTGTCCTTGGCGTTGCCCCACTCGGCCCACGAGCCGTCGTACAGCCGGTTCCCCTGCCCCAGCCCGACGAGCCGCAGTGTGAACAGCGAATGCGCCGCACGCACGCCCGTTTGGCAGTACACGATGACCTGCGAGTCCTTTGTGATGCCCGCCTTCTCGAACTGAGCGCGCAGCTGCTCGGCCGGCTTCCACACCTTCGGGTCCGATTCGGTCAGCGAAAGCTGCCAGTCCAGGTTCACGGCGTTCGGCACGTGGCCTCCGCGGGCGGCCCGCACATCGGCCCCGGCGTACTCCGCCTGCGTGCGGGCATCGAGGATCACCACGTTCGGGTCGGGGTTCTCCGCCTTCTCTTTCACATAATCAAGCGCGCAGATCACATCGGGGTTCGCCCGCGCGACGAACGTCGCCGGCTGCACGGTCGGGACTTCCTTCGTAACCTGGCGGTCCTCCTTCTCCCACTTGGCGAAGCCGCCGTTCACCACGCGCACCTTCGGGTGGCCGTAGTAGTCCAGCACCCACCAGAGCCGCGTCGCCCACAGGCCCGTGCCGTCGTCATAAATCACGACTTCCTTTTGGTTTTCGATGCCCAGCGCCCCGGCCTTCTCTGCGAACAGGCTCTCGCGGATGACGTACAGCTTCTCGTCGGGGTCCTTCAGTGCCGCCTGGTCGTACCAGACCGCGCCGGGGATGTGGCCCGCGTCGTAGGCCTCCTTCTTGCGGATGTCGACCACCACCAGGTCGGTGCGGTTCAGCTGGTTCGCAAGCCAGTCGGTCTCGGCCAGCAGGTCCGGCTCGGCGTAGCCCGTCACCGCGTCGGCGGGTTCGGGGGTGCTGCCAGCCGTGTCATCGTCATCCCCGCCGCAGGCGGCCGCAATCGGCAGCGCCAGCGCGAGGACGAATGCGGCGGCGAAGAGCCGCCACTGCGAGCGTCGAAACATGAGTTCCCTCCTTACGTTGCAGGTCAGCTGGCGCCGAGCTCGGCGGCCCGCTTTGCGATCTCGGCGAGTGCGGCGCGCTGGTCGATCGGCGCCTCGGCAGGTTCGAGCCGGATGCGCCAGACGCCCCGGCCGATCGGCTCGATGGCGGAACGGTAGTTGAGCTTCGCCCCCTCCCACGGGACCGTGGAGAGGGCCGGAGCATGGTCGGTGATCACCTCCAGCGGCTCCCCTTTCGGAAGCCTGCCCAGCGCCTCCCGGGCCTTCATCGCCGGGTACGGACACATCTCGCCGCGGACATCGAGTTCCACCTGGTCCCTCCTTGCTCGTCGATTACGGCAGCCGGCGGATCAGCTGGACGCCGACCCATGCACCGCCGAGGAGCGAAATCCCGAACACCCAGCCGGCCAGCGCCAGCGAAGGAATCGACGAAAAGAACGCGCCGATGGTGCAGCCGATGGCGATTACCGACGCGTAGCCCATGAGCAGGCCGCCGGTGATCGCCTGCACGTACCGGGATGGACGTCGCGGCCACCGCGGCCGGAACTCCCCTGAGAGCATCGAGGCGCTGAACGCCCCCGCCACCAGCCCCACCATCGTCACCGTGCGCACCGTGAACCACTTTTCGGCGGCGCCCGCCGTGCAGCCGGCCAGCAGGTCGCTCCCCTTGAGCGGCAGCGCGCCCAGGTTGAACCAGGCGAGCACATTATCGCCCCAGAGCGAGATACCGCCGGTGACGCCGAGCGGCACCTGTAGAGCGAGCGCGAAGACAGAAAGCACCGCCAGTGCCACGGCACCGGTCAGGTAGCTCCAGCCGTGGCCCGACCACACGGCGTCCCAGCCCCGCTGGAGCTGCTCGCGGAAGCTCATGGCCGGCTCGGGCGGCAGGGCCGGGAACTGCGGCATCTTCGGGCTCCGCGATTCCCACCACAGCACCGCGAGGTACACCCCCGCGAGCGCCGCCAGCGTCAGCCCGACCGCCGCCGGGTAACCGCCCAGCTCCGCCGGCAGCCAGACCGCGGTCCGCTCGCGGATGTCGTTGTCGTACCACCAGCTCCAGGTGTGATTCGCAATCGCCGTTCCCGCCACAATGCCCGCCATCGCCGCCCACGACGCGATGTAGCCTTCGCCCATCCGCCACAAGGTGCCGGAAACGCAGCCGCCTGCCAGGACCATCCCGGCGCCGAAAATCACCCCGCCCACGATGGTCGCGAACCCGACCGGCTGGATGTGCGGCCCCGCCGGGGCGATACCGAAGCCGGGGTCCGGCGCCAGCCGCGCCTCGAGCAGGGCGAATCCGATAGTCGCCACCGCGAGGCCCACGATTATGGCCCGGAGGAGCCGGCCGTCGCCCAGCAGGATCAGGTCGCGGAAGCCGCCGGCGAAGCACAGCCGGCTGCGCTGCAGGATGACGCCGAACGCCACGCCAACCAGCCAGAACGCACCGAGAGCGAAGGCGCGGTGGTCGAAGTACGCCCAGGCGGCGAGGATGCCGCCCGCAAGCAGCAGAGGCCGAACGGGCATGCTCAGGCCTGCGCGCTCCGGCGCCCGGACAACAGTCATGATTGACACAGTACTAAGTTGACCGTCGCAGTCAAGTTTTTAGTCACGGCACCGCCACCTCGCCGCTGTCGGGGGAAGGATGCCGCGACCTGTGGTAGCAGGGGGGAGGCTCGAACTCCCGACCTCACGATTATGAGTCGTGCGCTCTGACCGGCTGAGCTACCCTGCCACACCCCACCGCTCAGGGCGAGTGTACCACGCGCCGCCCTTGCGGGAACCGGCCCGCCGCCGGAGGCAGGGGTTCAGGACGGCGGGCGCGGGTCCACCCGCTCGGTTCGCCAGCGCACCCCGTCGGCGTCGAAATCGATGATCGCCACCATGCCCGCCCGGCGGTTTGCGTCGCTGAGCGGCATCGGCGCTCCCGAGTAGATGGCGGTCACCCCGCCGCAGCTGACATCCGCGTGCGGCTCCCAGTGGCCCAGTGCGAAGTAGTCCCACGCGCCGCGCGCCGCCGCCAGTTCGCGCTCGAAAATCGGCAGCGAACGGTGCGTCTCCCCGCCCTCGGGCACGAAGTGCCCGTGCGCCAGCGCGATGTGCCAGCGCCGGTCCACCCGCCCGGGCAGCCCGTCTAGCGGCCGGAAGGTCCAGTCGCTGTCGAGGTAGGCCCGGCCCCACAGCACCAGGTCGAGCCCCTCCGGTTCGATCAGTTCGCCCCGGTGTTCCCGCACGATTGTGAGCCGCCGCGCGATTGCTTCCATGTCGTTGCGCCAGTAGATGCTGCCCGGGTCCATCGGGTCGTGATTCCCGGGGATGAGCAACGCCTGGCCTTCGAAGCGGGCGATTTCGCGCGCCGCCCACTCCACCGTCTCCGCCGGCACGCGGTCGTTGTCGAAGATGTCGCCCGCCAGCAGCAGCACGTCGGCGCATTCGCGGTTGGCGAGGTCGATGACCCGCCGGAAGGTTGTTTCCATCAGTTCGCGCCGCGCGACCCACTTCGGGTCGTCGTACCCGGCGTACGCCCCGAGGTGGACATCGCTGGTGTGGACCACCCGCAGCGGCTTCGGGTCACGCACGGGCCGCCTCTGCCATCGCGCCCAGCTGCCGGGCGTGGTCCAGCGCGTGCAGGCGCAGGAAGAGGAGCCACTCCCGCCAGTTCAGCATCCCAAAGAACGGGTGCTCCCAGCGCACCTCGAGGAACGCCCCCGGGTCAGCGGCGCGGACGTGTTCGAAGAGCGAGGTAGTGGTCTCTTCCAGCAGCCGAACCAGCCCGTCCCAGTCCGCCGGGAGCTGCGGACCCTCGCCCGCCGGGCGTTCGCCGGTCAGCGCGACGTGCAGCACGTCGGCCGCGCCGCGAGCGTGCCACTCCGCGACATGCCGCAGCGCCTCCGCCGGCGACCACTCGCCTTCGGCGGCGGAAACCTCGCGGCGGTCGGGCGCGATGGCGCGGGCGGCCTCGAGCAGCCGCTGCACGCCCTCATCCACTCGCCCGATGAGCTCCTCGATGCTCCGTTCCGCCGCCTGCGTCACCAGGTAGGAGCGAATCCGTTGGCGTTCTTCGTCCGGGAATGTCATTGGTGCCCTCCCTCCTCGCGCTGCCGGAAGACCAGCAGGCGCGCGAATCCAAGTCCCCGCGTCGCCTTCGGCCCCTGCCCGAACATCCCGTCCGGCGGCAGCCGGTGCCAGCGGTGTTCGATGAGCAGCAGGCTGCCGCCCGGCGCGACCAGCTGACCGAGCGCAGCCGCTGCTGCCGGCTGTTCGCTGCGCGGCAGGTGACCCAGCACGTGCGTGGCGATTACGGCGTCGAACTGCTCGCCCCGCGCGGCGTACCCGGCCAGGTCGGCGTGCTCGACCGTCCCGCCCGGCAGGCGGCGGCGCGCCATCTCCACGAACCACGGCGAGAGGTCGATGGCGTGTCCCTCGATGCCGGGCAGCCGCTTCAGAACGGCGGCCAGCAGCCGCCCGGGCCCCGCTCCCACCTCCAGCACGCGCTGCGCCCGGGTTCGGGCCAGCCAGGCCGTGAGGAGCCGCGCCGCCCGCCCCTCGCTGCCGAACCAGTACACCGGCCGAATCAACCGGTCGTACAGGGCGGTGCTCCGCCGCGAAAGGTAGCCCTCCGGCAGGAAGTGCCAGCGCCGGAAATACCACGCCGGCAGCTCCACCCCCGGCGCCGCTGCCGGGTGGCGCGCAGCCTCCAGCGCCGTACGCTCGGCAACGTCCTTCGGCATCTCCTGCAGCCGCATCCGCCCGATTCTGCCGCCCCGGGGGGAGTCCTGTCACGCAACCGACCATCGCCCGGTACAATCCCGCCCACGTCCACGTCCAGGAGGCTCCCGTGATCACCATCGTCGCAAAGCTCCAGGCTCAGCCCGGCAAAGAAGACGAACTCAAGGCCGCTCTCACCGAGATGGTTGCTGCCGTCAAACAGCACGAAGCCGGGGCTGTGCCCACCTACTCGCTCCACGTCGCCGAGAACGACCCGACCCTGTTCCTCTTCTACGAAAACTACCGCGACGCCGCCGCCTTCGACGCCCACGGCAAGACCGACCACATGCGCGCCCTCGGGGCGAAGCTTGCGGGCCTTCTCGCCGGGCGCCCGGTCATCGAACGCTACACCCGCATCGCCTCGGTCGAATAACCCGGCGTTTCCGTCCGCTGTTGCCCGTTAGCCCCCGCCGGAAGAACGTGACGGCGTGGAAATCGTCCGCGCTGTCGTGCTCGGCCTGGTGCAGGGGCTCGCGGAATTCCTCCCAATCTCCAGTTCCGGCCACCTGATCCTCGTCCCGGCCCTGTTCAACTGGGAGGACCAGGGGCTCGCCTTCGATGTCGGGCTGCACGGCGGCACGCTGCTCGCGCTGCTCGTTTATTTTTGGCGCGACTGGTACGACATGATCCGCCAGGGGCTCATCGACCTCGCCCGCCACCGGGCCGATGTCGCCGCCTGGGACCAACGCTCCCGCCTCCTCTGGCTGCTCGCCATCGGTTCCATCCCGGCCGCCGTCGTCGGGCTGCTCTTCGATGACTGGATCGAGGCCAACGTGCGCCAGCCCTGGCTGGTCGCCATCACCCTCGCCGTCATGGGCACCGTCATGCTCATTGCCGACCGCCTCGGCTCCCGCCGCCGCCCGCTCGGCTCGGTCGGGCTCGTCGATGCCCTCGCCATCGGCGCCGGGCAGGCCGTCGCGCTCATCCCGGGGGTCTCGCGCTCCGGCGCGACCGTGACCGTCGCCCTCGCCCGCGGCCTCCGCCGCGAAGATGCTGTGCGCTTCGCCTTCCTGCTCGGCACGCCGGCCTTCGTCGGCGCCCTGCTGCTGAAATCCGGCGACCTCGCCGGCATGTCCGGCAGCGAAGCGCGCGATATGGTCATCGGCTTCGTCACCTCGGCGGTCGTCGGTTTCCTCGCCATCCACGTCCTGCTGCGCTGGGTGCGGACCCACTCGCTGCTGCCTTTCGTGCTCTACCGCTACGCGGTCGCCCTGTTCACGCTCGGCATCGGGGCGTACCGCGTCCTCTGAGCGCCTCGGCTGCACCGCCCGTATGATGGCCGGCACCCATATCTCCCGGAGGAAGCTCATGGTCCTCGAACGGCTCCGCCTCGATGGCCCCCCGCGCAAGGTGGTCATCGTTACCGGCGGCGGGCGCGGGCTCGGCAAGGCGATGGCGATCGCCCTCGCCGAAGCCGGCGCCGACGTCTGCATCGCCAGCCGCACCCAATCCCAGCTCGAAGCCGCAGCCGCCGAAATCCGCGCCGCCAGCGGCCGCGACCCGCTCATCGTCCCCACCGATGTCCGCGACCCCGACCAGTGCGACGCCCTCATCGCCCGCACGGTCGAACACTTCGGCCGCCTCGATGTCATGCTCAACAACGCCGGCATCGGCGACCGCCGCGGCGCGGGCAACCGCATTCAGGACCTCGACGACGAGGACTGGGACGACACCATCCGGGTGAACCTCTACAGCACCTTCTACTGCTCCCGCGCGGCCGCCCGCCAGCTGCTCAAGCAGGGCGAAGGCGGGGCCATCGTCAACGTCGCGAGCGGCACCGCCCTGCGCTCGTCGCCGCAGTCGCTGGCCTACGCCGCCGCCAAGGCGGGGGTCATCTCGCTCACGAAGAGCATGGCCGGCCAGCTCATCGGCGAGAACATCCGCGTCAACTGCATCATCCCCGGGTTCGTGGCCCAGTCCCCGGCCGCGAGCGACGAGGAAGCCGCGATGCGCGCGCAGCGGGGGCGATTCATCACCGTCCGCCGCCTCGGCGAGGCCTGGGAGCTCGGTCCGCTCGCCATCTTCCTCTGCTCCGATGCCTCCAGCTACATCACCGGCGAATCGTTCGTCATCGATGGCGGCGGCCTCGCCGGCGGCATTGCGCCGACCGGCTGGGTCGTCTCCGAGCCGGCGGAGGTGCGCCATGGCTGAGTGGAACCGCAATCCCGGCTTCGACCTCTCCGGCAAGAAGGCCCTCGTGGTCGGCTGCGCGAACCCCGCCGGCCGCGCCATCGCCCTCGCCCTCGCCGAGGCCGGCGCCGACGTCGCCGTCGCCTCCGCCACCACCGACGGCGAGGAGATGCTCGAAGCGCGCCGCATCGCCAAGGACGTCGCCGCGCTCGGCCGCCAGTCGTTCTCGCAGGGCTGGGATGTCACGCTGCCGACCAACATCCAGGTCAGCATGAAGCAGCTCGGCAAGGAGTTCGGCCACCCCAGCATCCTCGTTTACAACGCCGATGCCGTCCTCGCGAAGCCGTTCGAAAAGGTCACCGATGCCGAGTTCGCCCGCCTCCAGGCCGTCAACCAGACCGGGGCCTTCGCAACCGCCCGCAGCTTCATCCGCGAGTTCCAAGGGGACGGTCCCGGCCGCCTCATCTTCGTGACGTCCATCTTCGCCGAGCGCGGGGTGGAGGGCCTGGCGGCCTACACCACGGTGAAATCTGGCGTCATCGGCCTCTCGACGGCTCTGAGCCAGGAGCTGGCGGCACGCGGCTTCACCTCGAACTGCATCGCCACGGGCTGGATGGACTGGACGCCCGGCCGCGGCCCCGACGAAATCGGCGCGAACCTGCTGCTGCGCTTCATCCCCATGCGGCGCTTCGGCCACGCCGATGAGCTCGGCGCCCTCGCCGTCCTGCTCGCCTCCGATGCCGCCGGCTACATCAGCGGGCAGGTCTTCCACGTCGATGGAGGCGTCAGCCAGCACCTCTGAGCCGGGCCTGCGGGGTCAGGCCTCGCTGTTCGCCGCGCCCTCGTCGCCGCGGTGCTGCCGTTCCAGCACCCGGCCGAGGGCGCGCCCCTTATCGGGCGTCGGGTCCTTCACGACGCCGTAGATCTCGCGGCCCTCGTGGCCCTCGGGCAGGTACTCGGTAATCGGCAGGCCCTCCTCGGTCACGAACAGGAGGCAGTGGCAGTACTTGTAGATCTGCATCTCATCGCAGGCGCAGATCCACGTTCGCCGCTTCACCTCCTCCTCCTTCGGGAGGTAAAGGCCCTCTGGCCAGTTCCCGTTCTCGTCCTTCGTCGGGTAGAAGTTGCACGGGCAGAGCGGCCGCCCGTACTGGTCGAGGTTGGCCGCCAGCCCGAGGATGACGCCTTCCGTGATGTACCGGTCAGGGTGGAAGCGGGTGCCCGATTTCTCCGCGAATTTCTCCGCGTAGGCCCACATTTTCTTGATCGACGCCTCACTCGGCTGGTCCATGCAGCAGTTCCTCCTCGCTGGTTCCCTGTCGATTATCCCGGTTCCGCGCGGTCTCTGCTCCGGGCGCGTACCATGGCCGCATGGTCGAACCTCCCGCTGCCCCCGTCGCCTCCGCCATGGCTGCCGCGCTTCGCACGCTCGGGATGCACCCCCTCGCCGGCGCGGCCGAGGAGGTCGGGCCGTTCCTCTGCATCGACGCCGGCCTCGGCGTCTCCCGGGCCAACGTCGCCCTGCCGCTCGGCGCGCCCCGGCGGCCGGCCGCCGAACTCGGCGCCGTCGCCGACTGGTTCGCCCTGCGCGGCCTCAACTTCCGCCTCGATCTGCCCGCTGATGCCCCGTCGCCTCTGTTCGCCGCCGCCACCGTGCTGGGGCTCCAGTTCTGGGGCCGCCAGCCGCTCATGCTGCTCGAATCCATCTCGCCATCGCGGGCCCCGGGAACGCTGGCTATCGAACGGGTCGCCGACGACGCCGGCATCGCCGACTTCTGCAGCCTCGATGCCCCCGGGCCCGGCGAGGCCGATGCCGCCCCCGACATCGTCGCCGCCTCGGTGAACAACCCCGCCCTGCGCATCCTGCTCGGCCGCCTCGAAGGCCGCCCCGCGGCGCGCATCGTGGCCATGCTGCACGGCGACCTCGCCACCCTCCACAGCCTCTACGTCCACCCCGACCTCCGCCGTCACGGCTTCGGCACGGAGATGACCCTCGCCGCGCTCGCCCTCGCCCGGCAGGGCGGGGCGCGCAGCGCCGCGCTCGCCTCGACCGCCGAAGCCCGCGCCCTTTACGAGCGCCTCGGCTTCCGCACCGTGGGCGAAACCGTCAGCCTCGGGACCGAGGTGCCGATCTTCCCGGCCTAAGCCCGCTCAGATCGTGAGGCCGCCGAGCCCCTGCACGCCGCGCACGTACTCGATCTCGCCGACGTGCCGGTAGCCGTGGCTCAGGCACACCCCGTAGATGCCGTCCCAGAGCGACATCTCCCCGAGCGGCTTGATCGTCACCGTCCGCCGGTCGAACTCCTCGGGCGACATGCTGGCGAGATAGCGGTCCGTGGCCTCCCACACCTTCTGCTGGTACTCGTGCCACTTCGCCACATCCGTGATGCGGACGGCCTTCGCTTCCTCGGTCGTCATCCCCGTGCCCTGGCTCGTGCGCGGCAGGCCGAAGTACTCGTGGTAGTTCCCTTCGAGCCAGACCGTCGGCTTCTGCTGGGCGACCCAGTTGATGATGTTGTCCTCGGTCCGAACATAATGCCAAAGGCTGAAGAAGGCGCTCACCCCGCCCTCCTGGGGGCGGAAGTTCAGCTGCTCGGCCGTCATCCCTTCGACGGCCTTATCCAGCAGGTCGTGCATCGACTTGAGCGAAGAGCGCAGGATTTCGTGGGCCGTCCTGGCCATGGGCGGGTCCTCCGGGCAGGTGATGGCCCGATTCTACCCGCCGGGCGTCAGCCGGCCATCGCCGCCCGCTTCGGCTCCTCCAGCGCGTAGCCCGAACCCCAGCGGTTGACAATATAGGCCGGGCGGCTGGGGTCGTCCTCCAGCTTCTGGCGGAGGTAGCGCACGTATAGCCGCAGGTAGTGCGATTCGCCGGTGTACTGGTTCCCCCACACCCGCGCAATCAGTGCCCGCGAGGGGATCACCTCGCCGGGGTGCTCGGCCAGCGTTGCCAGCAGGCGATATTCGGTCGGCGAAAGCGGCACTTCCACGCCGTTCTTCCACACCGTCTGCGAGGCCGGGTCGATCTCGATCGCCCCCACCCGCACCCGCCCGGGCGCCGGTGAGCCGTTCGCGGTCGGCCTCCCGTTCGCTGTCATCTGGATGCGCCGCAGGAGCGCGCGGAGCCGCAGGTCGATCTCTTCGGTCGGGCATTTCGGCCGACAGTAGTCATCCGCACCCGCCTCGAAGCACCGCAGCATCTCCGAGATACTTCCCGTGCACCCGACAACCACGACCGGCGCGTCCGAGGCCTCTCGCACCCGTTGAACCGCCTCCGACGGAAAGCCGACCTCTCGCCCCAGGTCGATCACCACGGCGTCCGGCCGGCTGGCGGCGATTTCGCTGGCAAGGGCATCGCCGAATGCAGTGACCCGGTAGCCGTTCGCCTCCAGGCCGCGCGCACGGTCGTACGCCCGGTCGAGGCCCTGCGAGACGACGGCGATCCGGAGACCTACCGGCGGCGGCAGCTCCGCGGCATCACGACGGCGCGTACCAGGCATCCTCGCCGACCTCCCCATCGGTGACTCCCCCGATGTTTCGACCGCCCGGGGCGTCCGAAATTACCGGTATGCGGAAGGTTCCCCTGCTCCCGGTCTTTCTCTCGGGCGCAGCGCTCTGCTCGGCCCTGGGCCTCTGGGCCTCGGTCCGCGGCCCGGAGACAGTCGCTGCATCGAACCCCGCACTGGAAATGTCGGCAGACCCCGCCCCGGTCCACGCCGACGTCCCCCTGCCTGTCACCGATGTGACACCCGCGCCGGATACCCCCACTCCCACGCCCGAGCCCGCGCCCGTCGAGGTCGCGCCCGCCGTGGCAACCCCGACGCCCCAGGCCCCCGCCCCGGCCGAAAGCCCGCCGCCGTCTGCGGTTGCCGCGCTCCCTGCTGCCGTCTCGCAGCCGGTCGAACTCCAGCCCGACACCGACAAGGCCCGCACCCTGCTCGACCTGATGAATGCCGCGCGGGCGGAACAGGGCCTCCCGCCGCTCGCGCCAGACGACCGCCTCGTCGAAGTTGCCCTGGCCCGCGCCCGGGACCTCGTCGCCAACAACTACTTCGACCATTACGGCCCCGACGGCAGCAGCGCCTTCTCGGAACTCGCACTCCGCGGCATCCGCTACGCGCTCGCCGGCGAGAACCTGGCCCGCAACAACTACATCGAATCCCGCACCGTCGATGCCGCCTTCCAGGGGCTGATGGGCAGCCCGGGCCACCGCGCCAACATCCTCGAGCCCCGCTTCTCGCGCGCCGGCGTCGCGGCCGTACGGTCCGGCAGGGTCTGGCTGTACGTGACGGTGTTCATGGACTGAGGCGCCGCCCGCGCCCCGGGGTTGCGGCTGGTGGGCGATGAGGGGCTCGAACCCCCGACCTTCTCGGTGTAAGCGAGACGCTCTGACCAGCTGAGCTAATCGCCCCTCCTCCGAGTCTACCGCGCCGGGCCGCTACGTGGCCGCCTGCGCCAGCCGTTCGAGCGCGGCCTGGCTCGCCGCCGCATCGATCCCGAAGCTCCGCAGCTCCGCCAGCCACTCCGCGAAGCGCGCCGGGTCCCAGCCTCCCCTGCTGCGGTACGGCTGCAGCGACGAGTAGCGCCCTGCCGCCGCCCGCAGGTCCATCAGCTCGCGGTTCCGCGCGACGATTTCACGCGCATTGGGGCTGGCGAGCGCCGCCTCCAGCCGGGCGTTCCGGCGGCCCAGTACCGCCGCGGCGCGTGCCGGCTCCTCCAGGTAGGCATCGAGGCCCGCCTCGGCCAGCAGCCGCGCCGCCGTGAGCGGCCCCATCCCCGGGATGCCCGGCAGGTCATCCGAGGCATCCCCGCTCGCCGCGCGGAAGTCCAGGTAGCGCTCCCGCGGGAATGCGACCGCCCGGCCGCCGCTGTCCCGCGGCGCCGCCTGCTCGGCGAAGTTCTCATGCGTGATGACCGCCTTCTTCACCGGCGAGTAGATCGAAACCCGCTCGTCCACCAGCTGCAGGAAGTCCCGGTCCGTCGAAGCAATGCGCACGGGTCCGGGCTCGGCCAGCGCCCGTGCTGCGATCAGGTCATCCGCCTCGGTGTTCTCGCCCCGGAGCACCTCGATGGGCAGGAACGCCGCCAGCTCGAGGAACCGGCCGATCGCCGCGAGGATGAAAGGTTCGTTCTCCGCGAACGACGGGTCCGATTCCCGCCCGGTCTGGTACTGGGGGTAGATCTGCCGCCGGCGAACCGGCCGCCCGGCATCGAAGGCGACCGCCAGCCCGCGCACCTCCGGGTTGCCGTCGAACAGCCCCGCCTGGCCGCCGGGGCGCCCATCGGGCGGGGTGCCGCCGCGCACCAGGATGCCGAAGACGCCCTGGGCGAGCCCCAGCAGCGCCGCACGCTCCTTCCGCTCGGGCGTGTCGGCGCCGATCGGCCGGCGGAGCGCATGGAAGCCCGCCCACGCGAGGTTATTGCCGTCGAGGATGAGCAGCACGTGGCCCAGTATCGCATCTCCGCTGTGAGAGGGAGGAACACCGCCGTCGCCTGGAGTTTGCGGGATACCTTCCCAAAATAGGGGAAATTCCGGTCGTCTCGGGCCTGTCCCCTACCCGGAGATCAGGGTTCGCACGAGGGCGCCCCGGGAAGCTTGTGGCGAGAATCACCGCAGCACCCCTTGTGGAGCAGCGCAATGAACCGCGATGTCCGCCTGACCGAGCTTCTCTCCGTGACATCGAGCGACCAGGCCCTGCGCCGCCGCTGGATCCGCCTCGCCGATGCCGATGTGGCCCTGATTCGCGCGGCTGCGCCCCTTCTTGCTCCCCACGCCGACGAGATCGTCCGACGCTTCTACGACCATTCCTTCGCCTTCTCTCAGTTCGTCGCCAAGGTCGAAGAATCCCATTCGAGCCGCGCCCGCCTGGAGAAAACCCAGAAGGAGTACCTCCTGCGGCTGCTGGAGGCGAAGTTCGACGACGACTACTTCGAGCATCGCCTGCGCGTCGGGGCGACCCACGCCGTGCTCAACGTCGAGCCGCGCTGGAATGTCGGCAACTACGCCTACTACCTCGAACTCATCGCCGAGTACCTTGCCCGCAAGCTGAAGGGCGAGAAGCTGCTGGCCACCATCATGGCCTTCAACAAGGCGTTCATCCTCGATGCCTCGCTGGCAGTCGAGACCTACATCAGCGAGGGCGTCCTCACCCGGCTGGTCGATGCCTGCCAAACGGTCAACGGTGCCGCCCGCGCCATGAACGAGGGTACCGCACAGGTCGATGCCGCCGCGCGCGAGATCGCCAATGCCACCCAGGAGATCGCCCGGGGCGCCACCGAGCAGACGAACGCCATCGCCCGCCTCACCGATGCCATGCGCGGCCTCGCTTCCTCCATCACCGAGGTGGCGTCCGGCGCAGCCGAGCAGGCCGTCGGCCTCCGTTCCGCATCCGAATCCGCGTCGGGCGTCCGCAGCGCCCTCTCCCGGGTGGCCAATTCGGCCCGGGCGGCCGCCGAGAAGGGCAACGGCTCCCTCGCCGCTGCCCGCGACGGCATGGCCAGCGTCCAGCAGACCGTGGAAGCGATGGACACGATCCGCGAGGCCGTCCGCGCCACCGCCGACCAGGTCCAGGAGCTCGGGCGGCGCGGCTCCGAGATCGGCGCCATCGTGCAGGTCATCGAGGACATCGCCAGCCAGACGAACCTGCTCGCCCTGAACGCTGCCATCGAGGCTGCCCGCGCCGGGGAGCAGGGCCGCGGCTTCGCCGTGGTGGCGGAGAACGTCCGCTCCCTCGCCGAGCGCACCGCCGTGGCAACCAAGGAGATCGCCGGGCTCATCAATGCCGTGCAGCAGGGCACCGGCCACGCCGTCCGCGCCATGGAGGCGTCAGTGCGCGATGTGGAGGCGGGCGCGGCCCGCGCCGGCGAGGCGGGTGCGGCGCTTGCCCGCATCGTCGACTCCGCGACCGAGGTGAACGCCGAGATTTCGCGCATCGCCGACGCCGCCTCTGCGATGCAGGGCAGCGTCGATGCCCTGGCCGGCCAGGTCGAGGGCGTTCGGTCCATCGCCGAGCGGCTGGCCGAACTCGCCGCCGACATGCGCGAGCGGAGCGAATCCGCCCTCGATGCGATTACCTCGACGTCGGCCGTCTCGGAGGAGTCGGCCGCCGCCAGCGAGCAGGTCTCGGCCAGCGTCGAGGAGGTCTCCGCCCAAATCAGCGAGCTGAGCAACCTTGCGAAGTCGCTGACCGACATCTCCCGCGAGATGGGCGCGTTCCTCGGCCGTTTCGGGTCGCTCGCCCACAACTCGCAGGGCATGACCTCCGGGAAGGCCGCTTAGCCGCCCGCTCCCCCGGCCTCGTCCGGCAGCTCGGGCAGCGGCGCCACGTAAGTCCAGTGGTCGTCCGGGTCATGGACCAGCACCCCGCCCCGCTCGGCCGCCTGGCGCAGCTGCTCGATGTACCACGCCGTCGCGACGCCCCGCGGGTTGAGCGAGAGCGCCCGCAGGAGCACCGGGGCGATCTCCGACTCCGGCCGCCCTTCGGCGATGAGCACGGCCGCCAGGTTGAGGGCATCGGCTGAGCTGAAGCCGAACGCCCGGTCGAACGCCAGCAGGCGCTCCCTGGCGACCGGCAGGTACGCACGGTCTACCGAGGCAGCGGCAACCAGCGCCACGGTCTCGCGCCGCGCGTAATCCCGCTCCGTCGGGGCCAGGCGGGCAGCCGCGCGGTACTGTTCGGCCCCCTCGGCGAACTTGCCGCCGGCGAAGGCATCCCAGCCCCGCTGCGCATGCAGGTCAGCGAACGGCAGCGGCAACACGACCAGGCAGGCGATGACGGCCGGCATCCCCGCGAGCGCCATCGCGCGCCAGTGAACCCGCCCGTCCCCGCCGGCCGGCCGTGTGCCCGTGTCGGCCCCGCCAGCGGCGGCGCCCAGCATGGCGAAGAAGAGCGCGTGGGCAGCGAGCGAAATCGGATTGAGGAGCGTCAGCGCCCCATAGGCCCCCATCGCAGCCCAGGCGACCGGCCAGGCCGGAGCGTCTGGGTCGCGGGTGCGCCTCACAGCCCGCACAGAGGTCGCCGCGCAGCCGCCGACCAGCGCGAGGAGAGCGGCCAGCCCGGGCAGGCCATAGTTTGCCGCCGTATCGAGCACGGCATTGTGGGAACTCTGGGCGATGAGGTCGTACTCGGCATACGCGCCGCCCAGGCCCGGTGGCCGCGACCGCGGGAACGCGAGGTGGAGCCCATCCGCCCCGGCTCCCAGCAGCGGCCGTTCGGCGATGACGTGCAGCGTGCCTTCCCACAGGGCCAGTCGTGTCGAACCCGCGGTCTCGTGCCGCCCCGGTTCGCCGCTAACACGGGCCGCGGTCCCCTCGAGCCCGCCCGCCGCGAGCGAGAGCACTGCTGCCGCTGCCAGTCCGGCGCCCAGCGTGGCCGCCACCCGGCGGGAAACCCGCGGTCGATGCCCGGCCACGAGCGTTGCCGGTCCGAGCAGGACAAAGAACAGCACAAGCGCCGCCAGCCCGGAACGGCTCTCCGCTTCCAGCACGATGAATAGCACTGCCGGCCAGGTCAGTGCCGCCCACCACAGCCGCCGCCCCGGCGGAGCAAACGCCACGATACCCATCGAGACCACCGCGAACGCCGAGAGCTCGTTGGCGTTGCCGATGGTCCCGATCGCGCGGTCGGAGGTGTCAATCCACCACGTGAACGGGTCCGCGCCTGCGGCCTGCACCACCGTATACGCCAGCGCGGCACCCAGGCCAATCGCCGCTGCCCGGAACACCGCCAGCCGGCCGGTCGCCGCCAGCCACCAGCCGCCGCAGAGCAGTACCAGGTACGCCACCTGAGTCAGCAGGCCCTGCCGGTACTGGTAGTACCCCAGCACGCTGCCCCGGGGATCGAGCCCGGCGGCGGTCGCAACCAGGACCACCGCGGCCCAGGCGCCAACCGCGGCAAGCAGCCACCGCGGCATCCCGGCGAAACCGCCCGCGCCCGCCAGCCCGACCGCCGCCAGCGCCCCGAAGGCGACCAGCGTCACCTGCTTCGCCAGCGTGAAGTCGTCGTACACCTGGGGGAGGAAGACCGCGGGCACCAGCGCGAAGGCAGCGGCCATCGCCCCGGCTGCCAGCCGCCCCGGCAGCCGCCGACACGTGGCGTTCACGCCTCCATGGTACGGTCAGGGCGTGTTACGTCCGCGGACGCGCCCACGTCACCCGATCGTCGACCCGCCGCTCCATGGTGTGTTCGACCGGCACGAACCCGTGTCCGAGCCAGAACGGTGCCCCCGAGTAGTTCGCCGCCGCCCAGTGCAGGGTGCACAGCTCGTGGCCGCGCTCCCGCGCCCAGCGCATCGAGGCCGCCAGCAGCGCGCTTCCGATGCCCCCGCCGCGGGCGGCGGCGCTGACCACCCCTTCGAACAGGTACAGGCGGTGCCGTCGGTCGACAATTGGCGGCGTGAAGCCGGGGTCGAGGAACAGCTGCATGCCGACGGGCTGGCCCCGCTCCAGCGCGAGGAAGCACGGCACTTCGCTCGCGAGCGCCGCGGCGAAAAGCTGTCGCGCCGACGCCGAGGTCTCGGCGAGCACCGGCCAGAACATCGGAGCGCGCCAGTGGTGTGCCGCCAGCTCATCGCTCAGCGCGACGACCGCATCGAGGTCCGACGGGGTGGCCGTGCCGATCTCGACGCCGGCGGGAACCGTTGCCTCCACGGGGTCCGCCGTGCGCCGGGTCGCGGCCGTCATCGCCCGGCCGAAGCCCAGGCTCACCCACGCCTCCTCCACCGCCCGGTCGCCCGGGACGATCGCCACCCGGTGCGTGAACAATCCGGCAGCCACCCAGCGCGCCGCCAGCTCCGCGTACATCGCCCGGTAGACCGTCGTCGGGTCGCTGTCCGCGGCCACGGCATGCCCCCCGACCCCGATGCTCACCGTGCGCGGCGGGACGAACTGTGCCGAGATATCTGTCGGGGGCAGCAGCAGCCGTTGGCCCACCAGGAAGCCGACGACGCTTCCGTTGTCCTCGGCGATCACCCCGTCGCTGAACGGGCTTGCGGTCGTCTCGGCGAGCCACGACGCGGCCTGCAGCGGGTCTTCGAAGGCTGGTTCCAGCCACGGCAGGCGCTGCCGGTCGCGACGGTGACGCGCCGCGAGCAGGCGGGCGCAGGCCGAGAGGTCGGGCGGTTCGCAAGGGCGGATGCGCAGCGTGTTTGCCATTCGCCCGATGGTAAGGGGAGCACGCCCTGCCCGCGCAAAACGTGTTTCACCCGTGTTTCGCACATGTTACAATCACATTAAATCTTTCGGAGGCGAAGCAGAAATGGAGACCCAGACCATGACCGACCCCGAAGAAGCCGTCAAGCAGGCATCCGCCCACCTCTACGAGGCCCTTACCCATCACTACGGGCCGCTCGACCTCGCCGCTCACCAGCCCATCGTCCGGGCAATCTCGGAGTACGGGCAGCGCTGCCGCGAACACGACGAAGAGGGCCAGGCCGTCGCCAGCCGGCACGTCTACGAAGCCCTGACCCACCATTTCGGCCCGCGCGACCTCGCCGCCAACGACCCGGTCGTGCGCGCCCTCGCCGAATACGGCGAAGCCTGCCGTCGGGCCGGCGTCCGCAAGTCCTGAGCGCGCCCAGCAGCGGTGCGGGGCCGACCGTC
>NZ_DAOUAO010000146.1:0-1756 GCF_034433535.1 Tepidiforma sp.
CGGAACCGGCCCCGCAGGTCGTGGACATCCTGACCCTCGAGCACCGCCCTCGCCCGCGCGATCTGCTCCGCCCGGTCATCGGGGTGGACGAAATGCCAGAGGCTCTGGCCCAGCAGCTCTTCTTCCTTCCAGCCCAGCGTCCGCTCCCAGGCCGGGCTCACCCGCCGGAATCGCCCGCGCGCCGTGACCACCGCAATCATGTCGATCGAATGGGCGAATACCCGGTCGAGGTCGCGCTGAGCGGCCTTCTCGGCGGTGATATCGCGGGCGATGATCACGTAGCCCTCGGTGCTGCCGTCGGCGCCTGGCAGCTTCGACACCACGACCCACGCCTCGGCCCACGACCGGTCGGCCGACGTCAGCTCCACCTCGCACTGCGAGGTGCCCACGGCCTCTACCCGCTCGATCACTTCGGCGAACGACTTGCCGCCCGGCGCCGGGAAATCGACCGGCAGGCCCACCCGCCAGCCGAGCGCCTCCGCCGCCGGGTTCGCCAGCGTCACCACGCCCGCCCGGTCCGTCGCCACGATCGCCAGCCCCGCCCCATCGACAATCGCGCGCTGCAGGGCGAACGCATCCTCCAGCTGCCGCGTCCGCTTCGCCGCCAGTCCCTCCGCGCGGCGCCGCCAGGTCTGCAGCAGCCACACCAGTACCGCGCTGAGGAGCGACAGGGCGATGCCCGCGACGACGACCGTTCGGGTGAGCGCTGCGTTGTGCGCCGGGAAGGTTTCGCCACGCCAGACCTCCACCCGCAGCAGCCGGCCGCCGAGAAGCAGCATCATCGCCTCCGGCTCGCCGACCCGCTTTCCGCCCGAATCGAAGATGGTCGCCCCATCGGCCCGCGTCCCGTCGGAGACGCGCACCTCAACCTCCGGCACCAGCAGCCCGACCGCTCCTCGGAAGAAGTCTTCGCTCACGAAGGCCGCGAACACCCACCCGCGCGTCTCGGCCAGGCGCCGGTCGGCCTCGAGGGGCGGCGGCCAGGTTTTGTACACCGGGGCGAACAAAACGAACCCATCTGCCCCATCCCGCGCCAGCCTGATGGGGCGCGTCATCACCACCTCGCCCGAGACCGCCGCGAGGTCCGCCGCTTCCCGCCGAACCGGCTCACCTTCGAACGCCAGCCCGATGATGCCCCGGTTCTCCTCCAGCGGCTCCACGAACCGCACCACGTAGGCCGGGCCATCGCCCGGGCCGGTATCCCCGAACCAGTGCACCCCGGCCGCGCCGGGCCCCAGCGAGGCTTCGAACGCCCGCAGCTGCGCCGGGTCGACCACCTCCGCGTAGCCCAGCGAGCGGAAGCCGGGGTACCGCTGCGAGACCCGCATCGATTCGAGGAAGTTCAGCCACTCCTCGGCCGTGACCGCATCCGAGGCGGTGAACAGGCCCGCACCCGCCAGCAGCACATCCTGGTAACCCGCCAGCCGCGCGCCCAGGCGCTGCTCCACCAGGTTCGCCTCGTGCTCCAGGTATTCGCCGTTGCGCGCCTCGGCCTCCCGGTCGACCGCCCGCGTCAGCAGCAGCGTCGCCGTCAGCCCGGCGCAGGCTACCGCGACCGGCAGCAGCGGCCAGCCCCGGATTGCCCCCAGCAGCCTGCGCACGTGCGCCATGCGCCACGTCCCCCCGGGCGGCGCTCCTGCGCCTCCCCTTAGATTGGCTATCGGCTGCTCCCCGCCCGGGCTGGAGGGGAGGTGGGAACCGGGAGCCGGGAGCAGGTTGGAGGTGGGAGGTTGGAGGTGGGAGGTTGAAGGTTGGA
>NZ_DAOUAO010000147.1:0-1904 GCF_034433535.1 Tepidiforma sp.
TCCAACCTCCAACCTCCCACCTCCCACCTTCAACCTCCAACCTCCAGCCTCTCCCGGATGACGCTTTCGAGGTCCTCCAGGCCGTAGGGCTTCGCCAGCAACCGCACGCGAAAGCGCTCCGTCAGCCGGGCGACCCCGGCATCGCTCGTCGCCCCGGTGGCGAGCACTACCCGCTCCAGCAGGTGCGGCAGCCGCTGCTCGAGCCCCGCGAAGATCGCATCCGCCGTCTCTGTCGCCAGCCGGTAATCGCAGAGGATGATGTCCGGTTCGTGCTCAGCGGCCAGCGCCAGCGCCCCTGCACTGTTCTCCGCATCGAGGCAGCGGTGCCCGAGGCTCTCCACCAGCCGACGGCACACCTTGCGCAGGCTCGGCTCGTCGTCGATCACCAGCACCGTCAGCTGCCGGCCGGCCGGGGCGCTTTGGGGTTCCGCCTCGGCAGGTGCCCCTTCCCCCTCAGCCGGCAGCGTGATGACGAAGGTCGTGCCCGTGCCCGGGTTCGAAATGCAGTCGATCGTCCCCCGGTGGGAGTGCACGATGGAGTAGCTCAGCGAAAGCCCCAGCCCGGTGCCGGCGCCCTGCTTCGTGGTGAAAAACGGCTCGAAAATGCGCGCCCGCGTCGCCTCGTCCATCCCGTGGCCCGTGTCGCTGACGGTCAGCCGTACCCGTCCGCCCTCCTCCGGCTCACCCTCGATCACGATGCGCCGCGTCGGGCGGTCGGCGAGCGCGTGCTCCGCGTTGGTGACGAGATTCAGCACCACCTGCGTGAGCTGGTGTTCGTTGCCCCACGCCGTCAGCCCCGGCGCGATGGCGATGGAGACCTCGATGCCCTGCTGTTGCCAGTGGCGCTCCCGCAGCCGCTGCACGTGCCCGACCACATCCTCGAGGGCTACCGGGCCGTGTTCCGCCGCGCCCGGCCGCGCGATGAACAGCAGGTCCCGCACGATGTTCCGCGCCCGAAGTGCCTCCTTCTGGATGATCCCCAGCTCCTCGCCAAAGGAGCCGGTCGTGTCGCTCATGGCCAGCACCTCGGCGAACCCGAGGATCGCCGTCAGGGGGTTGTTCAGCTCGTGCGCAACCCCGCCGATCAGTTCGCCCAGCGCTGCCAGCCGCGAGGCCTGCTCCATGCGTGCCCGGTTGGCCGCCTCCTCCGCCTCCCGGCGCACCCGCTCAGTCACGTCCTCCGCCACCGCCAGCACGCGCAAAACAGGGTCGCTCAGCGGCACCACCTCGTAGTCGATTACCCGCTCCTCGCCATCGATGGAGAGGGTCACCCGCCCGCGGACGTTCTCGCGGCGCTCATAGACGCGCAGGTAGTCCGACCGGACCGGCTCCGGCAGCCGCGCCACCATCTCCTCCAACGTCCCCGTGGGCGGGCGAGGGTCGATCGCCGCCAGGATCTTCCGCCCCAGCCGGTTGGCGAACACCGGATGCCCGTGTCGGTCCGCGAGGATGACCCCCTCCGAGAGCGACCGCAGGATGAGCCCGTACATCTCCGTCTGCCGCTCCCGCTCCCGGTTGGCGATCGCCGCCTCCAGCGCCGGCCCCACCGCCTGGGCTACCCGGCGCAGCAGCGCCAGCAGCCGTTCGCTGAAGGCGAAGCCCGGTGTCCGGCTCGCGACCAGCAGCAGCCCGGCAGGCTGGCCGCCGGCATAGGTCGCCGAGTAGCTGGCGGTTGTCAGCCCCAGTTGCGGCCCGAAGTGCGTCTCCGGGATGGCCGACCCATCGACCACCACCTGCCCGCGCTCCCGGGCCTCCGCCTCGTGCGGCAGCACCGGCAGGCGAAACTCGCCATCCAGCACGTGGGGCCAGCGCAGCACATCGCCATCGAACTTGCCATAGGCCGCGAACGCTGTCGGCACCAGCTCCCCCAGCACCCGCGAAATGCCGGCCAGCATCTCGGGCGC
>NZ_DAOUAO010000148.1:0-2418 GCF_034433535.1 Tepidiforma sp.
GGTCACTAGCGGGGCAGGGTGAGCGTAAACGGCTCCTTGACGTGGATCCAGACGGGCAGGCCGCCGCCGAGCTCGGCGAGGGTGTTCACGTTGGCCGGGGCGCCGGGGATATAGCGGAGCCATTCCTGGTTGGCCGCATCCCAGGCGTAGATGACGGTGACGCGGTCTTCGTTGCCGGCGAGAGCGCTGGCGATGGCGACTTTGCCCTGCCCGCCGGGCACGAGGTTCCAGCCGGCGGAGAGGGGCACCTCGATCTCCTCGCCGAAGGGGATGACGATGTCGAGGACGATGGCGCCCTCCGGGTCGGGCGGGAGGACGGGCGGAAGCGAGTGCTCGACGACCTGGCCGGTGCTGCAGGAAGCGGTGGCGATGCGGTAGTCGTCCCAGGTGAGGGAGACCGAATCGCCGGGGCCCAGGACTTTGTCGCCGCTATCGCCGATCCAGCCGCGGGCGGTCGCGCCGGGGCCGCCGAAGAAGGTCGCGCTTTCGCCGGGGCGAAGGATGCCGGAGAGGTCGAGGTGCTCAGCGAGGCCGGTGAAGGCGCCGGGGCTCTCAAGACCGAAGCCGGCGAGGTTCACGGTGGTTGCGCCGCGGTTAGTGACGGTGATGCTCTCCTGTCCGGTGCAGGAGAAGGCGGAGATGGTGAGGTCGCCGGGGAGCTGCGCCGGGAGCGCGGGGAAGGTGACCATGACGTTGGTCGGCTTGATGAGGCTGTTGGTGATTTTGATCCAGGCCTGGCACTCGTCGTCATCGAGGGTGGGCCTGGCGATGGCGGTGTTGATGGGGTTGCCAAGGGGGTCAAGGGTATCGAAGGTGGTGGAGGTGGCGAAGCGGCGGGTGCCGTTGATGCTCGAGGGCTGGTCGGCAGCTTCAAGGATGATGCCTTCGCCGGCGTCGATTTCGAAGGCGATCGGGATGCCGAGGGTGTTGTTGTAGTTGGCGGCATCGCAGTAGCCGTCACGGTCCTTCAGGTGGGCGACAACGTACTTGACCTGGGCAGATTCGCCGTTGACGACGGTGACGCGCTTGTAGCCGGCCCAGCGCCAGGTGGTTTCCGCCGTGTTCGAAGCGATGGCCGGGTGCTTGCCGCGGGTGGTGGGCTCGGGGTATTCGACGACGGCGTAGTAGCGGCTGCGTCCGACGATTTGCTCGGGCTCGCAGTGCGGGTTGCCGGTGATGGGGTTGGCGGGGCACTCCTCGAAGGTGAGGTTGAAATCGCCGTAGGTGGACACGGTGGCCTGGCCCTGGCCGTCAGAGGGCTGGCTCATCATGCGCGGCTTGCGTTCGCTGCCGAGGGCGGTGGGCACCTTCGTGTGGGGGTTGATGTTGAAGGCGAAATCGGTCGGGTCATCCGGGACGAAGAAGCCGGAGGAGCCTGCGGTGACCCGCGGGTTGTAGCTGTTGCGGACGGGTTCGTTCTGCATGAGGAAGGTGACGATGGCCGCGGGCATCTCCGGCGGGGAAGGGCGGAAGTCGGGGTCGCCGCGGAGGCGGTCCCAGTCGTCGGGGAGGACCCAGCGGTCGGCGGGGACTTTGCGGCCGTCGGGCTTGGTTTCGGCGGGACGGCCGGAGGGGTTCGAGCCGACGAAGTAGCCGCGGACGTTGGCGGTGACGCCGCCGAGGGTGGAGACGAACTGGTCGGGGGTGGCCTCGACGGTGACGTCTTCGAAGACGAGGTAGTAGATGACGAACGCGATCTTGGTCCACGGGCGGTCGGAGATGAAGACCTCGATGTCGACCTCGCCGGGGGACTCGCTTTCATAGCGGACGGTGACCGAGCAGTTCGGGCCGAAGTCGGCGGTGGCGTTGCCGGGCCCGTTGATGGTCACGCCGGGGGAGGGCAGGAAGGAGCCGGACTGGCCGCGGGAGCGAACGAAGTTGACGGTCTGGCCGGCGCAGGAGGTGGAGGAGGCGAAGGCGTAGGTGATGGTGACGATCTGCCCGGCCCAGGCCACGCGGATGTCCTTCTGGCCGGGGATAAAGGTGTAGGTGATGGTGAGGGTTTCGAGGTCGGTCGCCCGGGTGGTCTGGTTGGGGTAGAAGACCTCAATTTCGAGGCGCGTCTGGGCGCCCGGGCCGCAGTTCGGGGCGTTGGTGGTGGAGATGCGAATGTCGTCGGGGTTGGCGTCGGTGTCGCCGAAGGCAGCGGCGAAGGGGTCGCCGGTGCCGTTGTTCAGTTCGAAGCGGCCGCCGACGGAGGTGCCGGTGACGAGGGTGGGTTCCGAATTATCGGGGACGACGAAGTAGCCGCAGCCGATGATGCGCATGGTGAGCCAGGCGCCATCGACGAGGAGGTTGGTGGTGGCCGGGCTGCCGGAGTTGAAGGAGCCGATGACCCACTCGGTGAGGTTGGCGGAGGCGAGGAAGGTGCCATCGGCGACGTTGAAGCGGGTCTGGAGGGTGATGGAGCCGTTGGTC
>NZ_DAOUAO010000149.1:0-2779 GCF_034433535.1 Tepidiforma sp.
CCGCGCGGTCTACGAATTCGACCCCTTCACCGGCGCGTGGCGGCGCTATGCACCCGGCGCCCCGGCCTACGTGAACTCGCTCGCCATCCTCCGCAAGGGCCGCGCCTACTGGTTCCTCGCCAGCGCGCCCGGCACCATCCAGGTCCAACCGTAACCACCCGGCAGGGCCCATGACCCTTCGCTACCTCGCCCTCTCCAGTCTCCTGCCGCTCGTTGCCCTCGTCGCCGGGGCCAGCGAGCGGCAGGCCGCCGCCCTGCCTGCGCTCATCCCGGCGGCGGTGGTGGTCGAACGCCCCGCCGGTCCGCCGGCCCTGCTCCACTTCCTCGTCGCTGCGAATACCCCCGCCGACGCCGAAGCCGCCATCGCTGCAGCCCTCCGCTCGCTCGAGCCCGCCGTTGCCCGGCGAAACGGCGAATCAGGCGACGCCGCCGCCGCCTGGCGCCCCTGGGGCTGGGCCTGGGCCGATGACGAGCTCCCCGTCCCGGTCGCCTACAACCCCACCGGCGCCCCGCCGTCGGTCAGCCCCGCCGCCGTCATCGCCGGCATGCAGGCCTGGTCCACGGTCGAAGGCTCCGGCTTCGCCTTCCGCTACGCCGGCATCACCGACCGCACGGCCTCCATCCTCGAATCGGGCCCCGATGGCGAAAACGTCATCTCGTGGGTCCACCTCGATTGCTCGCGCGGCTGCGTCCTCGGCCTCACCAGCAAGGAGCTCGTCCACGAAGTCGACATGCTGCTCAACAGCAACCCCAACGCCCTCGCCGAGCTCGGCCTCGAAGCCGTCCTCGATTGGCGCACCGTCATCCTCCACGAACTCGGCCATATGGCCGGCCTCGAACACTCCTGCCCGGCGCCCTGGGGCCCCTGTACCCCCGAGGAGATGGCCGCCGTCATGTACTTCCAGTACACCGGCATCAACCGCAGCCTCGCCGCCGATGACCGCGCCGGCATCCGGGCGCTCTACCCCGCCGCTCCCTCCCCGCAGCCCGCCCCGCCGGAAGTCCGCCTCGAAGCCGGCTGGAACCTCGTCGTCCTGCCCGCCGGTCCCCTGCCCAACCTCGCGGCTGCCCTCCCCTGCCTCGTCGCCGCCTACCAGTTCGACGGCGAACGCTGGCTCCGCTACATCCCGGCGCTTCCCCCTGCCGCCCAAACCCTGCGCGACCTCCCCGCCCCGGCGCCCGCCTGGGTGCTCGCCGCCGGCGCCTGCTCGACCGCCCGCCCCTGAACCCGGCGCCTACCGGTAGCGCGATTCGTCCAGCGTCACATACATGAAATCGCGCTCCTGCACCCGCAGGAACCGACCCGGGCCGTCCGGCATCGTCTCCATGAACTTCTCGGGCCTCACGCCGCCGTCCGGCTGCGGGAAGAACAGCGAGGTCAGCACGTAGGGGCTGTTGATATCCAGCTGCATCGCGGTCTCCGCGCCGGCTGCCCACAGCGCCTTCGCCAGCGTCGCCGCGCTCAGCGAATTGCCCGCCGCCACCAGCAGGTTCCCATCCTTCGTGACCCCGATCGCCGAGCGCCAGGTGATGAACTCCGAAGAGTTCACCTGCACATAGCCCCACGTGTCGTTGCCCTCGTTCGTCCGTTTGCTGATTTCGCCCCCGTCCACCAGCAGCACCGCGTTCTGGCGGCAGGCCTCCATC
Source organism: Tepidiforma sp. (assembly GCF_034433535.1). Lineage (GTDB taxonomy): Bacteria > Chloroflexota > Dehalococcoidia > Tepidiformales > Tepidiformaceae > Tepidiforma. The sequence continues at coordinate 1,648 of NZ_DAOUAO010000149.1, forward strand.
GTCGCCTCGTCCCACGTGAAGTCGCGGCCGTACTCCCCCATCACGAACGTCCCATCCTTCTTCGTGCAGACGGTCGCCAGCCCGTTCCGCAGCCGCTGAAACTCCTTCCCGTGCGCCACCATCCCGAAATTCCCGTGGTCGCCCTTGAACCCGCCATTCCACGCCGCCAGCAGCTTCGGCACATCCTCCGCCGGGATCGAACCCGGCCCCTTCACGCCGCGGCTCCCGCCCGGGTCGACCGTGCCTGCCACCAGGTGTAGCCGAACCCGCCGCGCGTCGACCAGCAGCACCCCAACCAGCGCGTACGGCCGCGAGCTGTCCGGGCGGAAGAACGTCTTTGCCAGCAGCGGGTCGTCCGGCGAGGTCCGCGGCAGCCCTGCCGTCGTCCACGTTCCTTCCCCGGGCTCCGGGTTGTCGCGCAGCTGCCGCGTCTGCGGGAACTGCATCGGCTGGGGCAGAAAGGCGTCCGGGTTCACCGGTGCATCGGAACGGCGCGCACCCGCCCACACCACCACCTCCCGCGCCGGCTCGCGCGCCACGAACTCCACCCGCACCGGCCGCACCTCGAACGGGTCCATCTCCGCCCCCAGCACACGGTAGCGCACCTTCTGCACCCGGTCCTCCAGCCTGAAAAACCAGCTCTCCACGCGCGCCGTCCGCTCATCCCCGATGGTCGCCCGCAGGGTGTCCGCCACCTCCGGAGCGATGCGGTCCTTCTGCAGGTAGGCGGCCGCTCCCGCCAGCAGCAGCATCCCCAGCACCGCAAGCACCGCCCGCCGCCACGTCACCACCCGCCGCGTCGCGTCGGGCCCGGGTTCGTCATCCTCCGCCGGGGCCTGCCCACCCCCATCCGTCGCTGCGCCGACCGCGGCCGCCGCGCGCCCCTCACCCGGTCGCCAGCCGGTCAGCCCCCGAAACACGGGCCGGAGTCTAGCACCCATCGCCATGGTCGCAATCCATAACGCGCAGCCGGCACCGGAAGTTTCCCCGGGGGGCTACACTGCGGATATGCGCATCCTCGCCATCGATATGGGCACGGGCACCCAGGACATCCTCGTGTTCGAAAGCGGCGGCCCCATCGAAAACTCCCCGAAGATGGTCCTCCCCTCCGCCACGGCGATCGCCGCCGCCC
>NZ_DAOUAO010000150.1:0-6041 GCF_034433535.1 Tepidiforma sp.
CGGGGCGGGCGCCTTCGGCTCGGCCGGGGGCTGCGCGAGCCTCGGCGGCCGGGCGGGCACCACCTTGCGGGGGCCGCCGCCGGGCAGGCGGCCGCGGCCGGGACCGGGTTCGAACAGTTCAGGCTCTTCCGGTTCGGGTTCGCCGGCGAGGTCGCGCTCGTCGGGTTCGATCAGCCCCTGGGCGATGGCTTCTTCGCGGCTGATGCTGGGCGGCGGCGGCGCGCTCTTGCTCGAGGTGTCCCAGCGGACGACGGTGCCGAGATCGCGGTCGCCGACTTCGATGCGCTGGCCATCGACGAGGAGGGTGACCTGTCGCTTGAGGATGTTGAGGGCCACCACCTTGCCCTCGCCGGTGGGGGTGCTGCAGCGCTGGCCGATCTTCGGGAGGGACTTGCGCATTTCGCGGTAGCCCTCCTCTTCGTACGAAAGGCAGCAGAGCAGGCGGCCGCAGAGGCCGCTGATCTTCTGGGGATTGAGCGGCAGCTCCTGCTCCTTGGCCATGCGGATGGAGATGGAGGGGAAGGTTTCGAGCCAGCTGGCGCAGCAAAGTTCGCGGCCGCAGATGCCGTAGCCGCCGGCCAGGCGGGCGCGGTCGCGGGCGCCCATCTGGCGCATTTCGATGCGCGCATTGAAGCGCTGGCTGGCGAGGCGGGCGAATTCGCGGTAATCGAGGCGCTCTTCGCTGGTGAACGAAAAGGTCAGCCGCTTCCCGTCGAGGGTGAATTCGGCGGCGTCGATCCGGGCGGGAAAGCGCACCTCCTCGCCGAGGCGGCGGGCCTCGGGGAGGAGCTCCTGGGCTTTGCGGTGGAGTTCATCGGCACGGCGAATATCGGCCTCGGTGGCCAGGCGGAGGATCGGCTTGAGCTCATCGCGGGGCAGCTCATCGACCACGACCTGGTCGGGGGCGATGACGACGCGGGCGATTTCGGGGCCGCGGGAGGTTTCGACGACAACGTATTCGCCGGGCTCGAGGCGGAGGCCGGCGGCGTGGAAATAGAAGATTTTGCCGGCGTTTCGAAAGCGCACGCCGGCGACGCGCGGGGGTGTTTCAGGCATGGGCCGGGAGTTCTTCCTCGGGGCTATGCTCCAGTGTAACGCGCGGGAAGCTGAGGAGCATGAGGTCGAAGGCGGGGCGCACCTGGACGTTGGCGTTGAGGTGCTCACGCAGGGCAGCGATGGCGCGCAGGGCTGCCAGGGCGCCGCGGGCATCATCGGGGGAATCGACTGAGGCGCTGCGGAGGCGGGCCTCCCAGAAGGACTCCCAGCAATCGAGTTCGAAGCGGACGGCGGCGCTATCGCTGCGCCAGCGGGAGGCGAGGTCGGCGGCGTACTGGAAACGGGCGGGCACGCCGCTGGCCGCGACCTTCGCGCAGCGCTCGAGGATGCGGCCGCGGTCGCCCATGAGGTCGGGCTGGGCGGCGAAGGCGATGGCGCGGCCCGGTCGGCCGCGGCTGGCGGCGGCGGCATCGGCGGCGAGCTGCGGTTCGATGCCGCGGTCGATGAGCCCGGCCTCGATGGCGGGACGCCCGACGGGCCGGACGTCGATCCGCCGGCAGCGGGAGAGGATGGTTTCGAGCACGCGCTCGGGCGCAGCGGTGATGAGGCAGAAGATGGTGTGGCCGGGCGGCTCCTCGAGCGTCTTGAGCAGGGCCGGCGCGGCGTAGAGGGCGAGGCGGTCGGCGGGGTCGATGATGATGACGCGGTAGCGGGCTTCGAACGGGAAGCGTGCGCAGAGCTCGGTGATACCGCGGACCTGGCAGATGCGGATGTCGGCGGAATCGGGGTGGGCGGGGTGGGATTCGCCGTCGCGCGGGCGGCAGAGGGCATCGCCGGGGCCGACGGTGATCACATCGGGGTGGGCGCCCTCGAGGATGAGGCGGCAGGGCCGGCAGACGCCGCAGGGGCCCGCGCCCGGGGCGGACCCCGGCGCGGGGGGCTCATCGCCGAAGAGCGGCGCGCCCGCGGGGGCGGGTGGGTGGAGGGCCTCGCAGTTGAGGAGCATGGCATAGCGGCGGGCGAGGACGGTCCGGCCGGTGCTCTCGGGGCCGGCGAAGAGGAGGGCGTGCGGCGGCTCGGCCGCGGCGGCGAGGGCGGCGAGTTCGCGGAGGATCTCGGTGTGACCGATGACGGGGTCCACGGTGACAGGATACGCGAGGAGGTGGGAGGTTGGAGGTGGGAGCGCCGCGCCGCCCGAACCGGCCCTTGCCCGGGAGCCGGGAGCCGGGAGCGGGGAGCAGGGAGCCGGGAGAAGGTGGGAGGTTGGAGGTTGGAGGTGGGAGGTGGTTCAGGGGCGGGGGGAGGGCGGGGGCGGGATGCGGCGGAGGGCGCGGAAGACGCTGCGGCGGGAGAGGCCGAACATGGCAGCGACGTCATCGATGGGGAGGTTGCGGCGGCGGACGGCATCGGCGATGGCGGCATCGCGGCTGGTGCGCAGCATGGCGGCTGCGCCGCCCGGGCTGTCGTACTTGCAGCGCGGGAGCGGGCAGTTCAGGCACGACGGCGCGAGGTCGCAGCCGGTATCGGCGTACTCGGTGTGCTCCGGCAGGGCATCGCAGCGAGCCGGGAGGTCGAGCGGTTCGGACACTGGCAACCCCCTCTGGCGGTGGTGGTGTGTGGCCGAGAATAGAACGTGTGTTCTCATTCCTCAATCCCGCGCTGACGCGGCCGGGACACTCCGCCGGGGGTTGTCGCGGCGGCTTCCCGGTGCCAGCGGGTGCTCGGCGGTGAGCACCGGCCCTCAGCACGCTGGGGTTCGATGACGGCACCGGAACGGTCAACGGAGGGCGGTTCGACCCCGCGGCGGCGGCGTTCGCCGGCGGAGCGCGACCCGCTGGCGGCGGCCTGGCGGGTGATCGATGCGCTCTGGCACGACGAATCCTTCGACCCCCGCCGGGCGCAAGCGATCATCGCGGCGCTGCGGCTGGTGTTCGCGGCTGGCTCGGCGCCGCTCGACCGCGACCGGGCGCTGCGCGAGGCGGAGCTGCTGGGCCTGCTGATGCACGGCCTCGAACCCCGCGACGAGGAGGAGTGGGCCCTGGCGCGGGAACTGATGGGAGGTTGAAGGTGGGAGGTGGGAACCCGGAGCGGGGAACCGGGAGCCGTACCCCGCACCCCGTCTGCCCCGTCGGGAACGGGGAGCCGGGAGCAGGGAGAAGGTGGGAGGTTGGAGGTTGGAGGTGGGAGCGGAGAGCCGGGAGCCGGGAACCGGGAGCAGGGAGAAGGTGGGAGGTTGGAGGTGGGAGCGGAGAGCCGGGAGCGGCGGGCATGGAGACGTTCGTCCCTCTCCCCTTATCCCTTCAACCTCTCCCCTTATCCCTTCAACCTCTCCCCTTATCCCTTCAACCTCCAACCTTCAACCTCCAACCTTCAACCTCCAACCTCCCACCTCCAACCTCCCACCTTACTCCGGCAGGGGGAGGCGGCGGCCCTCTTCCCAGCTGCGGTGGGCGGTATCGACGACGCGCATGTAGGCGAGGCCATCTTCGAAGCTGGTGAGGCGAACGGGCGCGCCCTCGCGGATGGAGGCGATGAAGTCCTCTTCGACCCGCCAGCCGCGGTCGGTGCCGGGGTCGGGTTCGATGGCGTGCGGGTGCGGCTGCCCGAAGACGTGCAGCTCAGCGGTATCGCCGGGGCGCCAGCGCAGGACCGCCTTCGTGCCGTGGATGGCGATGCCGTTCGCCTCGGCGCCGCCGGCGACGCTGCTGAAGTGGTAGGTGATGCGCGCGCCGCGGGCGAGTTCGCCGCTGACCACGTAGGTATCGGGCACGGTGACCGGCTGCATGGTGCCGGTTTCGGGGTCGAACCGCTCGGGGATGACGATGGCGCCATCGGCGCTGACGCTGCCGGCGTGGCGGCCGAGCCAGCGTTCGATGATTTCGACGTAGATGCCGAACATCATGACGTTGCGGCCGGAGTAGTCGCGGCGCTGGCGCCAGTGGAGGGGGGCGCCCGGGTCGAGCGCCTGGCCGTTCAGCAGCCGGACGGTGACTTCGCGCACTTCGCCGAGGGCGCCTTCGGCGATAAGCCGGGTAATGGTCGGCCCGAGGCGGAAATCGAACGGCGCGGGCACGAGCTGCGCCACGAGCCCCGGGTGGCGCAGGTGGGCTTCGTACATGGCGCGGGCTTCTTCGAGGTCGCAGGCCATGCGGGCTTCGCAGAGGACGTGCTTCCCGGCTTCGAGGGCCATGACGGTGTAGTCGCGGTGTTTGTAGGGCCAGGTGCCGATGCAGACGGCGGCGATTTCGGGGTCGGCGCAGAGGGCTTCGGGGGTTTCGAAGACGCGCGGGATGCCGAACTGGTCGGCGATGCGGCGCGAGCTTTCGGGGGTGCGGTTGACGACGCCGACCAGTTCGACGCCGGGGATGCGGCGGAAGCCGGGGATGTGCTGGGCGACGGTGTTGGCGCCAGCGCCGATGAGGCCGATGCGAATGCTCATGCCACAACTATAAGGTGGGAGGCGGGAGGTGGGAGGTGGGAGCGGGGAGCCGAGGGAGGTGGGAGCGGGGAGCCTCCCGCCGCCACGGCCGCCCCCGGGAGCGGGGAGCAGGGAGCCGGGAGCCGGGAGTAACCAACCTCCCACCTCCCACCTCCAACCTCCAACCTAAAAGGGCCCCGGCTGGCTGCAAGGGCCCCTGCTGATGCGTGCTATGGTGCCTGTTCCCCGCTCCCGGCTCCCCGTTCCCGGGAAGGGAGGTGTGGTGCGGGGCTCCCGCTCTCCCCTTCTCCCCCTCTCCCGAGGGAGGGGAGGAGAGGGGAGGCGCGGGGTGGGGCTACCGGCTGGTGCGGCGGCCGAGGGCGAGGAACCCAAGGCCGAGGCTGAGGACGACGAACCCGAGGACCATGAGCAGCGTGCTCATGCCCGACTGCCCGCTGCCGAAGCCGAAGCCCGTCGCAGGCGCCAGCGGCGTCGGCGAGGTGCCCGGGCCAGGCGTCCGCTCACCCGCAACCTGCGTCACGCTCGGCGACGGCTGCGACGGCGGCGGGGTCTCCGACGGCGTCTCCGACGGAGGCGGCGTCGCGGTGCTGGTCGGCGGGGTCGGGGTGCTGGTCGGCGGGGTCGGGGTCGAGGTCGGCGGCGTCGGCGTCGTCGTCACCGGCGGCTGGCAGCGGTTGTCGCTCGGGTCCACGCACGGCGGGTCGTACACCCGGATGTTGAGGAACTCGAGCGTGACCACCTGCCCGCCCTGGGTCGGCGCCGCACTCTGCGAGATGTACTGCGGCGTCCAACCGGGCTGCGTCGTCTCGGTCACCGTGTAGCTGCAGCCGATGGCCGGCGGCAGGTTGGTGAATTCGACGATGCCCTGGCTGTCGGTGGTGCCGGTCTGCGGGGTGATGCCGCAGCCCGTCAGCGTGAACGACCAGCCCGCGCCGTTGGAAGTGAAGCCGACGACGTTGAGCGTCTTGTGCACGCGGATGGTCACCCGCGGCTGGTTGTAGAAGTCCACCGTCGCGGTCTGGTTGAGGTTGACGGTCACACCGGTGCGGCAGAGGCCGGCCTGGGTGACGCTGTTGTACTTCGAGCCGACGTTGGCCCAGCCGCTGACGAGCGTCTCGCAGACGGTATAGGTGCCGTCCGGGATGCCGAGGAAGAGCGCCTGGCCCGCGCCGCTGGTGGCCTGCGTGGCGTTGAAGCCGTTGGCCGCGCCGCCGGTGCCGGTGATGGTGATCTGCCAGCCGGCGAGCGGCGTGGCCCCGGTGAAGTTCGCCAGCGGGTCGCTGTACTTGTTGACGACGAGGTTGGCGGCCGAGAGCACGGAGCCGCAGCCGATGTTGCCGAAGACCACGTAGGTCGTCTGGCCGGCCTCGACCGGGACGTCCAGGCTGCCGTTGGAGATGACCGGCGCGCTGTTGAGGGCGCCCGCGCCCGGCAGGCTGCCGCCCACCTGGACGAGGCCGCGGGTCTCCCAGTCGCTGGAGGTGGTGCCGGTCTGGCACTGGCCGCGGCCCTGGGTCTCGGCGATGGTGTAGGTCCCGACCGGGACGTTCAGGATGGTCGTCGAGGCGGTCCCGGTGCTGCTGGTCGTGCCCGTCGTGGAGAGCGA
>NZ_DAOUAO010000151.1:0-2288 GCF_034433535.1 Tepidiforma sp.
CCCGGCACCCTCGAAAGCTCCAATGTCGATATGGCCGAAGAGTTCGTCACCATGCTCGTCGCCCAGCGCGCCTACAGCGCCTCCGCGAAGGCCTTCTCCGTCGGCGATGCCATGCTCGAACTCGCCACCCGCATCAACCGCTAACCCCCGCCCGAGGAGGTACCCCCATGGCCCGCATCGATGGACTCACCCCCGGCGGTACCCATCTCAACCCGGCCGGCGGCCCCGGCAGCGCAGCACCGGCGGGTCAGGCGGGCCCGGCCGATGCGTCCGGCTCCGCTTCCGGCCCCCGCGATGTCATCGCCCTTTCACATCGCGGCCGCATCGTCGCCGAGGCGGCCCGCGCCGTCCACCAGGCCCGCGATGTCCGCGCCGAAAAGGTCGCCGCCCTCAAAGCCGCCATCGCCAACGGCACCTACAGCTCCAACGCCCGCGAAATCGCCGCCCGCCTCCTCGCGAACGGCATCGCCGGTGACCTCCCATGACCCCGGAACTCCTCTCCCGGCTCCTCGCCTGCCTCACCGAAGAGGAACGCCTCCTCGATGAACTGGTCGCCCACGCCGCCGACCTCCGCGCCGCCCTTCTCGCCTCCGACTACCCTCGCATCGAAGCCGTCGGCGCCCGCATGCTCCAGGCCTCGACCGCCATCGAAACCGCCAGCGCCGCTCGGAAGAATCTCGTCAAAACTGCCTGACCCGGCGCCCAAACCCTCGACGACCTCCTCCAGGCTGCCGATACCCCCGGCATGAGCGAGCTCCGCGCCGCCCGCGACCGCCTCCTCGAGCGCGCCGACAGCCTGCGCGAAGCCCAGGAAACCAACGCCCGCCTCGTCCTCTCCATCATCAAGCTCCGCGACCGCTGGGCCGCCATCCTCGAAGGCCACCTCTCGCCCACCTACAGCCCCCAGGGCCAGCCCAATCCCCGCGAAGGAACAGGCTTCGTCTCCCGCAGCGCCTGAGGTTCTCCCATGGCCCTCTCCATCGGACTCGATACCGCCGTCAAAGCTCTCCGGGCTCACCAGCTCGCCGTCGACGTCGCTTCACATAACATCGCCAACGCCCAGACCCCCGGCTTCTCCCGCCAGCGCGTCCTCCTGCGGCCCATCGGCCTCAGCGGCGCCGGCTGGGCCTCGCGCGATAGCCTCCTCGGCAAGCCCGGCTACGGCGTCGACGCCCGCGACGTCCACCGCATCCGCGATGCCTTCGTCGATTTCCAGGCCCGCCAGGCGCTCTCCTCCCGCGGCCAGCACGCCGCCTTCGCCGACCCCCTCCGCAACGCCGAAACCATCTTCAACGACCCTTCCGATGATGGCATCTCCGCCCTCCTCCACCGCTTCTGGGCCGCCTGGCACGACCTCTCCAACGCCCCGGAATCGTCCGCCGCACGCACCGCCCTCGTTCATGCCACCCAGACCCTCACCACCCGCCTCCAGGCCGCCCACTCCGAGCTCACCCGCCAGCGTCGCGACCTCAACCAGCAGCTCACCGCCCTCGCCGATGAGATCAACGGCTACGCCGCCGAAATCGCCAGCCTCAACCTCCAGATCAAGCAGGTCGAACTCAACGGAGACCGCGCCAACGACCTCCGCGACCGCCGCGACCTCCTCCTCGATAAGCTCTCAGAAGTCGCATCCGTCCAGTACAGCGAAGCTGCCACCGGCGAAGTCTCCGTCTACCTCGGCTCCCACGAACTCGTCTTCGGCACCACTGCCCGCACGATCACCGCCGTCGCCTCCACCACCGACCCCACCATGGTCGACCTCCAGTGGGCCAACGACGGCTTCCCTGTCGTCGCGAACGGCGGACGCCTCAAGGGCGTGCTCGATGCGCGCGATTCCGCCCTGCCCGCCCTGCTCCAAAAGCTCGATACCCTCGCCGCCGGTCTCATCACCGGCGTCAACACCCTTCATCGCCAGGGCTACGGCCTCGACAACTCCACCGGCCTCGATTTCCTCCAGGGCACCGGCGCCGGCGATATCCAGCTCAATGCCGCGCTTGCCGCCGCGCCCCACCGCATCGCTGCCGCCGCCAGCCCCAACGCCCCCGGCGATGCCTCCATCGCCCTCGCCATCGCCGGCCTCGAACTCTCCCCCAACATGGTCGCGGGCCTCCCCGCCTCCAGCCTGGTCGCCGGCGAAACCCTTAGCGCCGGCGTCACCCTGGCGGGCCTCTCGGTCTCGCCCACCCTCCTCCCCGGCACCTACACCATCGTCGAGAACCCCCCGGCCTCCGGTACCCTCGAGCTCCAGTACAACGGCAACCCCATCGCCTCCGTCACCCCCTCAGCCA
>NZ_DAOUAO010000152.1:0-7811 GCF_034433535.1 Tepidiforma sp.
GGGGCCAGCGGGCGGGGCGTTCGGCGTCGCTCGTGGCAGGCTAGAAGCGCTTCTCTTTGATGCGGGCCGCCTTCCCGGTCAGGCCGCGGAGGTAGTAGAGGTTCTTGCGGCGGACGACACCGCGGCGGACCACCTCGATCTTGTCGACGCGGGGGCTGTTGAGCGGGAAGGTGCGCTCCACCCCGACGCCGCCGGCGGCGATCTTGCGGACGGTGAAGTTGGACATGAGGCCCTTCATCCGCTTGCGGATGACGACGCCTTCGAAGACCTGGATGCGCTCCTTGTCGCCTTCGACAACCTTGGCGTGGACCCGGACGGTATCGCCGGTGTTGAAATCAGGGCGCTCAACCTTCGCGCCGTTCGGCACGAGCGTATCGAGTTCGTAAGACATGGCGGTGAACCCCGGATGGCGTAACTAACACAGCATACCGGGACCGCGCCTACGTTCCACCGGGGAGGCGGCTCAGAGCTTCTGGACCAGCGTGGCAGCGAGCCAGACGGCGAGCACGCCGGCGACCACCGAGAGGCCGGCATAGGCCGCGGCCGTGAGCGGTTCGGACACCTTGAGGAGGTCGTACGTTTCCCAGCCGAAGGCGGAGAAGGTGGTGTAGCTGCCGAGGAAGCCGGTGACCAGCAGCAGGCGCGCTTCGCGCGAGAGCGAGCCCTTTTCGGCGGCGTAGGCGAGCAGCAGCCCGATGAGGAAGCACCCGGTGACGTTGACCACGAAGGTGCCAACCGGGAAGTTGCCGATGAGGCCGGGCCGAAAGCGGCTGCCGACGAAATAGCGGAGCGGTGCCCCGACGGCCGCGCCGAGGATGATGTAGAGGTAGCTCACCGACCGGTGCTCCCGTGGCCGCCGGTACCCCGGGCGGTGGCCCCGAGCTCCGCGGCGAGGACGAATTCGGCGGGCGCCAGCAGGCCAAAGACCAGCTGGGCGATGCGATCGCCCGGTTCGATGGTGTGCTCGATGCCGGGGGCGATGGTGTAGAGCGTGACCAGCAGTTCGCCGCGGTAGTCGGCATCGATGGTGCCGAAGCTGCAGAGGACGCCCTGCCGGGCAAGGCCGCTGCGCGGGCGGACCTGGGCATCGATGCCGGGCGGGATCTCGAGGGCGATGCCCGTCGGCACCAGCACGGGGCTGTTGCCGATGCGCAAGGGGGCATCGATGCAGGCGGAGAGATCGAACCCGGTGGCGAGGTCGGTGGCGCGGGTCGGGACGCGGGCGCCGTCGCGGAGGAGCTTCACCCGGACGGCGGCTGGCTGCATGGGCGGATGCTAGCAGCGATGCGGGCGTGACGCACCCACTTGACGGGACCGCGGCATGTGGCCACGATGTAGCCACTCGTTCCCCCGGGGGAGCCCGTGAAAACCATCGGCGTGCGGCAACTCAAGAACGAGGCCACGCAGATTGTGCGGCAGGTCCGCGAGCAGCGGGCCGTGTTCATCGTGACGGTCAACGGCGAGCCCGTGGCCACGCTGCGGCCCTATTCGGAGCGGGACATCGCGGGGATGCACCGGGGGCAGGCGGCCGCCGAGATCGCCGCGATCGAGGAACTGGCGCAGGCGGTCGGGCGTGCGTGGCTGAGCCTGCCGGCGCTGGGCGATTCGGCCGGGGGCGAGCGCTGATGGCCGTCCTCGATGCGAGCGTGCTGATTTCGCTGTTCAACGGGCAGGACCGCCAGCACGGGGCGACCATCGCCTGGCTGCGCGAGGCGATCGCCGATGGGGAGCCGCTGCGCTGCCCCGTGACCGCGATGGCCGAGGTCTCGGCGGCGGTTGCCGCGGGAACGGGCGACAAGCAGCTCGCGCGGGAGGTCGAAACGTACCTGCGCTATTCCCCGCTGTTCGAGTTCCTGCCGGTCGCGATGCCCCTGGCCGAACGCGCCGCGGCCCTGGCGGCCGAGCACCAGCTGCGGGGAAGCGACGCGATCTACTTCGCGGTGGCGGAGACGCTGGGGGACCGGCTGGTGACGCTGAACCCGCGCCAGCTGCAGCGCGGGTCGGCGGTGGTGGAGACAGTGCGGCCGCGAGCGGCCGGCTGACGGCGGGACAGCGCGCCGGGGCCTTACCGGGCGTTTCCCTGGGCCCCGCCGAAGATGGGCGGTCCGTGCCATGGTTCTGGTAGAAATCTCACCCGAAACCAAGGAGCCCCATGTCACGCCATCCGCTCGACCACGACCATGACCAGCCGCACGACCGCGGCCTGCAGTTCGACCTCCAGACGCTGCGGGCGCAGTTCGACCGGCGCGGCGCGCTGAAGCTGCTCGGCGGGCTGGCCGCCCTGGCGGTGGTCGGCTGCAGCGAGACCGAGTCGACGGGCAGCGGCAGCACGGCCACCGCGGCCCCGGGCGGGAGCACGCCGACCGCCGCCGGCGCCAGCACGACCACGGCAACGGGGGCCGCGAACGTCCAGGTGAGCCCCATTCCCACGCAGGACACCCCGGTCTCGGCCTGCACCGGGGCCATCCCGCGGGAGACGGCCGGGCCCTATCCGGGCAACGGCTCGAACGGGCCGAACGCGCTCGCGCAGAGCGGCATCGTGCGGCGGGATATCCGCTCCAGCTTCGTCGTCTCGACGCGGCAGGCGGCGGGGGTGCCGCTCGACTTCGAACTCGTCGTGGTTGACACGAAGAAGAACTGCCAGCCGATCGCCGGGGCGGCGGTGTACGCGTGGCACTGCGACCGCGACGGCGCCTACTCGATGTACACGCTCCCGAACGAGAACTACCTCCGGGGGGTGCAAGCGACCGACGCCAGCGGGGTGGCCGCCTTCACCTCGATTTTCCCGGGCTGCTACGACGGCCGCTGGCCGCACATCCACTTCGAGGTCTACCCGAGCCTGGAGCAAGCCACCTCTTCAGCGAACAAGCTGATCACCTCGCAGCTGGCGCTGCCGGAGGACGCCTGCCGGGCGGTTTACGCGACGAGCGGCTACGAGCAGAGCCTGCGCAACCTCGGCCGGATTACGCTGCAATCGGACAACGTCTTCCGGGATGGGTGGACGCTCCAGCTGGCGGAGGTGACGGGCGACGCATCGAGCGGCTACCGGGCCCGCCTGCTGGTGGGCATCTAAGCGCGAGGGCGGGGCGCGGCCAGCAGGTTAGCGGAAGAGGTCGCGCTCCGACTCGCGGATGATGAGCTGCATGGTGGCCTCCTCATCGGGCTGCCAGGGGAGGCCGCGGATGACGGCGGCCGGCACACGGGAGAGGTTGCCCTTGACCAGCTCGGCAGCGCCGGCCAGCTCATCGGCGGTGCAGAGCGCCTGTACGCGGAATTCGTGGCCGTGGGGGTCGACCTGGCCGATGTAGCTGGTGATCGGGTGCATCCCGGCGATGCCGATGGCGACATCGGTCTGGCCCTCCCGCCAGGGCCGCCCGAAGGTATCGGAGATGATGACGGCGACATCGACGCCGCGCGCCTTCAGCCCCTGGCGGATGCGCCGGGCGCTGGCGTCGGGGTCGACCGGCAGGAGGACGGCCAGCCCATGGCCGCCGGAGGAGGACTGGTCGACGCCGGAGTTCGCGCAGACGAAGCCGTGGCGGGTTTCGGTGATGAGCACCGGGCCGACCTGGCGGACGACCCGGCGCGCCTCGCGGAGGACCAGTTCGACCACGGTCGGGTCCTTCTCCCAGCGCTCGGCGTACTGGCGCGCGAACGGCGAGACCTCGACGTTCGCGAGGTCGACCACCCGGCCCTCGGCCTTGGAGACGATCTTGGAGGTGACCACGAGGATGTCGCCATCGGCGAGGGGCCGGCCGGCCGCGGCCGCGGTTTCGTGGATGAGCTGCGCGAGGTCGACCCCCGGGGTGATTTCCGGGAGGCCGGGGATGCCGAAGATTTCGAGCGAAGACACGGGCGACCTCCGGGGGATCAGGACGCGGCGAGGAAATCGAGCAGGACGGCGGCGGACCGGTCGGGGTCGTGCGCCCAGAAGTTGTGGCTGTCGCCTTCGAGCAGTTCGAGCCGGGCGCGCGGGATCTGCTGCTTGAGCAGCGTGGCGTTGGCCGGGGGCACCAGCCGGTCGAGAGTGCCGTGCATGATGAGCACCGGGAATCCGGCGGCGTCGACCGCGGGGTTCGGGTCGGGCGCGGCCTGTGCCGCCTGCAGCTGGAACTGGAAGGTCCGCGCGGGGGTTGGATTGGCCATCGTCCGCTCGAACCGTTCGACGAGCACGGGTTCGTTGGCGGCGATCCAGCCCGGAGGGTGGATGATCGGCCAGCTGGCGCGGGCGGATTCGATGAGGGGCTTTGCGGGGTCCCAGAAGAGGGCCGTGCGGAGGTCTTCCTCGGTTGCCGGGATGCCGTTCGGGGGGCACAGGAGCGAAAGGGAACGGATACGTTCAGGGCCGTGCTCGCGGACGACGTGGCGAACGATGATGCTGCCAAGCGAGCAGCCGAGGAGATGGAACGTTTCAAGGCCCAGCTCATCGGCGACGGCGAGGACATCTGCGGTCATCTCGGACATGGTCCACGGCGAGCCGGGCCGGTCGGACCTGCCCGTCCCGCGGTTATCGAGCAGGACCAGGCGATAGCGCTCCGCCAGGAGGTCCGGGAAGCGGTCCCACCATTCGATGGCGCTGCCGCCGATGCCATAGACCATCACCAGCGGCTCGCCCTGCCCGTGGGTTTCGAACCAGATGCGGGCGCCGGAGCGTTCGGTGTACGGCATCTCAGATGCCCACGATGCGGATGCTGGTCTGCGTCTTGTGCTTGCGGTTGAGGTTGATGAGCAGGGAGGTGAGCATTTCGACGTAGCGGCTCTGGCTGGGGCCGCCGGCATCAATGCCGCGCACGCCCGCGATCTGGTTGGCGAGGCCGATGATGACCTGCTTGGCCTCGGCATCGCGGCCGCAGACAAGGACGTCGGCATCGATCGGGTGGTCGAGGTGCTGGAGCTCTTCAGCGCTGAGGTTCTGGAAGGCGCTCACCACGCGCGATTCGGGCAGCTGGGCGATGGCCTCCTGCAGGGCGCTGCCCCCGGGGACATCGAGCGCGACGGCGCCGACTCCCTGGCGGAATTCAAGCGGGGCGACTACGTTGCAGACGATTTTGCCGGCGAGCGCGGGGGCAAGGGACTCGAGGGTGGCGGCTTGCCCGGAGTAGGGGAAGGTGAGGAAGACCACCTCGGCGTCCGCGACGACTGCGGCGTTATCGGCGCCGGTGGCCTTCGCGCCGGGGACGGCCTCGCGGACCTTCGCGGCGGCCTCTTCGCCGCGCTCGGCGGAGCGGGAGCCGATGGCGACCTCGTGCCCGGCGCGGGCAAAGCGCATTGCGAGACCTAGGCCTTCGGGACCGGTCCCGCCGACGAATGCGAGCTTCATGCAGCCTCCTGCGGGTGCTGGTAGGGGTGCCCTACAGCGTAGCGGGTCGGCCCGCGGAGCGCGATGCGTGGGCACGCCCACAGGAAGGGTGCGCGAACGGCCCTGGATTGACGTACCGTAAGAGGAGGAGATCGCACGGACCGGCCCGGGAACGTTCAGCGGCGTTTCCCCGGCAGGGCCGGGGCGGTCCGCCAGTCTGGTATACTCGGAGCAGGGCGCGCCGCCCCCGGAAAACGGAGTTCCCTATTGTATTCCCGCTGGATCCGCAACAGTTTCTTCTGGCTCCTCATCATCGTTGCCGTCATCGCCATTTTCTTCGCGTTCTTCTCGAACGGGAGCGACCACCAGTCGGTCGAATTCGGGCAGGTCATTACCGACGCTGAGCGCGGCAGGATCGAAAAGATCGAGGTAGACGGCCGCGACCTGACGGTCACCTACGTTCGGCAGCCGAACGAGGAGACCGGGAAGGTGGTCAAGGCAAAGGCTGGCCCAAATACCAACCTCGAACAGATTCTGACCGACCGGGGCGTTTCGCTCAGCCGGGCCCCGGGCACCGCCGAGGGCGTTCCGGCGGTCAACCTCGAATACAAGGACAGCTCGGGCTTCGGGCCCTTCCTCGGGCTTCTGCTGAACATCCTGCCGTTCCTGCTCTTCGGCCTGTTCCTGCTGCTGATCATGCGGCAGGCGCAGGGTTCGAACTCGCAGGCGATGAGCTTCGGCAAGAGCCGAGCCCGGCTGTTCACCGGCACGAAGGTGACCGTCACCTTCGCCGACGTGGCAGGCGTGGATGAGGCGAAGGAGGAGCTGGCGGAAGTCGTCGAGTTCCTGAAATACCCCGAAAAGTTCGCGGCGCTGGGCGCCCGCATCCCGAAGGGCGTCCTGCTGGTGGGTCCGCCCGGCACCGGGAAGACGCTGCTCTCGCGCGCGGTCGCGGGCGAGGCCGGGGTGCCGTTCTTCAGCATATCGGGCTCGGAATTCGTGGAGATGTTCGTGGGCGTGGGCGCGAGCCGCGTGCGCGACCTGTTCGACCAGGCGAAGAAGAACGCGCCCTGCATCGTATTCATCGACGAGATCGACGCGGTCGGGCGGCAGCGCGGAGCCGGTCTGGGCGGCAGCCACGACGAGCGCGAGCAGACTCTGAACCAGATTCTCGTGGAGATGGACGGGTTCGATACCGGCACGAACGTCATCGTTATCGCCGCGACGAACCGCCCGGACATCCTCGACCCCGCGCTGCTGCGGCCCGGCCGCTTCGACCGCAAGGTGGTGCTCGATGCGCCGGACATCAAAGGCCGCGAGGCGATCC
The DNA here is from genome assembly GCF_034433535.1 of Tepidiforma sp. GTDB lineage: Bacteria > Chloroflexota > Dehalococcoidia > Tepidiformales > Tepidiformaceae > Tepidiforma. Next base: position 6,627 of record NZ_DAOUAO010000152.1, read on the forward strand.
TGAATGTGCACCTGAAAGGCAAGCCGATCGCCGATGACGTGACGGTCTCGGTACTCGCGAAGGCCACCTCGGGCTTTTCCGGCGCGGACCTGGCGAACCTGGTCAATGAGGCCGCCATCCTCGCGGCCCGGCGGAACAAGAAAATCATCACCATGAAGGAGTTCGAGGAGGCGATCGACCGCGTCATCCTCGGGCCGGAGCGGAAGAGCAAGGTGATGAGCGAGCTCGAGAAGAAGGTAACTGCTTACCACGAAGGCGGGCACGCCATCGTGGCCCACTTCCTCAAGCATCACGACCCGGTCTACAAGGTGACGATCGTCTCGCGTGGGATGAGCGGCGGCCACACCCGCTTCCTCGGCGAGGACACGAGCTATCACACCCCGTCGATGTTCAAGGACCGCATGGCGAGCGCGCTGGGCGGGCTGGCGGCCGAGGAGATCGTCTTCGGCGAGGCTTCGACCGGGCCCTCGAGCGACATCCAGCAGGTGACCCGCATTGCGCGTTCGATGGTGACGCGCTGGGGCATGAGCAAGCGCCTCGGCCCGCGGACCTTCGGCAAGACCGAGGAGCTTGTGTTCCTCGGGCGAGAAATCTCGGAGACACGGGACTACAGCGAAAAGATTGCCGAGGAGATCGACGAAGAGGTGCGGGAGCTCATCGATGAAGCCCACGCCGTGGCGACGAAGATCCTGCTCGAGCACCGCGCGCTGCTCGATAAACTGGCGAACGTGCTGATCGAAGTGGAATCGCTCGAGGGGGACGCGCTGGTGCGCCTCCTGAACAGCGACCCGAACGAGCCGTGGCCGCCGCCGGACCTGGCCGAGCCGAAGCCGGAAGCGCAGCCGAAGGCTCCCAGCGAGGAGGCGCCCCGCCGGCCGGTGTTCGAACCGAAGCCCTCGCCCGGGCTGGCCTGGGAGACCGGCAACCAGGCGCGCACCGACGGCAACTAGACTGGCGATCACGAGAGCCCCGGCCCCCGGTCCGTTGACTGGACCGGGGGCCGGGGCGACACTGGAAGAACCGTCTACGGGATTCCCGGAGTACACGTATGGAAGCGATCGTTCGCGCCGATGGGCGCCAGTTGCGCCTCATTGAGGGGCAGGAATTCGAGCTGAACCGGGTCGCCGGCGAGCCAGGCGATGTGGTGGACCTGGATGTGCTGATGGTCCTCGACGGGCCGTCGGT
>NZ_DAOUAO010000153.1:0-27252 GCF_034433535.1 Tepidiforma sp.
GGGGGCGAAGGAATGAGCGAGGAGCTGCGGGCGGACCGGTTTCGGGTCAAGGCGGCGGCACCGCGGGGGTTTCGGCAGGTGTTCGTGCGGGAGGGGGTCGGCGGGGTGCCGCTGCTGCTGGTGCACGGCTGGCCTGAGACCAAACGCATCTGGTGGCGGAACATTGGGGTGCTGGCGGATGCGGGGTTCGAGGTGATCGCGCCGGACCTGCGCGGGTTCGGCGATTCGGACGTGGGGGCGGGTGGGTTCCATGATGTGCCCTCGCACAGCCGGGACCTGTATGCGCTGGCACACGACGTGCTGGGGCACGAGCGGGTGGTCGCGGTCGGGGGAGACCTCGGCGGGCCGGTGATCCAGGACCTTTCGCTGCGCTACCCGGGCTTCGTGGAACGGATGGTGCTCTTCAATTCGCCGCTGCCGTACGACCGGGAGCTGATGGCCGGGCTGCGGACCCGGTCGGCGCGGGAGGCGATGGACTACTACATCCGGCAGGGCACGGATGCCGACGCCCTTGCGGCCGAGCTGGCGACGCCGGAGCAGCGGGAGCGGTACATCGCCACCTTCTACACGTCGCGGTTCTGGGCACACCCGGGGGCGTTCACGCCGGAGGAGGTGGCGTTCATGGCCGAACCGTTCCGGGACGGTGCCCGGCTGCGGGCGAGCTTTGGCGCGTACGAAGCCTCGTTCAGCGAGGCTGCGCGAAGCGAGCCTTCAGCCATGGCGGCGCCGAATCCGACGCCAACGCTGATCCTGTTCGGACCATCCGACCACGTGATCTACCCGGACTTCGACCTGATGGCTGCACGGGTGTTCCCAAACCACATCGGGCCGTTCCTGTTGCGCGATTGCGGGCACTTTGTGCAGTGGGAGGCCGCGCATGCGCTGAATTCGGCGGTGATTGCGTGGTGCGGCGACCTGCTGGCAGCCCGGCGGGCGAGGTGATCGTAAGCAGGCCAGCGCACCGGAGGCACGGCACCCCGGCGGCCCGGCGGACGCGGCCCGGCGGACAGGGCCTACCACTCCCCCCGCAGGATGTACTCACTGACTTCGAGCAAAAGACCAATGGGCGCATTGCCCTGGATGACGGTGATGATGCCGTCCCGGTACGTGACCACAGCCGCAGTGCCAGCCCCGTGATCAGGCAGGATCGGTACCGCAACGGCCGCCGGGCCGCCAGCAATCTCCATCTCACGCACGCGGGGCGCGGGCAACAGCATCGAGACGACCGGGAGCCCGCCCCGGGGCTCAACCCTCGTCCGTGAGACCGACAACGACCCCCCATAGCGGCCGACCTCTGAGTAGGCCCCAAACGCATAGTCCACGACCACTCCGAGTGGCAGGCCGTCACCCTCGCAGATGACCACCTGGCTGAACCCAACGGCCCTGAACGCCGGCATCGGGAGCGTCAGGGGCAGTTCGAGCGGCGACCCGCTCGCCTCCTCCAGCGTGCCCCAGCGCGTCTTCGAACATTTCGGGAGCTGGTCCACCCCCGCATCGGCATCCGGCCCGATGCGCAGCCCGGCAATGACGCCATCGAACAGCGGCAGTTCCCGGTCCCTGTCCCGGTACGGGATGGCCCCGAATGGCTGAGTCGTATCCGGATTGAGACTGAGGCCGGTGCAGGGGTCCACCTCCGGCGCGGCGGGCGTCGCTGTGGCACCGGGACTCGTTGCGGCACCGGGCGTGGGCGTGCTGGCCGCAGCGGCCGGCGGGGCCCCGTCGCCCCCGCCGAGCTCCCGCCCGATCGCGAAGCTGATGGATTCCAGGAGCACAACGACCACCACCGCCCCCGCTATCCGCTGGAGATGGCGTTTTTTTCATCATGCCAGTCATTCGAAAATATGATATGGCGTGACGCCAGCACATGCCGGAGGGTCAGGCCGCCTTCCCCGGCCCCACCAGATGCAACACACTCCGGGCCGGCAGGGTTCGCGAGCGGGAGGGGGCGGCTGACAGGGCAGCGGCGGGTCAGCGGGGGCGGCGCCGGCCCCGCTGTTCGCGGGGCTCGCGATCACCGGCCGCCTGGGGGCGGGGAGGGGGAGTGACGTGGTCAGTCCGGCCGCCGGGGGATGCAGCGCCCGCGGCTTCGCGGGCTGCGCGTGCGGTGATGCGTCCGGCCGCAGCAGCTGCGCTTTCCGCGACGGCCGCCGCACCATCGCGCCCGTTGGGCGAGGGCTCGACCGGGGCGGCCGGGGAGCGGCCGGCCTTCGTGCGCATCCGGCGGGCGCGGGCCTGCCCGGCCGCGGCCTCTGGCGCGCCGAGGGTGCCCGCGGCCTCGAGAATAGGCCGGAGGTAGCGGCCGGTGTGGCTGGCTTCGTTGCCGGCGACCTGCTCTGGTGTGCCGACGGCAACGACCTGGCCGCCGCGGTCGCCGCCGAGCGGGCCGAGGTCGATGAGGTAGTCGGCGGTTTTGATGACATCGAGGTGGTGTTCGATGACGACGACGGTGTTGCCGGCATCAACGAGGCGGTTGAGGACGTTGAGGAGGTGGTGGACGTCCTGGAAGCTCAGGCCGGTGGTCGGTTCATCGAGGACGTACAGGGTGCGGCCGGTTGAGCGGCGGGAGAGCTCGCTGGCGAGTTTGATGCGCTGGGCCTCGCCGCCGGAGAGCGTGGTGGCGGGCTGGCCGATCTTCATGTAGCCGAGGCCGGTGGCTTCGAGGGTATCGAGGATACGCTTGATGCGGGGGAAGCGTTCGAAGAATTCGACCGCCTCGGAGACGGTCATATCGAGGACTTCGGCGATGTTTTTGCCGCGGAAGGTGATTTCGAGCGCCTCGCGGTTGTAGCGCCTGCCGTGGCAGACCTCGCAGGGGACGGTGACATCGGGGAGGAACTGCATTTCGACGACCTTGTAGCCGTCGCCGGCGCACTCCTCGCAGCGGCCGCCCTTGACGTTGAAGGAGAAACGGCCGGCCTTGTAGCCGCGGGCGCGGGCCTCGGGGACGGTGGCGAAGAGTTCGCGGATGAGGGTGAAGGCCCCCGTGTACGTGGCGGGGTTGGAGCGCGGTGTCCGGCCGATGGGGGACTGGTCGATGTCGACGATCTTGTCGAGGTGGCCGAGGCCCTCGATGGTGTCGTGGGCGCCGGGGCGGGTGCGTGCGCCGTGGAGGACCTGGGCGGCCTTGCGCACGAGGATATCGGTGACGAGCGACGACTTTCCGGAGCCGGAGACGCCCGTGACCGCGACGAAGCAGCCGAGGGGGATATCGACGGTAACGTTGCGAAGATTGTTTTCGCGGGCGCCGACGATGCGGAGGACCTTGCCGTTGCCGGACCGCCGGGTGCGGGGCACCGGGATTTCGCGGCGGCCCGAGAGGTATGCGCCGGTGATGCTCTCCGGGTGGGCCATGACCGCTTCGGGCGGACCTTCCGCGACGACCCTGCCGCCGTGGATGCCGGCGCCGGGACCCATGTCGATGATCCAGTCGGCGGCGCGCATCATGGCTTCGTCGTGCTCGACGATAATGACGGTGTTGCCAAGGTCGCGGAGGCGCTGGAGTGTGCGGATGAGGCGGTCTCCATCGACGGGGTGGAGGCCGATGGACGGTTCGTCGCAGATGTAGAGAACGCCCATGAGGGCGGACCCGATCTGGGTGGCGAGGCGGATGCGCTGGGATTCGCCGCCCGAGAGGGTGCCGGAGACGCGGTCGAGGGTGAGGTAGTCGAGCCCGACATCGACGAGGAATTCGAGGCGGGAACGGATCTCCTTGAGGACCTGGACGGCGATAGCCTGTTCGCGGGCGTTGAGCGGGGTCCCCGGCCCGGAGAGGCGGTCGAACCAGGCGCGCGCCTGGGCGATGCTCATGGCGGTGACTTCGGTGATGGGCAGGCCATCGATGAGGACGGCAAGGGCCTCGGGACGGAGGCGCTTGCCCTTGCAGGCCGGGCAGGGAATCGCGCCCATGTACTTCTCGATGTCGGCGCGAACGTAATCGGAGTCGGTCTCTTTGTAGCGGCGCTGGAGGTTGGGGATGACCCCTTCGTAGCGGGTGTCGTAGACCTGGGTGCGGCCGTACTGGTTGGTGAAGCGGAGGCGAAGGAGGCGGTCGCCGGTGCCGTAGAGGAGGGCGCGGCGCTGGGCTTCGGTGAGTTGGTTGATGGGGGTGTGGATCGTGAAGCCCTGGTCCTCGGCGACGGCTTCGAGCTGGCGAAGGTACCAGCCGGCGATGCTGGGCGATTTCGACCAGGGCTCGACGGCGCCCTCGGCGATGGATTTCGAGGGGTCGGGGATGACGAGGTCGGGATCGATTTGCATTTCGACGCCGAGCCCGGTGCAGGTGGGGCAGGCACCGTGGGGGCTGTTGAAGGAGAAGGTGCGCGGCTCGATTTCGCCGATGGAGGTGCCGTCGTAGGGGCAGGCGAAGTGCTCGGAGAAGAGGCGCTCGGCGGGGGGCTCAGGTGCGCCCGGTGGGGCCCCGCCGGCGTAGGCGACGATGGCCACCCCCTGGCCGACCTTCAGGGCCTGCTCGACGGAATCGGCGATGCGGCTGGAGGCGGCAGGGTCGGCGCCAGGCTCGGGGACGACGAGGCGGTCGACGACGACATCGATGTCGTGGCGGCGGTTCTTGTCGAGAGACGGGAGCTCGTCGAGGTCGTAGACCTGGCCATCGACGCGCACACGGACGAAGCCGGCGCGGCGGGCCTCATCGAAGATACCGGCGTGTTCGCCCTTTTTCGCGCGGGTGACCGGGGCGAGGAGGAGGAGACGGGAGCCCTGGGGGTAGGCGAGGGTGGCGTCGACGATCTGCTGGACGGTCTGGCGTTCGATTGGGCGCCCGCAGGCGGGGCAGTGAGGGCGGCCTGCGCGGGCCCAGAGGAGGCGCATGTAGTCGTAGATTTCGGTGACGGTGCCGACGGTTGAGCGGGGGTTGTTGGAGGTGGATTTCTGGTCGATGGAGATGGCCGGGGAAAGGCCGTCGATGTGGTCGACATCGGGCTTTTCCATGAGCCCGAGGAACTGGCGGGCGTAGGCGGAGAGGGATTCGACGTAGCGGCGCTGGCCCTCGGCGTAGATGGTGTCGAAGGCCAGGGAGGATTTGCCGGAGCCGGAGAGGCCGGTAATGACGACGAGGCGGTCGCGGGGGATGCGGACGTCGATGTTTTTGAGGTTGTGCTCGCGAGCGCCGCGGACAACGATGTGGTCGAGGGGCATGGGGGCCCTTTCGGGGGAAGCGTTGGGGCGGGCCGGGGCCCGCAGATCGAGTGTAGCGCCGGCACAGGGAGTCGGCAGCGAGCAGTGTAGCAGGTCACGAACGTTTGTTCGCCGAATCCGGGGGTATCACGCAAGCGTGCCTGGGCAGATGCTACGCGGCGTGCAGGCCTGGCTGCTGGCGCTGGTGCTGGCCGGGACCATCGGGGCGCTCTACCTGCGGCCGTGGGGCGCGAAGGACTGGCAGGTGGCGCTGGCCGGGGGTGCGGCAGCGTGGGTGCTTGGACCGCTCGGCCTGCGGGGCGGGATCGAGGTGGCGGCGGAGTCGGCCAACATCGCGGCGTTCTTTTTCGGTCTGATGCTGGTGGCGGCGGGCGCGGAGGCGGCCGGGCTCTACGCCCGGGTGGCACTGCTGCTGGGGAGGGTACGGGGTGGCCGTGGACGGGTGGCTGTGGTGCTCGGGCTGGGGACGCTGATCACGGCTGTGCTTTCGAACGATGCGACGCCGCTGGTGCTGACTCCGGCGATCTTCGTGGCGGGGGCGGCGACCGCCAGGGCGACCACCGACGCCGCATTCGCCGCGACCTTCGCCGCCGACGGCGCGAGCCTGCTGCTGCCGGTGAGCAACCCGGTCAACCTGCTGTACTACGAGCGGTTCGAGCCGGGGTTCGACGGGTACCTGCGAACGGTGACGCCTGCAGCGCTGGCAGGAATTGCGGCGATGGCGGTTGTTACATGGCTGCGAACCCCGCGGGAACGGGCCGCGCCCGAAGAGGCCCGGCACCTGGCGCTGGAGCGGCCGGCCTGGCCGGCGATGCTGGCTGCAGGGCTGCTCGCGGTCGGGTACGTCGTCGCGGGGATGCGCGGGTGGCCGCTGGGGGCGGTGACGGTCGCCGGGGGGTTGGCGATGGGCGTGGCGGCGCGTGCCGGGGGCCCCATCGACGCGCGGCGCTACCGGGCGCACATCGCCCCGGGGGTGCTGGTTTTCGTGGCCAGCCTGATGGTGCTGGCCGAAAGCGTGGTCCAGGCCGGATCGCTGGACTGGCTGGGCGGGCTGCTGGGATGGCTCGAGGAACAGCCGACAGCGCTGACGATCGCCGGGGCGGCCGTGGCTGCTGCGGTGCTGTCGAATCTTGTGAACAACTGGCCTGCCGCGCTGCTGCTCGCGGCGACCATCGGCGCCCGGCCAGGCGAGCACGAGGCGCTGGTGGTGGGCGTGCTGATCGGGTGGGCCAGCGGGGCGAACTTCACGATGGTCGCGTCGCTGATCACGGTGTTCTGGGTGAGCGTGGCCCGGCAGCACGGGGCGAGCTACGGCGCCTTGCGGTATGCGCGGCGGGCGTTCCTGCCGACGCTGGCAGGGATGGCGGCGGCGGTGCTCGCTGCGTCGATGGTGGTGGGCTGACGGGTCAGCGGCGGACGCGGTAGCGGCAATAGAGTTCGGCCGTCGTTTCCGAGGGCACGGCCCATGCGAGTTCGAGCTGCTTCATCGTCTCGCGGGTGAAGGCGAGGGGGCCTTCGACCGGGGTAAGCGAATCGCGGCCGGCGATGACCCGCGGGCCGATAGTGATGAACAGCTCATCGACAGCGTCGAGGGCGAAGAGGCCGGCGTTGAGGGTGGGACCGCCTTCGCAGAGGAGAAGCCCGGCACCGAGTTCGTGCCGCATGTGGGCGAGCATGACCGAGAGGCCATCGCGGGCGGGCAGGAGGACGACGGGCCGGCCGGTGGCGTGCACGGCGTCGATGCGCTCCGGCGGTGCAGATTCATCGAGGTAGACAACGGCCTCGAAGTCATTGGCGGTGAAGAAGGCGCGGTCGAGCGGGAGATCCCCGGAAGCCGAGACGGTGGCTGCGATGGGCAGGCGAGGTTTGCCTCGGGCGATGCGGAGCTGTTCGAGGGCGGGGTCGCCGAGGCGGGAGGATGAGCCGCTGACGCGGAGGGTTTCGGCGCCGTTGAGGACGACATCGGCGTGGGTGCGGAGTTCGCGCATGAGGCGCTGGTCGATCGGGGAGCCGATGCCCTGTTCGGTGCCGTCGACAACGACCTTGCCATCGACGGACATGACCATGTTGATGATGACGTAGGGCCGCTCTGCGGGAGCCGCCGGGAATTCGAGGGCGGTGTAATCGGGCTTGGGCATGCGTTCGAGGTTACTGGAATCGGCGGAAGATGGCCCCGAGGAGCGAAAGGACCACGGAAAGGAGGAGCATGGTGGTGACGGGGATGTAGATGCGAGTTGAGCCTGTTTCGATGCGGATATCGCCGGGGAGGCGGCCGAACCAGCTGAAGGGGCCAAGGGAGATGAGGCCACCGATAACGACGAGAGCGATGCCCAGGGCTGCGACGAGGATGCCGAGGCTGCGGGGGTCCATGTCAGGCGGGGGGCAGGTCGGTGGCGGGGTCGAGCGGACGGTAGAAGCAGGTGGAATTGCCGGTATGGCAGGCCGGGCCATCGGGCCTAGCGCGGATGAGCAGCGAGTTGGCCTCGCAGTTCTTGGCGATTGAGACGAGGCGCAGGTAGTTGCCGCTGGTTTCGCCTTTGACCCAGAGCTGGCCGCGGGAGCGGGAGAAGAAGGTGACGAGCCCGGTCTGGAGGGTGCGCTCGAGCGCCTCGCGGTTCATAAATGCGAGGATGAGCACCTCGCCCGTCTCGGCATGCTGGACGACGGCCGGCAGGAGTCCATCGGGGCCGAAGGCGAGGACCTCGGCTTCGCTCACGGCGCAGGCTCCGGTTCGGGGACGGGCCGCACGGGGATGCCGCGGGCCGCGAGGGCTTCCTTCACCTGGCGGACGGTGTACGTCCCGAAGTGGAAGATGCTGGCGGCGAGGACGGCATCAGCGCGGCCTTCGGTGAGGGCTGCGGCCATGTGCTCGGGAGAGCCGGCACCGCCCGAGGCGATCACCGGGACGGAGACGGCATCGCTGATGGCGCGGAGGAGGGCGATGTCGTAGCCCTGCTGGTGGCCATCGGTGTCCATGCTGGTGACGAGCAGCTCGCCGGCGCCGCGGCGGACGACCTCGGCGGCCCATTCGACGGCATCGAAGCCGGTGGGAATGCGGCCGCCGTGGGAGTAGACCTCCCAGCGGCCGGGGGCATCTTCCACCCTGCGGGCGTCGATGGCGACGACGATGCACTGGCTGCCGAAGCGGTCGGCGCCGCGGGCGACGAGGTCCGGGTCCTGGATGGCGGCGGTGTTGATGCTGACCTTTTCGGCGCCGAGCTCGAGCATGATCTTCATGTCGGCCGGGGTGCGGATGCCGCCACCGACGGTGAAGGGGATGAAGACTTGCTCGGCGGTGGCGGCGACCATGTCGTAGGTGGTGGTCCGGTCCTCGGCGGAGGCGGTGATATCGAGGAAGACGAGCTCATCGGCGCCGGCCTCTTCGTAGGCGCGGGCGAGCTGGACGGGGTCGCCGGCGTCGCGCAGCTGGACGAAGGAGACGCCTTTGACGACGCGGCCGCGGTCGACATCGAAGCAGGGAATGATCCTGCGGGTGAGCATGGTTCGATTGTGGGGCGCGCGGGGGTGGATGTCGATGCGGATTTGCTGCGGCTACACCGTAGCCACAGCAGCCAGGGCCTCTGGCAGGGTAAAGCGGCGCTCGTAGAGCGAGGTGCCGACGATGGCGCCCTCACAGCCGATGGCGGCGAGCTGGCGGAGGTGGTCGAGCGTGGCGATGCCGCCGGAGGCGACGACCGGGCAGGAGACGGCGGCCAGGAGGTCGCGGTAAGCTTGGAAGTTGGGTTCGGAGAGGGTGCCATCGCGGGAGATGTCGGTGAACATGATGCGGGCGACGCCGGCGGCGTCGAGGTCGCGGGCGAGGTCGAGAGCGCGGATGTTGCTACCCTGTAGCCACCCGTCGGTGCGGACGAACCCGTCGCGTGCATCGATGGCGATGACGATGGCCTCGCCGAAGGTGCGGATGGCTTCGCGGGCGACGGCCGGGTCCTTCACGGCGATGGAGCCGAGCTGCACGCGATCGGCGCCGTCGGCGAGGGCCTGCCGGATGGCCTCGAGGGTGCGGATGCCGCCGGAGACCTCGACGGGGATGGAGACGGCGCGGCAGATGGCGCGGATAGCCTCCGTGTTCACGGGTCGTCCCTCGCGGGCGCCGTCGAGGTCCACGACGTGGAGGCGAGGGGCGCCCTGGTCCTGCCAGAGTTGGGCGGTAGCGGCGGGGTCATCGCTGTAGGCGGTTTCGCGGGCGTAATCGCCCTGGTGGAGGCGCACGCAGCGGCCGCCGCGGAGGTCGATGGCGGGGATGACTGCGAAACTCACGGCGCGGCAGCGGCAGCGGGGACCGGGACGCCTTCGCGGGCCCAGCGGACGAAGTTGGCGTAGAAGCGGAGGCCATCGCGGCCGCTCTTCTCGGGGTGGCACTGCGTGGCTACAAGGTAGCCACGGGCGAGCACCGAGGGGAAGCGGAGGCCGTACTCGGTTTCACCCAGGACCAGCGACGGGTCCGGCGTGGTCGGGTGGTAGGAGTGGACGAAGTAGAAGTAGGAGCCGGAGGGAATGCCTTCGGTGACGGGGTGGGGGTAGCGCCAGTCGATGGTGTTCCAGCCCATGTGGGGGATTTTCAGGCCCGGCAGGGCAGGGAAGCGGCGCACGACGCCAGGGAGGATGCCGAGGCAGGGCTGGTCGCCTTCTTCGGAGCGTTCGAGGAGGGCCTGGAGGCCCATGCAGACGCCGAGGAAAGGGCGGTCGGCGGCGATGTACTCGCGGATGGGCTCGATGAGGCCGCGCTCGCGGAGGTTGCGCATCGTATCGGCGGCAGCGCCGACCCCGGGGAGCACCAGCGCGCCGGCTTCCGCGATCTCGGCGGGGTCGGCGCTCACGCGCGGGCTCGCGCCGACGTGGTCGAGCGCGCGGGCGACGCTGCGCAGGTTGCCGGCGTCGTAATCGATGACGATGACGCGGTCGCGCATGTGACGAGTGTAGCACGGGGGCTGCGACCGCCGGGGGTATACTTTCGGGCCATGCGCGACGTGCCGAAGACCCAGTACGAGGCGCGGCTCCGGAGCGAAGAGCTGCGCTCGCTCATCAACTATCACAACCGTCTCTACTACGAGCTGAACCAGCCGGAGATTTCTGACGAGGTCTACGACGACCTGATGAACGAGCTCCGGGCGATCGAGGCGGCCTACCCGGAGCTGATTACGCCGGATTCGCCGACCCAGCGGGTGGGCGGTGCGCCGCTGCCGACCTTCGAGGTGGTGGAGCACCGAGTGCCGCTGCTGAGCCTTTCGAACTGCTTCAGCGAAGAGGAGCTGCGGGCGTGGCACCGCCGGGCAGCGGAGCGGCTGGGAACGGACCCGGGAGCGCTCGTTTCGGAGCCGAAAATCGACGGGCTGGCGATCGCGCTGGTGTACGAGCGGGGGCTGTTCGTGCAGGGAGCCACGCGCGGCGACGGGTACCGCGGCGAGAACGTGACCGAGAACCTGAAGACGATCCCGACGATTCCGAAGCGGCTGCAGGGGAGCTTCCCGGAACGGTTCGAAGTACGCGGCGAGGTGTACATGCCCCGCAGCGGCTTCGAGGAGATGAACGCGGCCATCGGCGAGGAGAACCTGCGCCGCGAACGGGAGGGGAAGCGGCCGCTGCCGCTCTACGCGAACCCGCGGAATGCCGCGGCCGGCTCGGTGCGGCAGAAGGACGCGGCGGTCACCGCTTCGCGGCCGCTGGCGATGTTCGTGTACCAGCTCGGGTGGTGCGAGGGGAGCCACCCGACCTCGCAGTTCGAGGTGCTGGCGTGGCTGCGCGAGATGGGGTTCACCGTGAACCCAGAGGCCCGGCGCCATCCCGGGCTGGACGACGTGCTGCCGCGAATTGCCTGGTGGGAGAAAGAGCGGGAGCGGCTGGACTACGACATCGACGGGGTGGTCCTGAAGCTGGACGACATGACGGCCTGGGACCGGCTGGGGGCCGTGGGCCGCGAGCCGCGCTGGGCCACAGCGTTCAAGTTCCCGCCGCAGCAGCGAACGACCCGGCTGCTCGATATCCAGGTGAACGTGGGGCGAACCGGGGTGCTGACGCCGTTCGCGGTGCTGGAGCCGGTGGTCGTCGGCGGGGCGCGGGTCTCGCTGGCGACGCTGCATAACGAGGGCGATATCCGGCGGAAGGACATCCGCATCGGCGATACGGTGATCGTGCAGCGGGCCGGGGAGGTGATCCCGCAGGTGGTGGGCCCGGTGGTGCAGCTGCGCACCGGGGAGGAGCGCGAGTTCGAGATGCCGGACCGCTGCCCGGTCTGCGGGACGCCGGTCTCGCGGGACCCGGATGAGGCGGCCGTGTACTGCCCGAACGCCTCGTGCCCGGCGCAGCGGATTCGGCTCATCGAGCATTTCGCCAGCCGGGGTGCGATGGACATCGAAGGCCTGGGCGAAAAGATGGCCGTCGCGCTCTACCAGTCGGGGCTGGTGGAGAACGTGGGCGACCTGTACGACCTGACAAAGGAGCAGCTGCTTTCGCTCCCGAAGGTGAAGGAGAAAACCGCCGAGAACCTGCTGCGGGGCATCGAGGCGAGCAAGAGCCGCCCGCTCCCGAACGTCATCTTTGGGCTGGGCATCCGGCACGTGGGGTTCGAAACGGCACGGCTGCTGGCGGAGCACGTGGGGAGCCTCGATGGGCTGCTGCGCGTGACGGCGGAGGAGCTGCAGCAGATCGAGGGGATCGGGCCGGTGGTGGCCGGGAGCATCGCGGAATGGGTACAGCGGCCTGAGAACCGGGCGCTCGTGGAGCACCTGATTGCCCGCGGCGTCAACCCGCGGTTCGAACGCCCGGCGGCGGGCGCTGGACCGCTGGAGGGCTTGACCATCGTGGTGACCGGGCGGCTGGAGCGGATGAGCCGCGCCGAGGCAGAGGACGCGATCCGGGCGCGCGGCGGGAAGGTGGGGAGCTCGGTCACGAAAGGCACCGACTATTTGGTGGTCGGCGAGGATGCGGGCTCGAAGCTGGCGAAGGCACAGCAGCTTGGGATGAAGCTGCTGACCGAGGAGGAGTTCGAGCGGCTGCTGGAGGGCGGCCCCGCGGCGCTTTCTGCCAGTTTGTAAACGGTCACTGAGGTTTTCGAAACGGTAAAAGCGGCCCGTTCGCCGGGTGGGGTCATGGCCGGTATACTGGAGCAGCCCACCTTTGCCGCGGTTTTTCGCGGTCGGCCCCGGACAGGTACCCGCCCTTGTCGATTCTGAGCGCGCTCGGTTCGCTGTTTGGTTTTCTTTCGCACGACATCGCCATCGACCTTGGGACGGCGAACACGCTGGTTGCAGTGCGCGGGCGCGGCATCGTCATCGATGAGCCCTCAGTCGTGGCGATCGACCGGACGACGAAGAAGATTCTTGCGATCGGGGCGGAGGCGAAGCGGATGGTGGGGCGGACACCGGCGAACATCGTGGCGGTACGGCCGCTCCGGGACGGGGTGATCTCGGACTTCGAAGTCACCGAAAAGATGCTGAGCTACTTCATCCGGGCCGTGCACGAGCGGAGCTTCCTGGCGCAGCCGCGGGTGGTGGTCGGCATCCCGAGCGGGGTGACGGAGGTGGAGAAGCGGGCGGTGCACGATGCGGCGCTGAACGCGGGCGCGCGGGCGTGTTACCTGATCGAGGAGCCGATGGCGGCGGCGATCGGCGCGGGCCTGCCGGTGATGGAGGCAGCCGGGTGCATGATCGTCGACATCGGCGGCGGGACGACGGAGGTGGCGGTCATCTCGCTCGGGGGCATGGTGGTCAGTACCTCGGTGCGGGTGGCCGGGGACGAGATGGACCAGGACATCATCGCGTATGCGCGCCAGGTGCATAACCTGCTCATCGGGGAGCGGACGGCGGAGGAGATCAAGAAGCTGGCCGGTTCGGCGGCGCCGCTGGAGCCGGAAGAGACGATCGAGATCCGCGGGCGGGACCTGGCCACCGGTCTGCCCAAATCGGTCGAGGTGAGCACGGTCGAAATTCGCGACGCGCTGGCGGGTTCGATCAGCGCGATCGTGGAGGCGGTGCGCTCGTCAATCGAAGTCACGCCGCCGGAGCTCGTGAGCGACCTGATGGCGCACGGGATCGCGCTGGCCGGCGGCGGTGCGCTGCTGCGGGGGCTCGACCGGCGGCTTTCGCAGGAGACACGCTTCCCGGTGTACGTGGCGGAGGACCCGCTGCTCTGCGTGGTGCGGGGGGCCGGGGAGGTGCTGGAGGAGCCGGCGATCCTGGAGAAGGTGCAATCTCAGCTGGTCTCGCGACGGCCTGGGCGGTAGCATCGGGGTGCGCCTCGAGGGACGGCCATGCTGATCCTCAACCGGTATTCGTGGTGGGCGGGGGTGATGGTGGGCCTGGCGATCCTGCTGGGAATCCTGGGCCAGGTGGGCGTGCTGGGGCCGGTTCAGGGCGTGTTTTTGCGGGCTACGGCCCCGCTGGAGGCGCTGCTGAACGGCGTGTTCCGGCCGGTGGCAACCATCCTTTCGAACTTCAGCGAGATCGATGAACTGCAGGACGAAAACGCGCGCCTGCGGGTGGAGAACGAAGACCTGCGCAACCAGCTGGCCCAGCGGCAACAGGACGCCCAGCGGATTCGCGAGCTGGAGGCGGCGCTAGGGCTGGCTCAGGGCGACACCTCGCAGCAGCGCCTGGCGGCCAACGTGGTGCACCGCGACAGCTCGCCGTTCACCTCGGTAATTACCATCGATCGCGGCTCGAACGACGGGGTAGTGAAGGGGATGGTGGTGACCTCGACGCAGGGGTCGCTGATGGGCACCGTGACCCGCGTCACCCCGACGCGTTCGTTTGTGCGGCTGATTACGGACACCCGCAGCGCCGTGCGGGCCACGGTGCTGGGGGCTGAGGGGGCGGACGGCATCCTGCGGGGGAACCCGGGACGGACGCTGACGCTCGACCTGGCGCAGGGGGCGATCCAGGTCGGGGATACGCTGGTGACCGCGGGCCTCGGGGGAAGCTTCCCGTACGGGATTCCGATTGGAATTGTTTCGGCCGTCGAGGGTTCGGCGCAGGACCTGTTTCCGAAGGTGCGGGTGGAGCCGCTGACGCGGCTGGAGACGGCGACGACGGTGCTGGTGCTGCTGAGCTTCGTGCCCGAAGCGCTGGACACGGAGGCCCCGTGAAAGGGCTCGCGCTGGCGGCGCTGGTGGTGACAGCGGCCGTGGCGCAGGTGACCGTTGCGCCGCTGTTCCCGGTGCGGGGGGCGGTCCCGGAGCTGGTGGTGCTGACCCTGGCGATGATTGGGACGTTCGCGGGCCCCCGGGCGGCGATGGTGCTGACGCCGGCGGCGGCGCTGGCTGCCGGGTTCCTTTCGGACCGGGACGCGGGGCTGCTGCTGGTGGCGTATCTGCCGCTGCTGCCGCTGGGGGCGTGGCTGGAGGACGCGCCGCTGCCGCTTGCGGCGGGCGTTCGGTCCTGGCTGACCGTCCTGGGGGCGGGGGTTGCGTACCGTGTGGTGCTGGCGGCGGCTGCGATGCTCACCGGCGCGCGGGTAATGGTGGGGCCGCTGGTATGGGATGTCGTGTTCCCGGGACTGTTGGTTGACAGTCTTTTCTTTTCGTTGTGCTACATCCCGCTGCGGCTCGTAGGATGGTCGGGGGGCGGGCTGAAACTCTCGAGGGGGCGCTACGTCAGCGGCCTATGAGTCTGCTTGAAGAGGGCTTCCGTACACCGGCCGGGCCGAGCAGGAACCGTCCCCACGGGAACGTGGCCATCCTGCGGGCGCTGGTGCTGCTGCTCTTCGCGGTGCTGACGGTGCGGCTGGTGGACATGCAGATCCTGCGGGGCGAGGAGTTCGCGCAGCGGTCGCGGGAGAACCACATCGTCCGCAACAACATCCTGCCCACGCGGGGCCTGATCACGGACCGCAACGGGGAGCCGCTGGTGCGGAACGTGGGCGTGTACTCGGCGTCGGTGCTGCCGGAGCTGCTGCCGGCATCGCAGGAAGCCCGCTACCGCATCTACCTGCGGCTGCAGGAGCTCATCGGAGTTTCGCCGCTGGAGGTGCAGACGCTGGTCGACGAGGCGCTGGCGGCAGGGAGGGGGTACATCGCCATCCGGGTGGCGACGAACCTGCCGCGGGAGCAGGCGCTGGCGCTCGAAGAGGCGGCGGTGAGCCTCCCGGGCGTGAGCCTCGAGGTGACGCCCGGGCGCGAGTACATCGGCGGGCCGTCGTTTTCGCACCTGCTGGGCTACATCGGGCCGCAAACGGCCGAGGAAGCGCAGGTGCTGCGGGAGAAGGGGTACCAGCTGAACGAACCGGTGGGGAAGGATGGCATCGAAGCGTGGTACGAGGCCGACCTCCGGGGCCAGATCGGCTACACGGCGGCGGAGCAGGACGCGCAGGGCCGGCTGATCAACATGCTGGGCCAGCAGGACCCGGTCCCGGGCAACACGGTGCGGCTGAACATCGACGCGGGCCTGCAGCAGTACGTGGCCGACCTGCTCGAGCGTTCGATGCCGGACAACGGGACGGGCTGGGGCGACGCGAAGCAGGCCGCGGCAGTGGTGATGGACGCGAACACCGGGGCCATCCTCTCGATGGTCTCGATCCCGACCTACGACAACAACATCTACGCGGATTCGCAGCGGCGGGCGGAGGAGCTGGCGCGCATCCAGAACGACACCGAGACGTACACGCTGCTGAACAAGGCCCTGAGCGCGGCGGCACCTGGTTCGACCTTCAAGCTGGTGACCGCGACCGCTGGCCTGGCCGAGGGGAGCATCACGCCCTCCACGAGCTTTTATGTCGGGTGCAGCCTGGATGTGAAGGGCGAGAACAACGTCATCTACAACTATCCCGACTGGCGGTGTCACAACCAGGTGATGGACGTGCGGTCGGCGATTGCGTGGTCGTCGAACGTCTTTTTCTTCCTCACGGCCGGAGGCGACCTGGAGAAGCAGCGCGGGCTGGGGAAGGATATCGAGACCTCCGGTGCGGTGCTGGCGGCGTGGGCCCGGAAGTTCGGGTTCGGCAAGCCGACGGGGATCGACCTGTTCGGGGAGGGGGCGGGGCGCGTGCCTGACCCGCAGTGGAAGCGCCGGACGAAGGTGGGCGAGGGGTTCGCGCCGGGGGAGAACGAGTGGTTCCTCGGCGATACGTACAACTCGGCGATCGGGCAGGGCGATGTGCTGGCCACGCCGCTCCAGATCGCGCGGATGACGGCGGCGATCGCGAACGGGGGCACACTGCCAGTACCGCACGTGGCCGATGCAATCATTGCGCCGGACGGCCGGGTCGTGCGCACCATCTCGCCGCAGGCCGAGAAGGTCGACGTGGACCCGCGCTGGCTGCAGGTGGTGCGGGAGGGGATGCTGGCGTCGGTCCAATACGGGGCCGGTCAGCGGGCAGCGAGCTCGCGGACGACGGTGGCCGGGAAAACGGGCACCGCGGAGTTCTTCAAACCGGACGGGACGAAGTCGCAGCACGCGTGGTTTACGGGTTTCGCGCCCTACGACAACCCGCAGGTGGTGGTGACGGTGTACTTTGACATCGGCGTGGGCGGCGATAAGGCGGCGCCAGTGGCCGGCAAGATCTTCGACTACATCATGGAACAGGGCATCCGATGACGAGCGTGACGCTGGGCAGCGGGTTCGGGAGGGCGCGATCGCGCGGGGCGCTCTGGCGCGGCTGGGACCGGTTCGACACGTGGATGGTCGGGGCGGCGCTGGCGCTGGTCGCGGTTGGGCTCGCGCTGATCCACAGCGGGTCCCGGCCGTGGTACGACGGGCCGATCGCGAGCCTATCGAGCCCGGTGGCGCGGCAGGCGGTGTACGCGGCGATCGGGGTGGCGGTGATGCTGGCCGTTTCGCGGGCCGATTACCACCGGTTCACGCACTATGCGTGGCTGCTGTACGGGCTCTCGATCCTGGCGCTGCTGGCGCTGTTCGCAGTCGGAAGCACGACCTTCGGCTCGACCCGCTGGTTCGAGCTCGGCCCCGTGCAGGTGCAGCCCTCGGAGTTTGCGAAGCTGGCGGCGATCCTGTTGCTGGCCCGGTTCTTTTCGGAGCACGGCGGCGATGCGCGGGAACTGCGCTCGCTGCTGCTGTCGCTGGCGATTGTGGCGCCGCTGGCGGGGCTGGTCTTCCTGCAGCCCGACCTGGGGACGAGCATCGTCTTCGGGGCAATCTGGCTGGGGATTGTCGTCATCGCCGGGGCGAACCGGAGCCACCTGCTCGTGATGGCGGGCGTGTTCCTGGCGCTGCTGCCGTTTGTCTGGACGTTCGCCATTGCGGATTACCAGGTGGAGCGCGTAGCGGTGCTGGTGGACCCGTACGAGGACCCGCTCGATTCGGGCTACAACGTCCTGCAGTCGCAAATCGCGCTGGGTTCGGGGCAGCTGTTCGGGAAGGGCTACATGCAGGGCGACCAGACGCAGCTGGAGTACCTGAAGGTTTCGACCAAGGACTTCATTTTCAGCCTGCTCGGGGAGGAGTTCGGGTTCGTGGGGGCGATGGGCATCTTCGCACTCTACATTTTCCTGTTGATGCGATGCATCCGGGCGGTGCAGCTGGCGGGCGACACGACGGGGCAGCTCATCGCGGTGGGCGTGACGATGCTGATCCTGATGCAGACGTTCATCAACGTGGCGGTGAACGTCAGCCTGTTCCCGGTGACGGGCATCCCGCTGCCGTTCGTCAGCCAGGGGGGTTCATCACTGGTGACGCTGTTCGCCTCGCTCGGGCTGCTGCAGAGCGTGGTCATGCGGCACCGCTCGTACCGGCAGATGTGAGAGCCCGACAGCCTCGAGGGCAGTGGCGAGGCTGGCGACGGGCACGAGGCGCACGCCTTCGACCGCGGGCGTGCCGGGCGGGACGATGGCGGTCGAGATGCCGAGCCGGGCGAGTTCGGCGAGGCGCCGGGCGGGCTGGTGGACGGGCCGGACGGCGCCGGAGAGGGCGAGCTCGCCGAGGGCAGCCGTGCCCGGGGGCAGGGGCGCATCGAGGATGGCGGAGGCGAGCGCGAGGGCGATCGGCAGGTCGGCGGAGGTATCGCGCAGGCGAAGGCCGCCGGAGACGCTG
Organism: Tepidiforma sp.; assembly: GCF_034433535.1. GTDB lineage: Bacteria > Chloroflexota > Dehalococcoidia > Tepidiformales > Tepidiformaceae > Tepidiforma. The sequence continues at coordinate 18,153 of NZ_DAOUAO010000153.1, forward strand.
GCGACGATATCGAGGCTGGCCGACGGGATGCCGCCGCGGCGGGCAAGGACAGCGAGAAGCAGGTGGAGGCGCGCGGGTTCGATGCCGGCGGCGATGCGGCGCGGGGCGGCGAGCGACGAGGGCACGGCGAGGGCCTGGAGCTCGATGGCGAGCGGCCGGGAGCCCTCGATAAGGGCGGTGATGGCGCAGCCCGAGGCGCCCGGGGCGTGGGGGGCGAGGAGGGCGGCGCTCGGGTTTTCGACGCTCTGGAGGCCGCTGCCGGTCATCTCGAAGAGGCCGATTTCGTCGGTGGCGCCGAATCGGTTCTTGACGGCCCGGAGGAGGCGGATGAGCCCGCCCTTGGCGGTTTCGAAGTAGAGCACGGCATCGACGAGGTGCTCGAGGAGGCGCGGGCCGGCGACCTCGCCGGACTTGGTGACGTGCCCGGTAACGATGGTCGCGATGCCGGTTCCCTTGGCGAAGGCGAGCAGGCGGGCCCCGGCTTCGGCGAGCTGCGCCGGGCCGCCGGCGCGGGATTCGAGACCTTCGACGTAGACGGACTGGATGGAATCGATGACCAGGAGCGACACGCCCGCTGCCTCGGCGGCGGCGAGGGCTGCGTCGAGCGCGGGTTCGCTGATGAGCTGGACGGGCGCGCCGGCAAGCCGAAGCCGCTCGGCGCGCATCCGCACCTGGCGCGGGGACTCCTCGCCGCAGAGGTAAGCGACCGGCTGGCCGGCGGCCGTCAGGCGGGCTGCCGCCTGGAGCATGAGGGTGGATTTGCCGATGCCGGGGTCGCCGCCGACCAGGACGAGGGAGCCGGGGACGATGCCGCCGCCGAGGACGCGGTCGAACTCGGGGATGCCGGTGGGCAGCCGGGCTGAGGTATCGGCGTCGACGTGGTCGAGGCGGAGGACGGCGGCCGGAGCAGCCGGGTGCGCGCGGGCGCGACCCGGGGAGGCCGGGGGAGCGGAGGAGAAGGGTTCGAGGGTGTTCCAGGCCTGGCAGCCCGCGCAGCGGCCGACATAGGCGACGGTGGTCCAGCCGCATTCGCGGCAGCGGTACCCGCGCTCGGTGCGTGGCATGCGGGGCAGTATAGGCTTCGCGGCGTTCAGGGAGCGATGAAGACGCGGTCGGCGGGGCCCAGGACGGGCGGCTCGGCGCCGGGCGGGAGGTAGACGGCCCCGGCGGCTGCGGGGTAGTACCAGCGGACGGCGGGACCGAGGTTGATGCCATCGAAGATGGTGAGAAGCGGCGGGACGTTGCCGGCGCAGTAAAGGGTTGCCCCCTCGGGGAGGTCGGGGTAGACGGCCTGGAGCGCTTCGACCCATGCCTGCTGGAGGTCGGGACCCGATTCCCGCCAGTGGGCGACGCGGGAGTCCACGACCAGGGCCGCGCCCACGACCCCCAGCACGACGACCGCGGGTGCAGCCGCGGAGGAGGCGCGACGGAGCCAAGGCCTGCCTTCAGCGAGGTCGGCGAGGGCGATAGCGCCGCCGAGGGCGAGGAGCGGGATGGAGAAGTAGAGATAGCGGGGGCCGACGCCGAGCAGGTTGGGAGCAACGGAGAAGAGTGATAGCACGAAAGCGGCGAGCAGCAGCGCCGGGCGGGGCCGCCGCAGGGCAACGAGCGCGACGATTGCGGCGGGCACAAGCGGCGCGCTCCACTCCTGCAGGGTCAGGCGCCAGCCGGCGGTCGGCTCGCGGAAGGGAACCACGGCGCGCCCGAGGTAGTAGGGGAGGTTCGCCCAGACGTGGTCGCCGTAGTCGAAGATGGCGCGGTTGGAGAGCGGCTCCGTGAAGCCACGGGTCCGGACCAGGACGTACAGGGCCGCGAGAACGGCGAAGGGCACCAGCGGCAGCCATGTCTCACGGGCCGCCAGGGCACCGCGCCGGGTCACGAGGATGTGCCAGCCGACGAGCGCGGGGATGATGACCCAGGCCCCTTCGCGGGTCATGGCGGCGAGGGCGAAGACGAACGCGCTGGCGGCCACCAGCCGGCAGCGCGGGCGGGGTGCCTCCGTTGCGCGCAGGAAGAGCAGCCACGCCGCGAGGGCGAGCGGGAGGGCGGCGCTGTTGACCGATGAGATCCAGGCGACGGCTTCGGTGGAGGCAGGGTGGAGTGCCACGACTGCGGCGGCCAGGATGCGGGTCCCCGGGCGCCGGTCGAGCCAGTCGGCAAGGGCCCAGGTAAGGACCACCGTCGCCAGGTGGGCGCCGAGCAGGAGCAGGTGGTAGGGGAGCGGGCGGCCGCCGAAGAGCGGCTGGAGGAGTTCGAACGAAAGGAAGGCGAGGGGGCGCCAGAAGTCGCGGGTGAACGGCAGGAGCGGCTCGTTGCCCCAGGGGGTGAAGGCGGCGCGGGCATAGTCGGCGAAGGAGAGCTCGCGGGCGGCGAGGAGGTAGAAGTAGTCATCGAGGTAGAGCGGGGCGGTGAGCGCCGGCAGGTAGGCGCCGACGGTTGCGGCCAGGATGAGCGCAAGCGCCAGCCGGGGCGAACGGAGGCGCGCAGGCGGGGCGAGCATGCGGGGGATTCTACGGGAGCGTTTCAGTTGGCCTCGGCGGCGCGCTCGAGGAAGGGGCGAACGGCCGCTGCGAGGGCGCGGTGTTCCGGGTGCTCGAGGCGCGGATCCCGGGCGAGCACGCGTGCAGCGAGCTCGCGGGCGCGGAGGAGGATGTCGCGGTCGGTGAGGCGAGCCACGCGCAGCATCGTGTTGGTGCCGCTCTGGAGTCGGCCCCAGGTTTCGCCTTCGCCGCGCATGCGGAGGTCGACCTCGGCGAGGGCGAAGCCGTCGGTGGTTTCGCACATGGCGAGCAGGCGCTCGCGGGCATCGGGACCGGGATCTTCTTCGCTGCTGAAGAGGAGGCAGTAGCTCTGCTTTTGGCCGCGGCCGACGCGCCCGCGGAACTGGTGGAGCTGGCTGAGACCGAAGCGCTCGGCGCCCTCGATGATGATGATGGTGGCGTTGGGGACATCGATGCCGACCTCGATGACCGAGGTAGAGACGAGGACCGCGGCTTCGCCAGCAGCGAAGCGGGCCATCACCTCGTCTTTCTGGCGGGCGGTCATGCGGCCGTGGAGGAGCTCGACGGCGTAGCCGCGGAGCGGCCCGGTGCGCAGGAACTCGTACTCCTCTTCGGCGGAACGGACATCGAGGGTTTCGGATTCCTCGACGAGGGGACAGATGATGTAGGCCTGCTCGCCGGCATCGAGGTGCTTGCGGAGGAAGCGGTAGGCGTCGTCGCGTTCATCGGGGCGGTACCAGCGGGTGCGGATCGGCTGGCGGCCGGGAGGCAGCTCGTCGAGGGTGGAGACCTCGAGATCGCCGTAGACGGTGAGCGCGAGCGTGCGTGGGATGGGGGTGGCGGTCATGACGAGGAGGTGGGGGTTGGCGCCTTTCTGGCGGAGGCGGGCGCGCTGCATCACGCCGAAGCGGTGCTGCTCATCGACGACGGCGAGGCCGAGGCGGGGGATGGCGAGGTCGTCTTCGAGGAGGGCATGCGTCCCGATGACGATGTCGGCGCCGCCGTGGGCCGTATCGCCGCGGACCTGTGCCTTCTGGGCAGGGGTAAGCGACCCGGTGACGAGGAGGATGCGGACCGGGCGGGGGAACCAGGGTGGGCTGAACATGCCCTCGAGGGGGGTGAGGTCGCCGCCGCCGAGCAGGCGGGCGAAGGAGCGGTAGTGCTGCTCGGCGAGGATTTCGGTGGGGGCCATGAGCGCGGCCTGGTAGCCGGAGACAACGGCGGCGAGGATGGCGGCGAAGGCCACCACCGTCTTGCCGGAGCCGACATCTCCCTGGAGGAGGCGGAGCATCGGGTGGGGACCCTTCAGGTCGCGTTCGATCTCGGCGAGGGCGCGCTGCTGCGCGCGCGTGAGCGGGAAGGGGAGGGCTTCGAGCAGGGGGCCGCGCACGGGTCCGAGTTCGAGGGAAGGAGCGTCGTTGCCGGTCTGCCATTCGGCGCGGCGCTGGAGGACGGCGCACTGGACGGCGAGGAACTCGCCGAGGGCGAGGCGCTGGCGGGCTCGTTCAGCGTCTTCCGGGCGCCCGGGGTTATGGTAGGTGCGAATGGCTTCAGCGATGGCCGGGATGCCCTCCTCGGCGCGGACCCAGGCGGGGATGGGGTCGTCGACGGTGTCGGCGAGGGCGGCCACGGCGCGGGAGACGACGGCGCGGATGGTGCGCTGGCCGAGGCCGGCGGTGGCGGGGTAAACGGGCTCGAGGCGGGCAAGCGATTCGGGGGCGCGGTCCGGCTCCAGCGGTTCGAACTCAGGGTTCTCAAGCTGGAGGCGGCGGTTGAATGTGCGGACACGGCCGGAGAGGACGAGCCGGGTGCCCTGGCGGAGCGTGCGGGCGAGCCAGGGCATGTTCCACCAGATAACCGTGATGGCGCCCGAGGCGTCGGTTACGAGGGCGCGCGTGCCGCGGGCGCGGCCGCGGACGCGGAGCTCTGCGATATCGGCGATTTCGCCGACGACCGTCTGGATGGCGGAAGATGGTTCAAGCTGGGCGATAGGGCGCAGGCTGGTGTAGTCGTTGAAGCGCCGCGGAAAGAGGAAGACGGCATCGCCCAGGGTTCGGACGCCCAGTTTTTCGAAGCGGGCAGCGACGGATGCCCCGACCCCGGGCAGGGAGGTCAGGGGGTCGTCGGGCGAGGGCCCGCGCGCGGGGGGCGCTGGCTCTGCGGGGTGTCGGGTGACGGTCGTCCGGGCGCCGCGGGTGCCCCGGGCGGGGGTTCGGCGGGCCGGGGCCGGGGGCGGCGCGCCGGGTGAGCCTGCCGGCGGAATGTCGGCGAGGAGTTCGGTGAGCCACGAGGCACGGCGCGCGGGTTCGAGCGAGCGGTAGCCGCCGGGGGGGAGCGCCCGGAGATGGCGGAGGAGCGGGCTCTCGCGGAAGAGGCCGGCTTCGACCATGCGGGTGAGCATGGGGTCGAGGCCACCGATGACTGCGGTGTTGCGGCAGCCGCCATCGAGTTCGAGCTGGAGGATGCGCCGCAGGCGGGGGAGGTCGAGGGCGGGGGCGGCAGTCATTCGCGTTCGAGCGTCGCGAAACCGAGGCAGCCGGGGCCGGTGTACGTGCCGACCACCGGCCCGAGCCATGCCGTTCGGATGGCGGTGTGGGGGAGCGACGGGGCGAGCCGGGCGGCGGCGGATTCGGCGAGGTCGGGGAGGTCGCTGTGGGCGATGAAGAGGTCCTTTGCCCGGGGCATCCCGGACGCGATTTCGAGGATGCGCTCGTGGGCGCGGGCGCGGGTGCGGACGCGTTCGAAGGGAGCGACCTCGCCGTCCTGGACGGTCAGGATCGGCTTGATGCTGAGGAGCGAGCCAAGGAGGGAGCGGGCCCGGCCGATGCGGCCGCCGCGCTGGAGGTATTCGAGGGTATCGACGGCGACGTAGACGGACACGCGGTCCATGGCGCGGCGCGCGGTGGCGACGACCTCGGGGAGGGCGGCGCCGCGGGCAGCGGCCCGGGCGGCTTCGAGGACGATGAGGCCGAGGCCCACGCTGACGTTGTAGGAGTCGATGAGGTCGACGTGGAGATCGTGCTTGAGGGTCTCGCGGGCGACCGAGGCGGAGTTGAGGGTGCCGGAGAGGCGGGAGGAGATGTGGATGGAGACGATCTCGGCGCCTTCGGCGGCGGCGCTGCGGTAGGCGGACTGGAAGGCCTCCACGCTGGGCTGGCTGGTGCGCGGGAGGACAGAGGAGCCGCGAAGGCGGGCGTAGAACTCCGGCGCGGTGATAGTGACGCCATCCTGGAACGAGGTCTCGCCGACGATGACGGTCAGCGGCACGACAGTGATGCCGAACTCTTCGACGAGCTCGCGGGGGAGGTCGCAGGTGGAATCGGTGACGATGCGAACGGTCATAATTGTTCAGGCGCCTATGCCGGAGAGTATAAGGCCTGCAGATCGCGGGGTAGAATAGCGGGGCATGGCGCGGGTAAAGCTGGCACCTTCGATTCTGACGGCTGATTTTGGGCGGCTGGCCGAAGAGGTCCGCGCTGCGGAAGCGGCGGGGGCCGACATGCTGCACCTCGACGTGATGGACGGGCGGTTCGTGCCGAACATCACCTTTGGTGCGCTGATCGTCGAGGCACTGCGGAAGGTGACGCGCCTCCCATTCGATGTGCACCTGATGACGGTCGAGCCGGAGCGGCTGATCGACCAGTTCGCGGATACCGCGGACATCATCAACGTGCACATCGAGGTATCGCCGCACATCAACCGGACGATCGACGCGATTCACCGGCTGGGCAAGCGGGCGGGCGTGTGCATCAATCCGGGGACGCCGATCGCGGCGATCGAGGAGTCGTTGCCGGACGTGGACCAGGTGATGGTGATGACCATCAACCCCGGGTGGGGCGGCCAGCAGATGATCCGCCGCCAGCTGGAGAAGGTGGCGCAGGTGCGGCGGCTACTGGATGCGGGCGGCTTCGGGGCGGACATCGAAATCGACGGCGGCGTGAAGGAGCACAACGCGGCCGAATGCGTGCGGGCCGGGGCCTCGGTGCTGGTGTGCGGGTCGTCGGTGTTCAACGCCGAGCGGAGCGTCGCAGAGAACCTGGCGGCGCTGCGGCGGGCCGTGGGCGAAGCCTGAAGCCGGTGCTCAGGCGAGCTTGATGCCGGCCTCGCGGAGGCGGGCGAGGAGGCTGATGGCCTCTTCAAGCTCCGGGTCGATGCTGTCGGGGTCGACGTGCTGGCCTTCGTAGAGCAGGTAGTCGAGGTCGGCGAGGGTGTAGCCGAAGCGGTCGAGGATGTCGGCGGCCTGTCGGAGGGCTTCCTGCGTATCGGGGACGTGGCGTGCAACCCAGTCGTCGGTCGTGCGCATGGGGTCCTCCAGGGGTAGTTCGAACGGGATGTTCTGATGATGACAGACGAGAGCGGGCGTTGAGCGGGCGGGCGGCCCTGAATTCGCGGCCGATCGGTGGGAACCCTGATTTTTGGGGCGAACCGGGCCCCTGTCACTCAATGTCCACCGTTGTCACCCGATTGTCACCGTAGAAGCAGCCCGGGAGTGCGGCAACTCTCGCCGGGCACCAAGCACAAGCCGGTCAACCGGCAGAGGAGGACCCCAATGACCCGGATCATGACGAACGTGAGCGCGATCAACGGCCAGCGCAACCTGGCGAAGACCGGCCTGCGCATGGGGAAGACGCTGGAGAAGCTGGCCAGCGGCTACCGCATTAACCGGGCGGCCGATGACGCCGCCGGGCTCGCGATCAGTGAGAAGATGCGGGCGCAGATTCGCGGCAACAAGCAGGCGCTGCGCAACGCGCAGGACGGCATTTCGATGCTGCAAACGGCGGAAGGCGCGATGGATGAGGTACATGCCATCCTGCAGCGCATGCGGGAGCTGGCGGTGCAGGCGGCAAACGGCACCTACGCGGATAACGGGCCGGAGCGGACCAGCATCGGCGAGGAGATCGTGCAGCTGCGCAAGGAGATCGACCGGATTGCGTACAGCACGGAGTTCAACGGGCAGAAGGTGCTGACGGGGGCGCTCTCCAGCGTGTCTGCCGGCGTTGCGGCGACGAACCTGGTGCAGGGCGAAACCATTGGCTACACCAACGCCGGCGCAAGCGGCACGCACCTCGTGAGCGGCGACCCCCTGCCGTCGGGCGGCACCCGCACCGTAACGTTCACCACGGCCCCCGCCGGCGACTACGTCTTCGTGAACAACGGCGGCGTCCTCGAAATGCGGCTGGGAAGCGCGTCGGGGACGCTGGTGGCGACGGCTGCCGGGTTCGCCTCGGGCTCGACGATTGCCGGCGGCTCGGCGGGCTCGGTGGTCTTCTCCAACGGGTTCACGCTGACGATTACCGCCGACGCAAACCCGTACAACTGGACGAGCTTCCTTGCCGACATGGCGGTGGGCGGGAACCAGAACCTCTCGATCAACGGGCTGACCGCGACCACCATCACGGCGACCACGGCCCGGCCGCAAACCTACACGTTCACCTCGCCCGGGGCCGGCCAGCTGACGCTGACGGGCGCCGATGGCACCTCCCAGACGCTGACGATTACGAACATGGCGCCGAACGAGACGCGGACGCTGGACTTCAACCAGCTCGGGGTGAGCGTAACCCTGCAGACCGGACCAGCCGGTCGAACCGCGGCGCAGGTGATTAGCGACCTGACAGGGGCGACGGACAACACCATCATCATCGAAGGCACCGGCAACACCTCGACCCTGCAGGTAGGCGCAAACGTGCCCGACACGCTTCAGCTCGAGTTCGTGAGCATGCTGAGCGAGAACCTGGGGTCGCCGGCCTACAAGCTGGGCGGTTCCTCGGGGCTGATTACGACACTCGGCGACCAGGTGGTGAAGACGATCCAGGACGCGCACAACCTGATGAGCGCGCTGGACGGGGCTATCCAGACGCTGAACAGCCGGCGCGGCACGCTCGGCGCGGCGCAGAACCGGCTGGAGCACACGATCAACAGCCTCGGCGTGGCGGTCGAGAACCTCACCGCGAGCGAGAGCCGCATCCGCGACGCGGACATCGCCGAGCTCTCGAGCGACCTGGTTGCGCAGAACATCCTGCAGTCGGCCGGGGTGGCGGTGCTGGCGCAGGCGAACCAGACGCCGCAGGCGGTGCTGCAGCTCCTCCAGCGATAATCCGCGGACTGATCGAGGCCGCACTCCCGGGGAAGCGGGGAGGTCGCCGAATGGCGGCTTCCCCGCTTTCGCATGTGCGGAAACGGCTGCTGTTCACCGGTTCGTCACTGGAGTTCGCTGAATCTCCACCGGCGTTTCCCCGGCGTACCCCGAGCTGCACCCCTAATCGTGTGTGAACGGGGCGATAACCACGGCGTCAACCCTGCCAAATCCACATCCTGGCGGGGCCCCGGACATCCCGGGGAGGACGAGAAGGGGAGACGCAGATGTCCTCGATCGTTACCAACGTTGCTGCCCTGAACGGACAGCGCAACCTCAACATCACGGCGGTGAAGATGGGGAAGGTGCTGGAGAAGCTCTCCAGCGGCTACCGCATCAACCGCGCCGCCGATGATGCCGCCGGCCTCGGCATCTCCGAAAAAATGCGCGCGCAGATCCGCGGCAACTCCCAGGCCATCCGCAACGCCAAGGACGGCATCTCCATGATCCAGACCGCCGAAGGCGC